>NZ_CP107549.1:2540350-2857894 GCF_025837155.1 Pseudomonas sp. Z8(2022) | reverse complement strand
GGCTTCGAGACCGATCACTACATCGACATCTTCGACGGTGGCCCGACACTGCATGCGCGCACGTCGGGCATCCGCAGCATCGCCCAGAGCCGCCTGGTGCCTGTGCGCATCGGTGAGGCCGAGGCCGGTGGCCGTCAGTATCTGGTCAGCAACGGCCAGCTGCAGGATTTCCGCGCCATCGTCGCCGACCTTGACTGGGTGCCGGGCAAGCCCGTGGTGCTCAGTGCGGAAGCGGCCGAGACACTGGGTGTCGGTGAAGGCGCCAGCGTCAGGCTGGTAGCGGTTTGACAGGCTCTGCTCCGACTGGAGAGAGCGCCCTTCGTGGGCAGATGAGAGTGCCGGCGGTGCTCTTGAGAAATCTGGAGGATTTATGATCGTTCGTCCCGTGCGCAGTGCCGACTTGCCTGCCCTGATCGACCTGGCTCGCAGCACCGGCGCTGGCCTGACCACGCTGCCGGCCAACGAGGAGCGCCTGGCGCACCGGGTCGGCTGGGCGGAGAAGGCCTTTCGCGGCGAGGCCGAACGTGCCGATGCCGACTACCTGTTCGTGCTGGAGACCGATGACGGCCAGGTGGTGGGCATTTCCGCAGTGGCCGGTGCTGTCGGCCTGCGCGAACCCTGGTACAACTACCGGGTCGGCCTGACCGTCAGCGCCTCGCAGGAACTGAACATCCATCGCCAGGTGCCGACGCTGTTCATGGCCAACGACCTGACCGGTAACTCCGAGCTGTGCTCGCTGTTCCTGCATGCCGATCATCGCAATGGCCTCAATGGTCGCCTGCTGTCGAAGGCGCGCTTTCTGTTCATCGCCGAGTTTCGCGAACTGTTCGGTGACAAGATCATCGCCGAGATGCGCGGCATGTCCGACGAGCGCGGGCGTTCGCCTTTCTGGGAAAGCCTC
This sequence comes from Pseudomonas sp. Z8(2022), assembly GCF_025837155.1. Lineage (NCBI taxonomy): Bacteria > Pseudomonadati > Pseudomonadota > Gammaproteobacteria > Pseudomonadales > Pseudomonadaceae > Pseudomonas > Pseudomonas sp. Z8(2022). Next base: position 2,856,993 of record NZ_CP107549.1, on the reverse strand, counting down.
GGCCGGCATTTCTTCAAGATGGAATTCTCCCAGGCGGATTACCTCACCGGCGTAGGCAACAAGGCCTTCATCGCCGAGCTGATGCCAAAGTTTCCGCTCTATACCTGCTTCCTGTCCGAGAGTGCGCGTGCCGTGATCGGCCGGGTGCACCCCGATACCGAGCCGGCGCTGGCCATGCTCAAGGCCGAGGGGTTCAGCTATCAGGGGTACGTCGACATCTTCGACGCGGGGCCTGCCATCGAGGCGGAAACCGCGAAGATTCGCGCCGTGCGCGACAGCCAGAATCTGGTGTTGGCCATCGGTACGCCAGGCGACGACGCCGAACCGTTCCTGGTGCACAACCGCAAGTGTCAGGACTGCCGCATTACTGCTGCTCCTGCGCGCTTGGCGGCCGGCACGCTGGTGGTCGATCCGCTGACGGCCAAGCGCCTGCGCCTTTCTGCTGGTGATCAGGTACGTGCCGTGCCGCTGGCGGCGCACGGCTGAGTCATTGGTTTTGCCCGGTGGCCCAGGCTGGCCGCCGGAAAATGCTGGGAGTGGTAGAACAAGATGAACACTCATTACATTGCAGGTCAGTGGCAGCCCGGCCAGGGCGAGTCTCTGCAGTCGCTCGATCCGGTCAGTCAGGCCGTGCTCTGGCAGGGGCAGGGCGCCTCTGCCGCGCAGGTAGACGCAGCCGTTGCCGCTGCGCGTGAAGCCTTTTCGCTATGGGCGGCACATTCCCTGGATGGCCGTATCGCCGTGCTGGAGCGTTTTGCCGCCTGCCTGAAGTCGCGTGCCGACGAGGTAGCGCGGGCGATTGGCGAAGAGACCGGCAAGCCGCTGTGGGAAGCGGCCACCGAAGTGACCAGCATGATCAACAAGGTCGCCATTTCCATCCAGAGCTACCGCGAGCGTACCGGCGAAAAGAGTAGTCCGCTGGGCGACGCTACGGCCGTGCTGCGGCACAAACCGCATGGTGTGGTGGCGGTGTTCGGGCCTTACAACTTCCCGGGGCACCTGCCAAACGGGCATATCGTGCCGGCGTTGCTGGCCGGCAACTGCGTGCTGTTCAAACCCAGCGAGCTGACGCCCAGGGTCGCCGAGCTGACCGTGCAATGCTGGATCGAGGCGGGGCTGCCCGAAGGCGTGCTCAGCCTGCTGCAGGGCGGCCGTGAAACCGGTGTGGCGCTGGCCGGCCATCCCGGTATCGACGGGCTGTTCTTCACCGGCTCCAGCCGCACCGGCAACCTGCTGCATGCCCAGTTCGCCGGCCGCCCGGACAAGATCCTGGCGCTGGAGATGGGCGGTAACAACCCACTGATCGTCGATCAGGTGGGCGATGTCGACGCCGCCGTCTACACCATCGTCCAGTCCGCCTTCATCTCGGCTGGCCAGCGCTGCACCTGCGCCCGCCGTCTGCTGGTGCCGCAGGGGGAGTGGGGCGATGCCCTGCTGGCGCGTCTGGTGCAGGTTGCCGGGCAGATCAGGGTCGGTCGTTTCGATGAGCAGCCGGCACCCTTCATGGGTTCGGTGATTTCCCTGCAGGCCGCCGCCCAGCTCATGCAGGCGCAGCAGAATCTGCTGGCAGGCGGCGCCACGGCGCTGCTGGCAATGACGCAGCCAAAGGCCGATGCCGCGCTGCTCACACCGGGCATTCTCGATGTCACCGCTGTTGCCGAACGTCCTGACGAGGAGTTCTTCGGCCCACTGCTGCAGGTGATCCGCTACGACGGCTTCGAGTCTGCCATCGCCGAAGCCAATGCCACCGCTTACGGTCTGGCTGCGGGCCTGCTGTCCGACTCGCGCGCGCGCTTCGAGCAGTTCTGGCTGCAAAGCCGCGCCGGCATCGTCAACTGGAACAAGCAGCTCACCGGCGCCGCCAGCACTGCACCATTCGGCGGTATCGGCGCTTCGGGCAACCATCGCGCCAGTGCCTACTACGCCGCGGACTATTGTGCCTACCCGGTTGCCGGGCTGGAAAGCGAAAGCCTGGCTCTGCCCGCGACCCTGACCCCGGGAGTGACTCTGTGATGTCGGCCTATGAAATGAACTTTGACGGCCTGGTCGGGCCGACCCACAACTACGGTGGGCTGTCTTACGGCAACGTGGCTTCGCAGAGCAACAGCCAGTCCGTATCCAGCCCCAGGGAAGCCGCCAAGCAGGGCCTGGCGAAGATGAAGGCGCTGATGGACATGGGCTTCAAGCAGGGCGTGCTGGCTCCGCAGGAGCGCCCGGATGTCGCCGCGCTGCGTCGCCTGGGTTTTTCCGGCAGTGATGCGCAGGTGATCCAGCGGGCTGCGCGCGAAGCCATGCCGTTGCTAGTGGCGAGTTGTTCGGCATCGAGCATGTGGACGGCCAATTCCTGCACCGTCAGCCCCAGTGCCGATACGGCCGATGGGCGCGTGCACTTCACTGCGGCCAATCTCAACTGCAAGTTCCATCGCAGCATCGAACACCCGACCACCAGCCGCATATTGCAGGCGATGTTCGCCAACCAGGCGCACTTCGCCCATCACCCGGCACTGCCTGCAGTAGCGCAGTTCGGTGACGAAGGCGCGGCCAACCATACGCGCTTCTGCAAGGCTTATGGCGATGCCGGGGTTGAGTTCTTCGTCTATGGGCGCAGCGCTTTCGATACACGCTACCCGGCGCCGGCCCGCTACCCGGCGCGGCAGACCCTGGAGGCCAGTCAGGCGGTCGCGCGCCTGCACGGGCTGAGCGAGGAGGGCGTGGTCTATGCCCAGCAGAATCCGGCGGTGATCGATCAGGGCGTGTTCCACAACGACGTGATCGCCGTGGGCAATGGTGAGGTGCTGTTCTATCACCAGGACGCCTTCCTCGATACCGACAGGGTGCTCGCCGAACTGGGCGACAAGCTGGCGCGGCGCGGCGGCAATTTCCAGGCGGTGTGTGTACCGGGCTCCGCCGTCAGTGTGCAGGATGCGGTACGCTCCTACCTGTTCAACAGCCAGCTGCTGACGCGCGCCGATGGCAGCATGCTGCTGGTAGTGCCGGAAGAGTGCCGCAACAACACCAACGTCTGGCGCTATCTGCAACAACTGACCACGAGCGGCGGGCCGATCCGCGAGGTGCGGGTATTCGACCTCAAGCAGAGCATGCAGAACGGCGGTGGCCCGGCCTGCCTGCGTCTGCGCGTGGCACTCAACGAGCAGGAGCTGGCTGCGGTCAATCCGGGTGTGGTGATGAGCGATGCGCTGCACGATACGCTGGTGGCCTGGGTCGACAAGCACTACCGCGACCGTCTGAGCGAAGCCGACCTGGCCGACCCGCAACTGCTGACGGAATGCCGCACGGCATTGGATGAGCTGACGCAGATCCTTAAACTGGGCTCGGTCTATCCTTTCCAACTGAACTGACCTTCAGGGCGGGTGTCGCTTGTTACATCCGCTCAACCTACTCTCCCGGAGATCCTATGAGCGACGCGCTGCAACTGATTCTTGAAGATAACGACGGCACCCAACTGGAAACTTCCTGCAGCCGCTTCGCCGTAGTCTGGCAGGGCAAGGAGCTGTGGGTTCAGGCCGTTGGCGATCAGTTGCTGATCGGCGTCGATGTGGAGGAAGGCGATACCGAGTACGCCAACCTGCTGCTGCGTCCGCAGGCCACCAACCTGGTCAGTCTGCAACTGGAGATGGAGCCGGCGATCGCCGATGACGATGATCATGTGCATGGTCCGGACTGCAATCATTAAGTCCTGAGGAGTGTCCGATGCTTGCCCTCGGCAAACTGCTTGAACTGACCCTGGCCGGCCATGAGCCGTCGGCGAAGATTCAACTGACCCCCGATGGCACGCGCCTGCGCTGGCTGGACGAAGGTGCGCTGGAGGTGACCCCGCCTGCAGCGCGCGACAATGGCCTCGATCTGCTGCTGTCAGCGGGCGTCCACGGCAACGAAACCGCTCCCATCGAGCTGCTCGACCGTCTTCTGCGCGGCATCGCACGCAACGAGCTGCGTCCGGCGGCGCGCGTTCTCTTTCTGTTCGGCAACCCCGAGGCCATACGGCGCGGTGAGCGTTATGTCGAGCAGGATCTCAATCGCCTGTTCAACGGCCGGCACGAACAGTCCAGCGGCTTCGAGGCCATCAGGGCCTGTGATCTGGAGCACCTGGCGGCCAGTTTCTTCGGCAGGGACAGCGGTCGTACGCGCCTGCACTATGATCTGCACACCGCCATCCGTGGCTCCAGGATCGAGCAGTTCGCTCTGTATCCCTGGCAGGAGGGGCGCAGCCACTCGCGTCGCGAGCTGGAGCGCCTGCGCGCGGCCGGTATCGAGGCGGTGTTGTTGCAGAACAAGCCGTCGATCACCTTCAGCGCCTACACCTACGCGCAGCTCGGCGCCGAGGCCTTCACCCTGGAGTTGGGCAAGGCGCGTGCGTTCGGACAGAACCAGCTGGTCAACCTCGACCTGCTGGAGAACGCGTTGCACGCTCTGATCGAGGGGCGCGAGGTCATCACGGGCGAGCCGACACTCGATGGCATGCAGCTGTTCTCGGTTTCGCGTGAGGTCATCAAGCACAGCGACAGCTTCCAGCTGCACCTGCCGGCGGATATCGAGAACTTCACCGAACTGGAGCCTGGCTACCTGCTCGCTGAAGATATCGCCGACACCCGCTGGATAGTGGAAGAGCAGGGTGCGCGCATCATCTTTCCCAATCCCAAGGTCAGAAATGGACTGCGCGCCGCCATTCTCATCGTCCCTGACGATGGTGCCGGTCTGGTGTAGCCTGGCTGCAATCCGCTGCGAGCACGCCTTCCTGGAACTCGTTCAGAATGTGGCCTTGGCAAGGCGCTTTCTCGCTCAACTGTATCTGTCACCATACGAGTGAGCGCTTTAGCATGGGCTTTTCGCCTAACAAATCGGGAAGCCTGTCATGCCCATGATCGACCTGCGTAGCGATACCGTGACTCAACCTACCGCCGCCATGCGCGAAGCCATGCTGGCTGCCGAGCTGGGCGATGATGTGTATGGCGAAGATCCCACGGTGAACCGCCTGGAGGCCTGGCTGGCGGCGGAGCTTGGTTTCGAGGCCGGGCTGTTCGTGCCTACCGGCACCATGAGCAATCTGCTGGGGTTGATGGCGCATTGTGAGCGCGGCGACGAATACATCGTCGGCCAGCAGGCGCATACCTACAAGTACGAGGGCGGCGGTGCCGCCGTGCTCGGCTCCATCCAGCCGCAGCCGATCGAGGGCGAGGCGGACGGTTCGCTGGACCTGGCCAAGGTGGAAGCGGCGATCAAGGAGGACGATTTCCACTTCGCCCGCACCCGTCTGCTGGCGCTGGAAAACACCATGCAGGGCAAGGTGCTGCCGCTCGATTACCTGGCGGCTGCCCGTGAGTTTACCCGCCGCCGTGGTCTGGGGCTGCATCTGGACGGGGCGCGTCTGTACAACGCAGCGGTCAGGCTGGGTGTGCCGGCACGCGAGATCGCCCGGCATTTCGACTCGGTCTCGGTGTGCCTGTCCAAGGGCCTTGGCGCGCCGGTCGGTTCGGTTCTGTGCGGCAGCGCTGCGCTGATTGGCAGGGCGCGGCGCCTGCGCAAGATGGTCGGTGGTGGCATGCGCCAGGCGGGCGTGCTGGCGGCGGCTGGGCTATACGCCCTGCAGCATCAGGTCGAGCGTCTGGCCGAGGATCATGCCAATGCGGCGCGCCTGGGCGCTGCACTGACCGAGCTGGGCTACCGCATCGAGCCGGTGCAGACCAACATGGTCTATGTGCAGCTCGGCGAGCGTGCTGGGCAGATCAAGGCCTTCATGGCCGAACGCGGCATTGCGGTCACTGCCGCGCCGCGCCTGCGTCTGGTCACGCACCTGGACGTCAGTGCCGAGCAGACCGAGCAGGTGATCGAGGCTTTTGCCGCTTTTCGCTCTCATTGAACAAGATGCCGACAGTCCATAGCTGTCGGCTATCAACAAGGTACTAGCCGCAAGCGACAGGCCCGATATAATGCGGCCCTTTGCCGGCTTTTGCCGTGGCCGCCTGATTCCGTGGATACCCCTATGAAAAGCGCAGAAATCCGTGAAGCCTTCCTGAGCTTCTTCGAAGAAAAAGGGCACACCCGTGTCGCTTCCAGCTCGCTGATCCCGGCGAACGACCCGACCCTGCTGTTCACCAACGCAGGCATGAACCAGTTCAAGGACTGCTTCCTCGGCCTGGAGAAGCGTGCCTACACCCGCGCCACCACCAGCCAGAAGTGCGTGCGTGCCGGCGGCAAGCACAACGACCTGGAGAACGTCGGTTATACCGCGCGTCACCACACCTTCTTCGAAATGCTGGGCAACTTCAGCTTTGGCGACTATTTCAAGCGCGACGCCATTCATTACGCCTGGGAGTTCCTCACCTCCGAGAAGTGGCTGAACCTGCCCAAGGAAAAGCTCTGGGTCACCGTCTACGCCACCGATGACGAGGCCTACGACATCTGGACCAAGGAAGTCGGCATCCCTACCGAGCGGATGATCCGCATCGGTGACAACAAGGGTGCGCCGTACGCCTCCGACAACTTCTGGGCGATGGGCGATACCGGCCCGTGCGGCCCGTGCACCGAGATCTTCTTCGACCACGGCGAACACATCTGGGGCGGCCCACCCGGTTCCCCGGAGGAAGACGGTGATCGTTACATCGAAATCTGGAACAACGTGTTCATGCAGTTCAACCGCACCGCGGACGGCGTACTGCACCCGCTTCCGGCGCCGAGCGTGGACACCGGCATGGGCCTGGAGCGCATCAGCGCCGTGCTGCAGCATGTCAACTCGAACTACGAGATCGACCTGTTCCAGAACCTGCTGGCGGCTTCGGCCAAGGCCATTGGCTGCGCCAACGAAGGCCAGGCCTCGCTGAAGGTGGTGGCTGACCACATCCGCTCCTGCAGCTTCCTGATCGCCGACGGCGTAACCCCGTCCAACGAAGGCCGCGGCTACGTGCTGCGCCGCATCATTCGTCGCGCCTGCCGCCACGGCAACAAGCTGGGCGCCAAGGGCAGTTTCTTCCATCTGATCGTCGCCGCCCTGGTGGCCGAGATGGGCGAAGCCTTCCCTGAGCTGAAACAGCAGCAGGCACACATCGAGCGCGTGCTGAAGACCGAAGAAGAGCAGTTCGCCAAGACCCTGGAGCAGGGCCTGAAGATTCTCGAGCAGGACCTGGCCGAACTGAAAGGCAGCGTCGTTCCTGGCGACGTGGTGTTCAAGCTGTACGACACCTACGGTTTCCCGGTCGACCTGACTGCCGACATCGCCCGTGAGCGCGAGCTGTCGGTGGACGAAGAAGGCTTCGAACGTGAGATGGAAGCGCAGCGTGAACGCGCCCGTTCCGCCAGCGCCTTCGGCATGGATTACAACAGCCTGGTCAAGGTCGACGCCGATACCCGCTTCCTCGGCTATGAAGGCACCAGCGGCAGCGGCAAGATTATTGCCCTGTTCAAGGCCGGCGCTGCGGTCGACAGTCTCGCCGAAGGCGAAGAGGGCGTAGTGGTGCTGGATCAGACCCCGTTCTACGCCGAGTCCGGTGGTCAGATCGGTGACTGCGGTTACCTGGAAGGCGCCGGCGTGCGTTTCGACGTGCGCGACACCACCAAGGCTGGCGGTGCCTTCCTGCATCACGGTGTGCTCGCCAAGGGCAGCCTCTCCGTGGGCGCCAGCGTCAAGGCCGAAGCAGAGGCGTCCGTGCGCCAGGCCACCGCGCTGAACCACTCCGCCACCCACCTGCTGCACGCAGCTTTGCGTCAGGTGCTCGGCGAGCACGTGCAGCAGAAGGGGTCGCTGGTCGACAGCCAGCGTCTGCGTTTCGACTTCAGTCACTTCGAGGCGATCAAGCCGGACCAGATCCGCGCCCTGGAAGACATCGTCAATGCCGAGATTCGCAAGAACTCGGCTGTCGAGACCGAGGAAACCGATATCGAAACCGCCAAGGCCAAGGGGGCCATGGCGCTGTTCGGCGAGAAGTACGGTGACCAGGTACGCGTACTGAGCATGGGCGGGGACTTCTCCGTCGAGCTGTGCGGTGGCACCCACGTTTCCCGTACCGGCGACATCGGTCTGTTCAAGATCACCAGCGAAGGTGGTGTGGCTGCAGGCGTGCGCCGTATCGAGGCGGTCACCGGTGCAGCGGCGCTGGCGTACCTCAACGGCGCCGAGGAGCAGCTCAAGGAAGCTGCATCTCTGGTCAAGGGCAGCCGCGACAACGTGCTCGACAAGCTGTCGGCGCTGATCGAGCGCAACCGCCAGCTGGAGAAGGAACTGGAGCAGCTCAAGGCCAAGGCCGCCAGTGCTGCGGGCAACGATCTGGCCGGTTCGGCCGTGGACGTGAAGGGCACCAAGGTGCTGGCAGCGCGTCTCGATGGTCTGGACGGCAAGGCACTGCTGGCGCTGGTTGACCAGTTGAAGAACAAGCTGGGCAGCGCAGTGATCCTGCTTGGTGGCGTGTTCGAGGAGAAGGTGGTGCTGGTTGCCGGTGTCACCCAGGACCTGACCTCCAGGCTCAAGGCTGGTGACCTGATGCGTCAGGCCGCAGCAGTCGTGGGTGGCAAGGGCGGTGGTCGCCCGGACATGGCCCAGGGTGGCGGCGTTGATGCCGGCAAGCTGGATGAGGCCCTGGCTCTGGCAGCGACGCTGGTCGAGCAGGCTTCGTAGGTAGCGTGAAAGCGGGGCCCGCAGTGCGTCCGGCGGGCCTTGGCAGTGTGACCCGATGCGGGTTTAATGGGCGCCCTTGAGGAATCAGGCGGCTTTTTGAAATGGCTTTGATCGTACAGAAGTTTGGGGGCACCTCCGTCGGCACCGTCGAGCGTATCCAGCAGGTGGCCGAGAAGGTTAAGAAGTTCCGCGAGAAGGGCGACGACATCGTCGTCGTGGTGTCCGCCATGAGTGGCGAAACCAACCGCCTGATCGATCTGGCCAAACAGATCACCGACGGCGAGCCGGTAGCGCGTGAACTGGATGTGATGGTGTCCACCGGCGAGCAGGTGACCATTGCCCTGCTGGCCATGGCCCTGATCAAGCGTGGCGTGCCGGCGGTGTCCTACACCGGCAACCAGGTTCGCATCCTCACCGACAGTGCCCACACCAAGGCGCGCATTCTGCAGATCGACGACCAGAAGATTCGTGCCGACCTCGATGCTGGTCGTGTCGTCGTCGTCGCCGGTTTCCAGGGCGTTGACGAGCACGGCAATATCACCACCCTTGGTCGTGGCGGCTCCGATACCACTGGCGTGGCCCTGGCGGCGGCGCTGAAGGCCGATGAGTGCCAGATCTATACCGATGTCGATGGCGTCTACACCACCGACCCGCGCGTGGTGCCGCGTGCCCAGCGCCTGGAGAAGATCACCTTCGAAGAGATGCTGGAAATGGCCAGTCTCGGCTCCAAGGTGCTGCAGATCCGTTCGGTGGAGTTCGCCGGCAAGTACAACGTCCCGCTGCGCGTGCTGCACAGCTTCCAGGAGGGGCCGGGCACCCTCATTACCCTTGATGAAGAGGAATCCATGGAACAGCCGATCATTTCCGGCATCGCCTTCAATCGCGACGAAGCCAAGCTGACCATCCGTGGCGTACCGGATCTTCCCGGCGTGGCCTTCAAGATTCTCGGCCCGATCAGCGCCGCCAACATCGAAGTGGACATGATCGTGCAGAACGTGGCGCACGATAACACCACCGACTTCACCTTCACCGTGCATCGCAACGACTACAACAATGCCCTGGCGGTGCTGCAGAAGACTGCTGACGAGCTGGGCGCCCGTGAAGTCGTGGGCGATACCGAGATCGCCAAGGTTTCCATTGTCGGTGTCGGCATGCGTTCGCACGCCGGTGTCGCCAGTCGCATGTTCGAAGCTCTGGCCAAGGAAACCATCAACATTCAGATGATCTCCACGTCCGAGATCAAGGTGTCCGTGGTGATCGAGGAGAAGTATCTGGAGCTGGCAGTGCGCGCTCTGCATACCGCCTTCGAGCTGGATGCTCCGGCCCGACAGGGCGAGTGATTGATCTGATCCGAAAGGCGCGGCTGGTTCCGCGCCTTTCGTTTTTTTGACCGATTCGCGGGAACTTTCTTTCTGCGCGGGCTGGTCAATACTTGGGTGGAGGCTTTCAGGCTTGATTTAGCAGGGAGCTGGCGCCATTTTCTTTTTTGCAGACTGTTGTCCTGAAAAATGTAATCCGTGAGGAGAAAGGAATGCTGATTCTGACTCGCCGGGTCGGAGAGACCCTGATGGTCGGTGATGATGTGACTGTCACCGTGTTGGGTGTGAAAGGTAATCAGGTGCGTATTGGTGTCAATGCGCCGAAAGAGGTTGCCGTGCACCGTGAAGAAATCTACCAGCGCATCCAGAAAGAGAAGGGTGACGAACCAAGCCACTAATTTTTCTACAAATTTTTGTTTGCAAACGGGGAAAACATGTTTATCATGCGCCCCGTGTTGCGGAGAGGTGGCCGAGTGGCCGAAGGCGCTCCCCTGCTAAGGGAGTACACCTCAAAAGGGTGTCGGGGGTTCGAATCCCCCCTTCTCCGCCATTATTCAGCGAGTCGGGCGTAAGCCGGGCTGGCGAATCAACCAGAGGTGATCTGGTATAAAAGCACCACACGGACTCATAGCTCAGCTGGATAGAGTACTCGGCTACGAACCGAGCGGTCGGAGGTTCGAATCCTCCTGAGTCCGCCATATTCAAATGGCTTGCATCACTGCAAGCCATTTTGTTTCAACCAGTGGTGATCTGGTCTAAAAGCGCCAAAGATCTCGCGAAAGCGTGGCGAGCGAAGGGTAGGCGAGGCGAAAGCGAACGAAGAAGCGCAGTTTAGTTTTCTAAATGAGCATTCTGAGTTCGGTTTCAACGAAGCATAACCAAGCGCAGTAGCTTTCGGGTGATCTGTAACGGACTCATAGCTCAGCTGGATAGAGTACTCGGCTACGAACCGAGCGGTCGGAGGTTCGAATCCTCCTGAGTCCGCCATATTCAAATGGCACTGCAGCGATGCAAGGTCATGTTTCAGCCAGCGGTGATCTGGTTTAAAAGCGCCAAACGGACTCATAGCTCAGCTGGATAGAGTACTCGGCTACGAACCGAGCGGTCGGAGGTTCGAATCCTCCTGAGTCCGCCATACCGAAAGGGCCTGCAGCAATGCAGGCCCTTTTTTTGCGCTCATTTCTTCACGCATCCGGCTTCGTCGAAGCTGACCTGACGACTGTTGCCGCCCTTGCGCTTCGAGCGATAGTGGTAGCGCTCCTGTCCATTACTGGCCGTGACTCTGTCCGGCTTGCCCAGGCTGTTTTCAACATCTGAGCGGCTCATGCCGGTGCGGATTTCTCTGCGAATGATCGCCTGGCGCCTTTCGCTGCTGCTCAGCAGGTTGCCACAGCCATCGTCTTGCTGGCCGATTATGACCAGCTCACCGGCGTTCGCTGTTGTGCTCGTCTGGCGCCGCGCGGGCTCAGCCAGCGGGATGGCCTTGCCGCTGCCGGGCGTATGGTTGCGAGCATCCTGCAGATGCTGTTCCTGGTCGCTGGTGCAACCGTGCCGGGTGAAGGTGACATGGCCGTCAGCATCCACGCAGCGAAATACGCTGGCGGCAGAGCTGTCTTCAAGGGGCAAGAGAAGTGCAGCGGTGAATAGTGCTGCGAAGGGCAGTCCTCGCATGAATCGTCCTCCGTGACGTTGCAGGTTTCAGGGTAGACCGATTTTTCTCATCTGCCAGGGTGTCTTGGCGCGCATGGCTGGCGTCGCATAGCCAGGTTTTCATGCGGGATCGAAGTTTGCGATGCAAGCAATTGTTCTTGCCGCGCTTTTGTCACGTACAAAGCTGTTTTGCGGTGTTATCATTCGCCGCGTCAGCCCCGCCGGGGCTTGTGGAATACCACCATGGACTTACCCAGTAGTTACTCAATACTCCCCTCGCACAATCGTGTAAGACCTGATTGATCCCCTTTGGCGTGCCCGCCAGCTGGGGGTGGAGCGCGCTATGACTGAAGTAGAAGCCAAAAAGCCGCAAGAGAGCCTGCAGGATCGCCTGGCCCAGGTGATCGAACTGCTGCATCGGCACAAGCTGGTCGAAGACCTGACTCACCGTCAGGATGGCCAGCACCCCGACCGGGTCGAGAACCTGGTCCACCGGCAGAACCTTGCCGAGCTGCAACGCAAGCTCGATGACCTGCACCCCGCCGACATCGCCCACATCCTCGAAGCCCTGCCGCTCGATGAGCGTCTGACCGTCTGGCAACTGGTCAAGGCCGAGCGTGACGGCGACATCCTGCTGGAAGTTTCCGATGCGGTACGCGAAACCCTGATCGCCGACATGGACGATCACGAGATTCTTGCTGCGGCCAAGGATCTGGACGCCGATGAACTTGCCGACCTGGCCCCGGAGCTGCCGCGCGACGTCGTTCATGAGTTGATGGAGTCGCTCGACGCCCAGCAGCGCGAGCGCGTGCGTTCGGCCCTGTCCTACGAGGAAGACCAGGTCGGTGCGCTGATGGACTTCGAGATGGTCACCATCCGTGAAGACGTCAGCCTGGAAGTGGTACTGCGTTACCTGCGTCGTCTGAAAGAGCTGCCGGGGCATACCGACAAGCTGTTCGTGGTCGACTACGACGGTGTGCTCAAGGGCGTGCTGCCGATCAAGCGTCTGTTGGTCAATGACCCGGAGAAACAGGTCGGTGAGGTCATGGCCGACGATCCGGTGAGCTTCCACCCCGACGAGGACGGTTATGACGCCGCCCAGGCGTTCGAGCGTTACGACCTGATTTCCGCCCCGGTGGTGGACAAGAACGGCAAGCTGATCGGGCGTCTGACCATCGACGAGATGGTCGACCTCATTCGAGAGGAAAGCGAAAGCGAAGTGCTGAACATGGCCGGTCTGCGCGAGGAGGAAGACATCTTCGCCTCGGTGTGGAAGTCGGTACGCAACCGCTGGGCCTGGCTGGCGATCAATCTGGTCACCGCCTTCCTTGCTTCGCGGGTGATTGGCCTGTTCGAAGGCTCGATCGAGAAGCTGGTGGCTCTGGCGGCGCTGATGCCCATCGTTGCCGGTATCGGCGGCAACTCCGGCAACCAGACCATTACCATGATCGTGCGCGCCATGGCGCTGGATCAGGTCAGCACCGGCAACACCGCGCGCCTGGTGCGCAAGGAACTCGGGGTTTCCCTGATCAACGGCATCCTCTGGGGGGGCGTGATCGGTGGTGTTGCCTACTACCTGTACGACAGCTGGTCGCTGGGTGTGGTGATGACCGCAGCGATGACTCTCAACCTGTTGCTGGCGGCGCTGATGGGGGTGCTGATCCCCATGACTCTGGCGCGCCTGGGGCGCGATCCGGCCATGGGGGCCAGCGTGATGATCACCGCCATGACCGACAGCGGCGGCTTCTTCATCTTCCTGGGGCTGGCGTCGATCTTCCTGCTGTAATCATTTCATCAGTCCGACCAGGCGCCAGGTGTCGAGAAAGGCCGTGACCCGAGTAATGCGGCCATTCTCCAACTGCATGTGCCAGGAATAGCTGTTCTCATAGCGACTGCCGTCCTTGGCGGTCGCTTCTCCATCCCAATGTGCGACGACATGAGACCCCTGCGCCACGATCTGGCGAACGGTGGGGACGATGGGTGTGGCCAGCTTGTCGGTGATGGGTTTCACCGCATCTTCCACGAACTGCTCGCGTGTGCGGTAGGTGCCCGACACGGGGCTACTGCCAGCCACGACCCAGACCGCATCGTCGGCCAGCAGATTGAAGATGCCGCCCTGACCGGCGCGCCAGTCATCGAAGGCTTTCTGAATCAGTGCGGCGTTTTCCCGGGTGGCATCGTCTGCTACGGCCGAGAGGCTGAGCAGGCTGCCAAGGAGGAGGGCGATCAGGGGTTGGGGTGCTTTCATTGAGGCGTTCCTTTCAGTAAGGGCTGGCGGTAGGGCGTACGATGACTTCGCTGACATCGACGTCGTCGGGTTGCTCGACTGCATAGGCCACGGCACGGGCAATGGCGTCCGGGGTGATGGCGATACGGCGGAAAGCCTTCATCGCATCTCGGGCGCTGGCGTCGCTAATGCTGTCGGCCAGCTCGGACTCGACCACGCCCGGGCAGATCGTGCTAACGCGGATGCGCTCGTTTTCCTGGCGTAAGCCCTCGGAAATGGCCCAGACCGCGTACTTGGTAGCGCAGTAGACCGCGGCAGTCGGTGATACGGCATGGGCACCGATAGAGGCGATGTTGATCACCTGGCCGCGCCCGCGCTGTTCCATCCCGGGCAGCACTGCCGCGATGCCATGCAGTACGCCGCGTACGTTGACGTCGATCATGCGGTTCCACTCGTCCACCTTCAGGGCGTTGAGCGGCGACAAGGGCATGACTCCTGCGTTGTTGACGATGACGTCGACGGGGCCGTGGTGCGCCTCGGCTTGTTCGACGAAGGCCTGCATGTCATGCAGCTGGCTGACGTCCAGGGCGCGACAGGAGGCGCGTTGCCCCTGTGCGTGCAGCTCGTCTACCAGCGTCTGCAGGCGTTCGATGCGTCTGGCGCCGAGGACCACATGGTGGCCCTGGCTGGCCAGGTGTCTGGCGATTGCTTCACCGATGCCGCTGCTGGCACCGGTAATGAGGATGACTTTGCTCATGTCGGTCTCATCTGTCTTATGGAGATTCCATGCTAGGCATGAGCGGGCCGCCTGCTAAGTCTCGTTACTCTTTGGAGATTGCCTGTTTCTATTGACTGCTTCCTACAATGTGCCGGTCTTCCTCAAAAGAGAGTGTCAGAGGCATGAGTGCCAGGTCCGAAAGCATGAGGCGGAGCATGGTCGAGCTGATGCTGCGTCTTGCTCCCGAGGAGGGGTATACGGCGGCGCAACTGGATGGGGTCACCTTCATGCGCTCGAACCGGCCACTTCCGGTGACTCCGGCGCTGTACGAACCGAGCATCGTGATCGTCATCCAGGGACGCAAGAGAGGGCTGCACGACGGCAATATGTACGTCTACGATGCGCAGCACTATCTTGTCCTGGCGCTGCCCTTGCCGTTTGCCATCGAAACCGAGGCGATAGCCGAAGAACCCATGCTTGGCGTGGCCCTGCGGGTCGATCCGCTGTTGCTGGCCGAACTGGTGATTGAGCTGGGTGAGCCCCCGGTCAGCGCGCCGGCGACGCTTTATTCCTGCCCGATGGATGCGCGTTTGAGCGACGCGACGCTGCGTCTGCTGGAGGCCTTGGCCGACCCCGACGAAGTGCGCCTGCTAGGCCCGTCGATCATGCGTGAAATCGTCTTCCGCGTGCTGCAGGGCGAGCAAGGTAGTGGCCTGCGCGCTACCCTGGCGCAGAACAGTCATTTCGGCCGCATCGCGCGCGTCCTGCAGCATATACATCGCGATTATCAGACCTCACTGGATGTGCCTCGCCTGGCTGAGATCGCCAACATGAGCGTGCCGGCCTTCCATGTACACTTCAAGGCCATGACCAGTCGCTCGCCGTTGCAATACCTCAAGGCCGTGCGTCTGCATCAGGCCAGACTGCTGATGATACGCAGCGATATGAGTGCGATCAGCGCGGCGCAGAGCGTCGGGTATGAGAGTCCTTCGCAGTTCAGTCGGGAGTTCAAGCGGCTCTTCGGGCGCGCCCCTGGCGCCGAGGCGCTCCACTTCAAGCAGCTTCTGGCGCTGGCGCCCGCAGTCGATACGGACGTGCGTTCGGCTTCCTGAAAGGCTGCTCGCGGCGGCTTGTCTCGTCCTTTGGTAGTGGATGCACAGGAACCACTACATAAAGGGCCAATTCTACGCTTTTGAGGTTTGCTTCAAACGCTTGTTTCAGGCTAAGGTTCGGCAGCTTCGCCCCGGGCACCGAGCACGGGCGCTCCTGATCAATGATGAATGCAGCCCATGAGCTGCTGGCCAGAGGAGTCAAGATGACCCCCAGTGAACTGCTGCTCGAGGGTGTCGAACTCATGTTGTTCGGCATGGGTTTCGTGTTTGTCTTTCTGCTGTTGCTGGTGGGTGTGGTCAGCCTGATGTCACGCCTGATCACCACCTTCGCTCCGCCTGCCCCGGCACCTGCCGTCTCCACTTCAATTTCCAGCGCCGGTTCGCCCAGCCATGAGCCGGATGCAGAAACGCTGGCCGCCATCCAATCCGCTATTGCTCAGCACCGCGCACGTCGCGGTTGATCAGGTTCAGAGGGAGTACCTGTATGACAGCCGTTAAACAAGCACTCGGGATCACCGATGTGGTGCTGCGTGACGCCCATCAATCCATCCTGGCCACCCGCGTGCGACTGGAAGACATGTTGCCGATCGCACCGAAACTCGATCAGGTCGGTTTCTGGTCGGTGGAGTCCTGGGGCGGCGCTACCTTCGATGCCTGCATTCGTTACCTGGGGGAAGACCCCTGGGAGCGCATTCGCGAGCTGAAGAAGGCCATGCCCAACACCCGCCAGCAGATGCTCCTGCGTGGGCAGAATCTGCTGGGCTATCGCCACTACGCCGATGACGTGGTGGAGAAATTCGTCGAGCGCGCCGCCATCAATGGCGTCGATGTGTTCCGCGTGTTCGATGCGATGAACGACCCGCGCAACCTGGAAACCGCACTCAAGGCCGTGAAGCGGCAGGGCAAGCATGCGCAGGGCACCATCTCCTACACCACCAGCCCCGTGCATACCCTGGATATGTGGGTCGATCTGGCCAAGCAGATCGAAGACATGGGTGCCGACTCGGTGGCTATCAAGGACATGGCCGGCATTCTGACTCCTTATACCGCGTTCGAGCTGGTTTCGCGCCTGAAGGCCAGCCTGGCCATTCCGATCCACATGCAGTGCCACGCTACCGCGGGGCTGTCGTCCGTGGCCATCCTCAAGGCTGTGGAAGCGGGTATCGATAACGTCGACACGGCCATCTCCTCGCTGTCGATGACCTATGGCCACTCGCCGACCGAATCGGTGGTGGCGATGTTCCAGGGAACCGAGCGCGATACCGGGCTGAACCTGGAACTGCTGGAAGAAATTGCCGCCTACTTCCGCGAAGTGCGCAAGAAATATGCGAAGTTCGAGGGCAACCTCAAGGGTGTCGATTCGCGCATCCTGGTTGCTCAGGTACCAGGCGGCATGCTCACCAACATGGAGAGCCAGCTGAAGGAGCAGGGCGCCCTGGACAAGTTCGACCAGGTGCTGGCCGAGATCCCGCGCGTGCGCGAAGACCTTGGGTTCATTCCGCTGGTGACGCCCACTTCGCAGATCGTCGGTACCCAGGCGGTGATCAACGTGCTCACCGGCGAGCGCTACAAGTCGATCACCAAGGAAACCGCCGGCGTGCTCAAGGGCGAGTATGGCGCCGCGCCCGCGCCATTCAATGCCGAACTGCAGGCGCGTGTGCTTGATGGTGCCGAGGCCATTACCTGCCGTCCCGCCGACCTGCTCGATGCGGAAATGGACAAGCTGACCGCCGAACTCAAGGGCATCGCCCAGGAGAAGGGCATCAAGCTGGCCGCCGACGAGATTGACGACGTGCTGACTTACGCGCTGTTCCCGCAGATAGGTCTGAAGTTTCTGGAAAACCGCGGCAACGCGGCGGCGTTCGAACCGGTGCCGACCGGCAAGGAGGCCCCTGCCCGCGAGGCCGGCAAGCCTGAGGTCTACACCGTCGAGGTCAACGGCAAATCCTTCGTCGTGCAAGTCAACGAAGGTGGCGATATCGAAGGCATCAAGCCTGTCGGTGGCACGGCTAACGTTGCTGCGGCCCCGGCCCCGGCCCCGGTCGCAGCGGGGGGGGGCGAGCCGCAGGCGGCTCCGCTGGCCGGCAATATCTTCAAGGTGCTGGTGCAGCCTGGCCAAGCCGTGGAGGAGGGCCAGCTGGTGATCATCCTCGAAGCGATGAAGATGGAAACCGAGATCCGCGCCTTCAAGGCGGGCACCGTCGGCGGCGTCAATGTCAAGGTCGGTGATGCGGTGGCGGTAGGCGACAGCCTGCTGACCATCGGCTGAGGAGCGCACCATGGAAAAGCTGCTCAAGCTCTGGCAGAGCACCGGTCTGTACCATCTGGAGCCTGGCCAGGTCTTCATGATCGCGGTGTGCCTGCTGCTGATCTACCTGGCCATCAAGAAAGGCTTCGAGCCGCTGCTGCTGATCCCTATCGGTTTCGGTGGTCTGCTGTCGAACATCCCGGTGGCCAACATGGCCGAGGGTGCTGGCTTCCTGCACCTGATCTATGAAGTGGGGCTGCCAACCAGCATCTTCCCGCTGCTGATCTTCCTCGGCGTCGGCGCCATGACCGACTTCGGTCCGATGCTGGCCAACCCGAAGACCCTTCTGCTCGGTGCTGCTGCGCAGTTCGGCATCTTCGGCACACTGCTGGGCGCCCTGGCGATCACCGCGCTGGGGATTCCCGGCATGGAGTTCACTCTCAAGGAGGCGGCGTCCATCGCCATCATCGGCGGCGCGGACGGGCCGACCTCGATCTTCGTCACCTCCAAGCTGGCGCCGGATCTGCTTGGCCCGATCGCGGTTGCGGCCTACGCCTACATGGCCCTGGTGCCGCTGCTGCAGCCGCCGATCATGCGCGCACTGACCACCAAGGAAGAGCGCGCCATCGTCATGCAGCAGCTGCGTCCGGTGGGGCAGACCGAGAAGATCATCTTCCCCATTGTGCTGTGCATTCTGATCGGTCTGCTGCTGCCCGATGCGGCGCCGCTGATCGGCATGTTCGCCCTCGGCAATCTGCTCCGCGAGGCCGGCGTGGTCGAGCGTCTGGCCGATACCTCGCGCAACGCGCTGATCAACATCGTCACCATCTTCCTCGGTCTGACCGTGGGTTCGAAGCTGTCGGCAGAAGCCTTCCTGCAGCTCAAGACCCTGGGCATTCTGATGCTTGGCATGGTGGCGTTCTGCGCTGGCACGGCGGCCGGTGTGCTGATGGCCAAGCTGATGAACCTGTTCAGCCGCGTCAAGGTCAACCCGCTTATCGGCTCGGCGGGTGTGTCGGCGGTGCCGATGGCTGCCAGGGTGTCGAACAAGGTCGGCCTGGAAGCCAACCCGCAGAACTTCCTGCTGATGCATGCCATGGGACCCAACGTGGCCGGGGTCATCGGTTCGGCCGTGGCGGCGGGGGTGTTGCTCAGCTTCGTGGGTTGAGAGGTGCGGAGTTCGCTCCGCGCCTTTTCCGCAGCCATAAAAAAACCGGCACAAACAGACTGTGTGAAAACCTAGCAGTCTGAGAGCAAGCTGAAGACAATGCCTCCATCAGTCGATGGGGGCATTGTCGTTTATGGGCTACATCCAGGGCGAAGGTCGTCAGCAAAGCAGCCTGTTTCCTCCCACATTGGAGGAGCTGGTGCCGGAGGATCACCTGGTACGGGTGATCGAGGCCTATGTGGCTCGTCTGGATCTGAAGGTACTGGGGTTCAGCAAGGCTGAGCCGCTCAAGACTGGGCGCCCTGGCTACGATCCAGCTGATTTGCTCAAGCTATACCTATATGGCTACTTCCAGCGCATTCGCTCCTCTCGTCGATTGGAGGCGGAGTGCCAGCGCAATATCGAGGTGATGTGGTTGCTGGGTCGTCTGGCGCCGGATTTCAAGACCATCGCGGATTTTCGCAAAGACAACAGCATGGCCTTTCAGGCGACTTGCAAGGCTTTCGTCCAGTTCTGTCGCCAGGCGAGCTTGATCAGTGGGGAGCTGGTGGCCATCGATGGCAGCAAGTTCCAAGCGGTAGCTTCGCTGCGCAAGCACCTGAGCGTGGAGAAGCTCAAGCGTCAACAAGCGAAGCTGGAAAAACACATTGCCCAGTACCTGGCCCAGCTTGATGAGGGTGATGCACAAGACGCGCAAGAGACGATTGACCGGGCAGCGGTGAAACAGGCGCTACGCCAGCTACAGGATCGCCATGCCGATAACTTGACCGTAAAAGCGCTGATGGAGGCGCAGGGCCTGGAACAGTTCGTCGAAGGCGAAGCGGATGCCAAGAAGATGCGCTGCTCAGGCAAGAGCCCTTGCGTGGCCTACAACGTGCAGAGCGCTGTCGATGCCGAGCATGGCCTGATCGTGCATCACGAAGTGACCAGTGACTGCACCGACAATCAGCAGTTGGAGCCGATGGCCAAAGCGACTCAGGCGGTTCTGCAGCAGTCTGAGCTGACCGTCACGGCTGATGCAGGTTATTCCAACGGGGCGCAGTTTCAGGCCTGCGAAGAAGCGGGCATTACGGCTTTCGTCCCCGTGAATCGCGCGCCCAACAACCAGGGCGGCGGCACACTGTTTGCGCGTCAGGACTTCACTTACGATCCTGCGACCGACAGCTTCCAATGTCCTGCGGGCAAGACCCTATCACTCAAACAGCTAAATCGTGGCACTCGCCTTTACGCAGCCCGTGCCAAGGACTGCGGGAACTGCCCATTAAAAGCCAAGTGCACACAGGCCCAACGGCGTCATATCAGCCGCCATCCCAACGAAGAGGCGTTCGCGCGGATGGAGAAACGACTCGAAACTCACCCTGAGATGATGGGACGGCGACGAGCAATCGTCGAGCACCCTTTTGGCAATCTCAAACAATGGATTCTGGGCAACGGTCGTTTTCTAGTGCGCCATTTCAGCGGGGTGAGAGCAGAGATGGCGATGGCCGTGCAAGCCTACAACCTCAAACGTGCTATTTCGGTACTCGGGGCACGCCGCATGATCGAGCTGCTGACCTGAGCGCTGCACTTTGCATCATTGCACCAGTAAAAACACAAACGCCCCGAATCAATCGAGGCGTTTGTATTGAACCGGTTCAGTTCAGAACGTTTTCACACAGTCTGCAAAGGCCGGTTTTTTTATGGGTTCGCTTCAGGCTTCTTCAGCGGCCATTTCCACGTCGTGGGCGATCAGAGCGACCAGGGCATTCTGCTGGCGGCGCGACAGCTGACGAAAACGCTGCAGCAATTCACGCTCATGGAGGCTCAGTTCAGGGCTGTCGAGGCGCAGACTGAGGTCGTCATCCAGAGCGCCTTCCTGAAGCATGCTCTGCTCCAGACGGGCAATGATTTCCGAATTCATGCTGCGGTGATGGTTGCGTGCTACGTCAGCGATACGCTCACGCATGCCGTCGGGCAAGCGAACGACAAATTTGTCAGCCGTACGGCTGGAATAAATAGCCTGTTTCATAGGGCGCATACATTACCGGTTAGTTCAGGGAGCGATACTGGTAGTCAGTGTCGAGATTGTCACCGGTTTGACCGTGTTTCGCACTAGCCGTTCAACCGGTATCGCGTTCTGCGTCATTACGACCCGTCGGTCATCTGAACAGTTCCTTGACGCCAAATGCACGTCGATTGTGATTCAGGTGGCGGCTTTATGCCAGCACCAATTATCTGAAATGCGTGGTACTCGGCAGAACTTCAAATTGGTGCCTCGTCCGGTGCCGGTCCATCCGACCAGCTGGTTGTACGCAAAGCCGGATGCTTGCCGGGCCGGACACCGGCTATGATTCGCCGTCGGCAATCGCCTGATCTGGCAGGCGTGGCGCCAAGCGCTAAGGGTGTTTCTGATGCAGGGCAGGTTGATCTATCTGATGGGGCCTTCGGGCTCGGGCAAGGACAGCCTGTTGCAAGCCGCGCGCACATCACTTGAGGCGCACGGCTGCCGTTTCGCCAGGCGGGTGATCACCCGCAGCGCCGAATCCGTGGGAGAGGATGCCGTAGGGGTGAGTCCGGCACAGTTCGAGCGTCTGGTGGGCGAGGGGGCCTTCGCCCTCAATTGGCGCGCCAACGGGCTGGCCTATGGCATTCCGCGCGAGATCGATGACTGGTTGGGCGCCGGGCACGACGTGCTGATCAATGGTTCGCGCGGGCATCTCGAGGTCGCCCGCCAGCGTTATCCGCAGCTGATCGCCGTGCTGCTGCAGGTCGACGAGACGGTGCTGCGCCAGCGCCTGTTGGCCCGTGGCCGGGAAACGCCGGAGCAGATCGAACAGCGCCTGGTGCGCAGCCGCCAGTTACAGAAGCAGAACAGGGGCGACGTCGTTGCGCTCGACAACTCCGGTCCACTGCAGCAGACCGTCAACCGCCTGCTGCAACTGCTGGACGACGCCTGACCCTGCCTGGCGCCGCGCGTACAATGACCTGGTCCGTGCGCTGCGGGCCATCGAGAGCCTTCTGATGGTTGGCTGCCGGAACGTCCCAACAGTGTAAGCCAGCCGGCGACGGCCTGAATCGGATGTAACAAAAGGTTTCCGATTTGCGCGACTTTGCCGTTACAGTGCAAAGCCTTCTGATTCATTGCCCAAGAAAAGCATGAGCGCTCGTCGCATTACCCTGCTGCTGTGTACCTCCGAAACCCTCGGCATGGCCGGCTTCGCTCTGTTCGCCGCGCTGCTGCCGCAGTTTCAGGTGCTCTGGGGGCTGAGCAATACCGAAGCTGGCTGGATCGGCGGCGGCTTCTTTCTTGGCTATATGCTGACCGTGCCCGTTCTGGCCGGGCTGACCGACCGTCATGATGCGCGGCTGATTTACCTGTGGGCGATGCTGCTGACGGCCGTGGCCAGCGCCGGTTTCGTCTTCGCCGATGGCTTCTGGTCTGCCCTGTTCTGGCGCGTGCTGGCCGGCATCGGCCTGGCGGGCACCTACATGCCGGGGCTCAAGGCGCTGTCCGAGCGGATCGATGGTGCTTCGCAGTCGCGGGCAATTGCCTTCTATACCGCCAGCTTCGGCCTGGGTACGGCGCTGTCCTTCACCCTGTCCGGCGAGCTGGCCAGGTTCGGCGGATGGCAAGTGCCGGCAGTGCTTAGTGGTGCCTGTGCGCTGCTCGCCTGGGCACTGGTGTACTGGGGGCTGTCGGCAAAACCCGTGGTGACGCACAGCCCGCGCAAGTTGCTGGATCTGGCACCGCTGAAGAGTCGTGCAGTGCTGGCTTACTGCCTGGCCTATGCGATGCATAACCTGGAGCTGTTCGCGCTGCGTGCCTGGCTGGTGGCCTTCGTGGTGTTCTCCGGGCGGTTGCAGGGTGTCGATCCCTGGCTGTCGGGCACCTGGGTGGCAATGCTGGCCACGCTTATCGGCATGCCAGCGAGCATCGTGGGTAATGAACTGGCCCTGCGCTTGGGGCGTCAGCGCTGGCTGATCGGCGTGATGCTCAGCTCCGCGCTGCTGGCTGCGGTGGTCGGCCTGGGGGCGGCCCTGCCGTTCTGGGCAATGCTGCCGTTGGTCCTGATCTATGCGGTCACCGTTACGGCCGACTCCGCCTCGCTGACCGCCGGGCTGGTCAGCGTGGCTCCGGCCAGCCACCGTGGTGCGGCGATGGCACTGTATTCCTGCACCGGTTTTACCGGCGCCTTCCTCGGACCGCTGCTGTTTGGCATGACGCTCGATGTCCTGGGTGATCAGCAGCTGTTTGGCTGGTGGGCGGCGTTCTCGCTGATGGGCCTGCTGCTGACACTGGGGCCGCTGGCGCTGTGGTGGGCGGGCAGAGGGCCCGCGGTGCGCCCGCAGCCCTAGATCAACAAGTTGTTGTCACGACCCAGGCCGTGCGCTTCATGCCTTCGTGCCCAGCTCTTGTGCCTTGCGCAACCAGTTCTGACGCTGCTCTTCGCTGGATGGACGCACCGGGGAGAATTCGCTCAGGCGGCGGGTCCTGATACCGCAGAAACCGAGGATGGTGCGCACCATTTGCCGATGTGCCGGAGCGCCATAGACCCAGCGGAAATACCAGCGCGGCGTGTCCATGGTCACCAGCAGCTCGGCGCTGCGGCCGCTGAGCAGTTTGTCCCAGAGCTGCGAACGGTTGCGGTACTTGAAGGCGAAACCGGGCAGGAAGACCCGGTCGAAGAAGCCCTTGAGCAGTGCAGGCAAGCCGCCCCACCAGACCGGGTAGACGAACACCAGATGCTCGGCCCAGTGAATCAGCCGCTGGGCCTCGAGCAGGTCCGGTTCCAGGCTCTGGCTCTGCTCGTAACCGTCGCGCAGTACCGGGTCGAACTGCATTTCGCCCAGTTTTATCTGGCGCACCACATGCCCCTTGCTGCGGGCGCCCTGGCTGTAAGCCTCGGCCAGGGAGTGACAGAGGCTGTCCTTCTTCGGGGTGCCGAGAATCAGCAGGATCCTCCTGCCATCGCCTTCCAGCGGCGTGGCGCCGCTCTTGCCTTCAATCATGCTGCCCGGCTCCGAGCATGTCCTGTGGTCGCACCCATTGGTCGAACTCCTCTTCAGTCAGATAACCGAGTTGCAGCGCTGCCTGGCGCAACGTATTGCCTTCGGTGTAGGCCTTCTTGGCGATCTCAGCGGCTTTGTCGTAGCCGATGTGGGGATTGAGGGCGGTCACCAGCATCAGGCCGTTCTCCAGATGTGCGGCCATCTGTGCGGCATCCGGCTTCAGGTCGGCCACGCAGTGCTGCTGGAAGTTGCGACAGCCGTCGGCGAGCAGGCGGATCGATTGCAGCAGGTTATGAATGATCACCGGCTTGAACACGTTGAGCTGCAGGTGCCCCTGGCTGGCAGCGAAGCTGATGGTGGCGTCGTTGCCCAATACCTGGCAGGCGAGCATCGACAGCGCCTCGCACTGGGTCGGGTTGACCTTGCCGGGCATGATCGAGCTGCCCGGTTCATTGGCCGGCAGACGCACTTCGGCCAAGCCCGCGCGCGGGCCGGAGCCGAGCAGACGCAGGTCGTTGGCCAGTTTCATCAAGGCCACGGCGAGGGTTTTCAGCGCGCCGGAGAGTTGCACCAGCGGCTCGTGCCCGGACAGGGCGGCGAACTTGTTCGGCGCGCTGGTCAGCGGCAGACCGGAGAGCGCTGCCAGTTCCGCGGCGATGGCTTCGGCGAACCCGGCCGGTGCATTCAGCCCGGTGCCGACGGCGGTACCGCCCTGGGCCAGTTCGCAGACCGCCGGCAGGGCTGCACGGATCGCCGCTTCGGCATGGCCGAGCTGGGCGACGAAGGCAGACAGTTCCTGACCGAAGGTGATGGGGGTGGCGTCCATCATGTGCGTGCGCCCGGTCTTGACCAGATCGGCGTGGCGCTGCGCCTGTTCCTGCAGGCCGTCACGCAGTTCGGCCAGTGCCGGCAGTAGGCAGTTACGTACGCTCTGGACGGCGGCGATGTGCATGGCCGTGGGAAAACAGTCGTTGGAGCTCTGCGCGCGGTTGACGTGGTCGTTGGGGTGTACCGGGTTCTTGCCGCCACGCTGACCCCCAGCCAGTTCGTTGGCGCGGCCGGCGATCACCTCGTTGACGTTCATGTTGCTCTGCGTGCCGCTGCCGGTCTGCCAGACCACCAGGGGAAACTGCGAGTCGTGCTGGCCTTCGAGCACTTCATCGGCAGCCTGCTCGATGAGCCGGGCGATGTCGGCCGGTAGTTCGCCGCTGCGGCTGTTGACTCGCGCAGCGGCTTTCTTGATCAATGCCAGGGCGTGCAGCACGGCCAGCGGCATGCGCTCCTGGCCGATGGCGAAGTTGATCAGCGAGCGCTGGGTTTGCGCACCCCAGTACGCTTCGTTGGGGACTTCGATGGGGCCGATGCTGTCGGTTTCGGTGCGGCTCATGGTGATCTCCGGGGCAAATTCATAGGTAGCTGGCAGTTTAGGTCGCGCCGCCGGAGACTGGTTCCGCAACTTATCTATTGCCTCGATTACCAGCGGGCGTGGGTTTCACCCAGCCATCCCAGGGCGCCATCTACCGGGACGCGTTCGCCCTTCGGACCACGCAGCACACCATCATAGTGGCCGAAGCGCTGTACGGTGTTGGCATGGGCGGGGCCGAACCTGGGACAGGCCTTGTGCAACTGGCGGGGGGTGAAGCGCAGAGATACGCGGTCGTCCTCGCTATCCAGGCGCCAGGGCGCCAGCGGCGCCTGCGAGCTGCGCACGATCTGCAGCGCGCTGTCCAACTGCTCGACTTCACCACCAAACCACAGGGCGTTTTCCGACAGGCCGCTGTGATCCAGCCAGCCACTGCCGAAGTTGCCGGCGATACCGCCAGCAGCAGCGAAGGCTGCGCGTTGCCAGTAGCTGTTCAGCGGCCAGACGCCACGGCCGAAGTCCTGCGCGGCAAAACTCTGACCGGGCACGCAGTTGTACTGCTTGCTGCCCAGTTGCAGGGTGCCGGCGGTAGGCAGGCCCAAATGGCGGCTGGTGGCATGAAAACCGCCATTTTTCAGGGGCGCCACCAGATTGACCGATTGCAGGTGGGCGGGGCGCTGAATGTCCAGGGCGATATTCAGCGGCTGACCACCGATATCGGGGGCCGATGCGGTAAGGCGCAGCCGGCCGGCGTGTTCTTCGACCCGCAGTTGCAGGCGAGAGTGGGTGAAGGAGTGGCTCTCCAGCGGCAGATCGGGTAACTGGCAGCCCAGTGCGAAAGGGCGGAATTGGGCGTGGGCGACCGACTGGCCGGTTTGCAGATCGAGAAAGTAGGCCGCGCCGTAGACGAGATAGTCGAGGTCGGCGAGGGTCAGCGAGAGCATCCATTGTGGTGTGGTGATACACCAGTGGTTCCAGCGTTTGCGCCTTCCCAGATGGCCATGCAGGGCGCAGTCCACTTGCGGGCGGCTGGACCAGCCAATGGCTTCGTCCAGCAGACGCCCCTTGCTGTCGCAGAGCGGCTGGAGCGGAAAGGGCGCAGGAGAGGTGAGGCTGGTCATCGGGCACGTCCATGTATGTGCGCAGGCTGGCGATATAAATGTCGGTTGGGAGGTGCGCACGCCTTGATGAGAACGGCGAACGTCGCGCAGGATGCCGAGCCCGTCCAAGCATGGGCAAGTACTGGCATTTTGGCAACTGACCAGTGGGTGCGCCGGTCTGCACGGGCGTTGTGAGCCAGTGCACAACTCGCATCGCTTGAGGGTTTTGGACGCAGGGCACAAAATGCGCCCACCGCAGTCTACCCAGACTCACTCATAACCCTGGACGCCTTCTCATGCTCCGTTTCTCCAAACTCTGCACCGCCATTCTGCTCAGCGCGAGCGCATCCATGGCCATGGCCGATGCTGCCAGCCACGCCGCCGATGCCGAGCGTTTTCTCAAGCTGGCCCACGCCGACAAGCTGACCGTGCCTGTGTACGGTCAGGTGCAGCAGATGTTTGCCCAGCGTTTTGCTCAGGCGCCGGACGGCAAGAAGGCGGTGCTGGAAAGCTATCAGGCCAAGGCCAACGCCGCGCTGGACAAGGCGGTGGGCTGGGACAAGCTGAAGCCGGACATGGTCAAGCTCTACACCAGCAACTTCAACGAGCAGGAGCTCAAGGACCTGATCGCCTTCTACGAATCGCCGCTGGGGCAGAAGGTGCTGCAGAAGATGCCGACCCTGACCGCACAGTCCGCGCAGATTACCCAGAGCAAGCTGGAATCCGCCGTGCCTGAAGTGAACAAGCTGCTGGCTGACATGAGCAGCGAGCTTGGCCTGCCGAAACAACCCTGATGGAGCCCAAGATGTCCAAGCAAGACCTGATCGCTGCTGCCCTTGCTGCGCTGGAACCCGAGCATCTCGAAGTGCTGGACGAGAGTCATATGCACAGCCGCGGTCTGGAAACTCACTACAAGGCAGTAATCGTCAGCCCGGCGTTCGCCGGGCTGAATGCGGTCAAGCGACATCAGAAGGTCTATGCCACCGTCGGCGAACTTATGGGGCAGATCCATGCGCTGGCGTTGCACACCTACACGCCGCAGGAGTGGTCGGCGCAGGGTGTGGCGCCTGCCTCGCCGAGCTGTCGTGGCGGCAGCAAGCACGACCATTGACTTCGCTGCGCGACGACCTGTCGCTGCGCCTGGTCCCCCGCCGGAGTGCGAGGTTTTCGTCTCTGCGGTAGAATTGCCCCGCGCCGGCCCACGCCGGCGCTTTCGTTTGAGTCGCCGGTCCGCTTCCCGGCGGATCGAGCCCAGTCCGCCCTTTACGTGGGTGACTACTGAGAGAACTGTTCATGACCGACAAGATCGTTGTCGCGGCGCTGTATAAATTCGTCTCCCTGCCGGATTACCAGGCGCTGCGCGAACCTCTGCTGCAAACCCTTATCGACAATGGCATCAAGGGCACGCTGTTGCTGGCCGAAGAAGGCATCAACGGCACCGTGTCGGGTAGTCGTACCGGCATCGATGCACTGCTCGCCTGGTTCCGCCAGGACGCGCGTCTGGCCGATATCGATCACAAGGAATCCTACTGCGACGAGCAGCCGTTCTATCGCACCAAGGTCAAGCTGAAGAAGGAAATCGTCACCCTTGGCGTGCCCGGTGTCGATCCCAACCAGCGTGTCGGCACCTACGTCGAGCCGAAGGACTGGAACGCTCTGATCAGCGACCCGGAAGTACTGTTGATCGATACCCGCAACGACTATGAAGTGTCCATCGGCACCTTCGAGGGCGCCATCGATCCCAAGACCAAGTCGTTCCGCGAATTTCCCGAGTACATCAAGGCCAACTTCGACCCGAGCAGGCACAAGAAGGTGGCGATGTTCTGCACCGGCGGCATCCGCTGCGAGAAGGCCTCCAGCTACATGCTTGGCGAGGGTTTCGAGGAGGTCTATCACCTCAAGGGCGGCATCCTCAAATACCTCGAGGAAGTGCCGCAGGAGCAGACCAAGTGGCGGGGCGACTGTTTCGTCTTCGACAACCGCGTGACCGTGCGTCATGACCTGTCCGAAGGCGACTACGACCAGTGCCATGCCTGTCGCAATCCGATCTCCGTGGAAGACCGCCAGTCCGAGTACTACAGCCCCGGCGTCAGCTGCCCGCACTGCTGGGATTCGCTGCCGGAGAAAACCCGCCAGAGCGCCCGCGAGCGGCAGAAGCAGATCGAGCTGGCGCGTCAGCGCAACCAGCCGCATCCCATTGGCCGTGACCCCCGCCAACTGAACGAGGCCTGAGCCATGGCAAGCCGCCTGCTCTACGTGATGGATCCGATGTGCTCCTGGTGCTGGGGCTTTGCCCCGGTGGTCGAAGCACTGGCCGAGCAGGCGGCGGCAGCCGGCGTGCCGTTGCAGATCGTGGCTGGCGGTTTGCGCTGCGACCAGATGGCGGTCGATGCGGCTGCGCGGGTGCGTTACCTGAGTTACTGGCAGGCGGTCAATGCCAGCACCGGGCAGCTGTTCGATTTCGACCGTGGTCTGCCGGAAGGCTTCGTCTACGACACCGAACCGGCCTGTCGCGCGCTGGTCACTGCGCGCAACCTCGACGCACTCAGCGCCTGGACGCTGCTCAAGCTGATCCAGCGCGCCTTCTACACCGAGGGCGTCGATGTCACCCAGGCCAGCGTGCTGGTGCAACTGGCCGAGCAGGCCGGAGTCCCGCGTATCGAGTTTGCCGAGGCCTTCGACAGCCTGGCCATGCAGGAGGCTACCGCTGCCGACTTCGCCTGGGTGCAGGATCTCGGTATCGCCGGTTTCCCCACGCTGCTGGCCGAGCGCGATGGACAGCTGGCGCTGCTGACCAACGGCTATCAGCCGCTCGAGGCGTTGTCTCCGCTGCTGGGCCGCTGGCTGGAGCGCGCTGCCCATGCCTGATCGGTTGAGCTGGGCAGAGATCCGTCGCCTGGCCCTGCGTCACAAGAAGGCGCTGATCCTGGCCAATCTGGTCGCCGTGCTGGCAACCCTGTGCAGCGTGCCGATTCCGCTGCTGTTGCCGCTGCTGGTGGACGAAGTGCTGCTGCACGACGGCGACGCCGCGCTCAGGGTGATGGACAACTTCCTGCCGGCCCAGTGGGAAACCGCCGCCGGTTATATCGGCCTGATGCTGCTGTTGACCCTGTTGCTGCGCGGCTCGGCGCTGATCTTCAACGTATTGCAGGCGCGCCTGTTCGCCAGACTGTCGAAGGACATCGTCTATCGCATCCGCATACGCCTGATCGAACGCCTCAGGCGCATTTCCCTCGGCGAGTACGAGAGTCTGGGCGGCGGTACGGTGACCACCCATCTGGTCACCGATCTGGACACCCTGGACAAGTTCGTCGGCGAGACCCTGAGCCGCTTTCTGGTAGCGATCCTGACCCTGGTCGGTACCTCGGCCATCCTGATCTGGATGCACTGGCAGCTGGCCTTGCTGATCCTGCTGTTCAACCCGCTGGTGATCTACGCCACCGTGCTGCTGGGCAAGAAGGTCAAGCACCTGAAGAAGCTGGAGAACGACAGCACCTCGCGCTTCACCCAGGCCTTGACCGAGACCCTTGAGGCAATTCAGGAGATACGCGCCGGCAACCGACAGGGCTACTTCCTTGGCCGTCTCGGCGGGCGCGCGCGCGAGGTGCGCGACTACGCAGTGGCTTCGCAATGGAAGAGCGACGCCTCCAATCGCGCGAGTGGCCTGTTGTTCCAGTTCGGCATCGACGTGTTTCGCGCCGCGGCGATGCTCACTGTACTGTTCTCCGACCTTTCCATCGGCCAGATGCTCGCGGTATTCAGCTACCTGTGGTTCATGATCGGCCCGGTAGAGCAACTGCTCAGCCTGCAATACGCCTTCTATGCTGCCGGCGGCGCGCTGACGCGGATCAACGAATTGCTGGCGCGCAAGGACGAACCTCAGTACGAAGGGCGTGTCGACCCGTTCAGGGGACGTGACACGGTGGGTATCGAGGTGCGCGGGCTGACCTTCGGCTATGGCGACGAACCGGTGCTGGATCGTCTCGATTTGTCCATCGATCCGGGTGAGAAGGTCGCCATCGTCGGTGCTTCCGGTGGCGGCAAGAGCACGCTGGTGCAACTGCTGCTCGGCCTGTATACGCCGCAGGCCGGCAGTATCCGCTTCGGTGGTAGCGCGCTAGAGGAGATCGGTCTGGATGGCGTGCGTGACAATGTCGCAGTGGTGTTGCAGCACCCGGCGCTGTTCAACGACACCGTGCGCGCCAATCTCACCATGGGCCGCGAGCGCAGCGACGAGGCCTGCTGGCAGGCGCTGCGCATCGCCCAGCTCCACGACACCATTGCGCAACTGCCGCAGGGCCTGGACAGCGTGGTCGGGCGCAGTGGCGTGCGGCTTTCCGGCGGGCAGCGCCAGCGCCTGGCCATTGCGCGCATGGTCCTGGCTGAACCGAAGGTGGTGATCCTCGACGAGGCCACTTCGGCGCTGGATGCCGCCACCGAGTACGCCCTGCACGAAGCGCTGGCGCAGTTTCTCGAAGGCCGCACCACGCTGATCATTGCCCACCGCCTGAGCGCGGTGAAACAGGCCGATCGGGTACTGGTATTCGATGGCGGCAGCGTTGCCGAGGATGGCGACCATCAGCAGCTGATCGCCGAAGGCGGGCTGTACGCCAAGCTGTATGGGCATTTGCAGCAGGGTTGAGGCCAAGAGTGGGCTGCGTGTTCTTCGCGGCTGAAGCGGAATGCCGCCCAGCCGCTTCTAACGGATAGCATTTGTAGGAGCAGCTTCAGCCGCGAAATGCGCAATGCTGGCTGCCCGTCCGCGCAACGAAAAGACCACGAATGCGGCGAACTTCTCAAGGTCGTTCGCAGTTGGAGCCATTCCTGCGAGTCGAGATGGGCGGATCGGGCGTTTGCCTCAAGCGCTCGCCATCAAGGCTTCGCTCAGCTCCTCGAACAGCGTCTGCACCGAGCGCAAGGCGCGGCAGTCGGGCCGGGTCAGCAGCCAAAGTTCGGTGTCGCAGCCGGCCAGGGGCGGGCCGAGTGCCTTGAGGTCGGGATGGGCGCGCAGCACGAAGTCGGGCAGGGCGGCAACGCCCAGTCCGGCGCGGGTCAGTTGGGCCACGGCGTACATGCTGCTGCAGCGATAGTTGGGCGTGACGCCCGGCAGTTCGCGCAGGCGCCAGAGCACCGTGCTGTGATCCGGCATCGCCTCGTCCGGGGCGATCCAGCTCTGACGTGTCAGGTCGCTGCGGTCCTGATCGTCGTCACGGACGCAGATCCGGTAACTCACCCTGGCCAGGCGTCGGCCCACCAGATGTTCCGGTGGCTCATTGGTCAGGCGCAGGGCGAGGTCCGCGTCGCGCCTGCTCAGGTTGGCAAAGTCATTGGAGGTTACCAGTTCCAGCGCCAGCGCCGGGTAGTTGGGCATGAACCGCGCCATTGCCGGTAGCAGCAGGCTGCTCAGCACCGCATCGGTACAGGTCAGACGCACCGTACCGCTGACCACCTGCTTGCCCAGTTCCAGGGCCACGCGCGCGGCATCCAGCGCCTGCTCGGCGCGTTCGGCCTGTTCGGCCAGGGCGCGTGCGGTTTCGCTGGGTTCGTAGCCGCGACGGCTTTTCTCGAACAGCGCCACTCCCAAAGCAGCCTCCAGCCGGCGCACGGCGCGGAACACGGTGGAGACGTCCACCTGCAGCAGGTCTGCGGCCCGCGCCAGGGAGCGACCACGCACCAGGGCGAGCACCAGGGAGAGGTCGGCGTGCTCGATTCTATATTGCATGCGTGCAATCTCTGCTTGTCTATTTGCCAATTATTGTTGCGCAGGCGCCATCTTATAGTGGCAGGTAAACCGCCATGCAAGAGGGGGATAAGCGCATGTACAGCAAGTGTCGAGTCAAGGTTGCTCTGGTGGGGGACTTCAATGCGGCGATCACCGCGCACCGGGCCATTCCCGAGGCGTTGCGTCTGGCCAGCGAGGCCCTGGGTGTGGCAGTCGAGCATGACTGGCTGGCCACCGACAGTATTCAGGATGACGCCGCGCTGATGGCCTACGACGGCATCTGGTGCGTGCCGGGCAGCCCTTATGCCTCTGCCGAGGGTGCGTTGCGCGCCATTCGTTTTGCCCGCGAACAGGGCGTGCCCTTTCTCGGTACCTGTGGCGGCTTCCAGCACGCCTTGCTGGAATACGCGCGTAACCGCCTGGGTTGGACTGACGTCGAGCACGCCGAACTGGCGTCGCAGGCGCAAACGCCCCTGATCGCTCCGCTGGCCTGTGCCTTGCTGGATGTCAGCGAACATGTTCACCTGGTGTCAGGTTCACGTATCGCCGAGCTGTACGGGGTGCGCGAGATCAGCGAGCAGTACCTGTGCCGTTATGGCCTTGCTGACGCCTTCGTCGAGCCATTGATGGCACAGGCGCTGAAGGCCTCCGGGCATGACGAGTCCGGGGCGGTGCGTGCCATCGAGCTGGAAGATCATCCGTTCTTCATTGCCACTTTGTTCCAGCCCGAGCGTGCGGCGCTGGAGGGGCGTCTGCCGCCACTGGTCGCCGGTCTGGTCGGTGCCTGTGCGGTGCAGTCGGTGCATGAGGCGCATCTGGCCATGGCCTCATGATTGCCTCTACACCGCAGCCACCCTATTACGTGGTGATCTTTACCTCGCAGCGCGCCGAGGTGGACGCCGGTTATGCAGAGGCGGCGCAGCGCATGCTGGAGCTGGCCGCGCAGCAGCCCGGCTTTCTCGGTGTGGAGTCGGCGCGCAGTGATGGCCTGGGTATCACGCTGTCCTACTGGCAGAGCGAGGAGGCCATCCGTGCCTGGCGCGAGCATGCCGAGCACAGCGCCGTGCGTGAACAGGGACGAGCCGACTGGTACGCCGCCTTTGCTACGCGGGTGGCCAAGGTCGAGCGTGCCTACAGCTTCTCGCGTTCTGCTTGAGCGCCGGCGGCAAGCCGGCAGACCGGGGTGTAAGGTTTTTCTTACGACAGGCGGGGCGTTGCCTGCATTGCGCGCCTGGCGTAACGAAAGTTTGCCACTGTTGCGCTCGACTGCTGTGTCGAAGTGTCGCAAGCCATCTTGAGAGCGCGTCTGCGCTCGGTTGTTATGAGGTTGTCCGCAGCGCATTCGTGCACTGCCATAACAATGACAATCAGGAGGCAAGATGAACGCCGTGGCCAAGATCGAGCAGCACAATCCCATCGGAACCGACGGTTTCGAGTTCGTTGAATTCACCGCACCGACTGCCGAAGGTATCGAGCAACTGCGTCAGTTGTTCACCGCCATGGGTTTCACCGAAACCGCCAAGCACCGCTCCAAAGAGGTATGGCTGTTCCAGCAGCACGACATCAACATCGTGCTCAATGGCAGCCCCACCGGCCACGTACGTGCCTTCGGCGAAAAGCATGGCCCCAGTGCCTGCGCCATGGCCTTCCGGGTCAAGAACGCCGCCCAGGCCGCCGCCTACGTCGAGCAGCAGGGGGCCAAACTGCTGGGCAGCCACGCCAACTTCGGCGAGCTGAACATTCCCTGCGTCGAAGGCATCGGCGGCTCTCTGCTGTATCTGGTCGACCGCTATGGCGACAAGAGCATCTATGACGTCGACTTCGAGTACATCGAAGGCCGCGGCCCCAACGACAATGCTGTCGGTCTGCAGTGCATCGACCACCTGACCCACAACGTGCGCCGCGGGCAGATGGACGTGTGGTCCGGCTTCTACGAGCGTATCGCCAACTTCCGCGAGATCCGCTACTTCGATATCGAAGGCAAGCTCACCGGCCTGTTCTCCCGCGCCATGACCGCGCCGTGCGGCAAGATCCGCATCCCGATCAACGAGTCGGCCGACGACAAGTCGCAGATCGAGGAATTTATCCGCGAATACCACGGTGAAGGCATCCAGCACATCGCCCTGTCCACCGACGACATCTACGCTACCGTACGTCAGTTGCGCGCCAATGGCGTGGACTTCATGACCACGCCAGACACCTACTACGAGAAGGTCGACAGCCGCGTGCCGGGCCACGGCGAGCCGCTGGACGACCTGCGCGAGCTGAACCTGCTGATCGACGGGGCGCCGGGCGATGACGGCATCCTGCTGCAGATCTTTACCAATACGGTGATCGGCCCGATCTTCTTCGAGATCATCCAGCGCAAGGGCAACCAGGGCTTCGGCGAGGGCAACTTCAAGGCCCTGTTCGAATCCATCGAGGAAGACCAGCTGCGTCGCGGTGTGATCTCCGAGGAGTGATGCCATGAGCCGTCAATGGATTCGCTTCCCCCTGCGCGAAGGCGAGTGCTCGCGCCAGGCGCATTGCGATCTGCCGCAGGGCACCTATGAGCGCGAGATGGGCCGTGAGGGATTTTTCGGCCCCACCGCGCACCTGCACCACAAGCATCCGCCCACCGGCTGGGTCGACTGGCAAGGTCCGCTGCGCCCGCATGCCTTCAACTTCAACGACATCCCGAGCGAGCGCGACTGTCCGCTGGCGGCGCCGCTGACGCTGCACAACGCCGACGTCAAGCTGCGCGTGTGGCGCACCCACGGCGCGATGCGCCATCTGGTGCGCAATGCCGACGGCGACGAGCTGCTGTTCGTCCATGAAGGCAGCGGGCATTTCTATTGCGACTTCGGCCATCTGGAATACCGCGACGGCGACTACCTGCTGATTCCGCGTGGCACCGCCTGGCGTATCGAGGCCACTACGCCGAGCTATTTCCTGCTGATCGAGAACACCGACGGCGCCTACCAGTTGCCGGACAAGGGGCTGCTCGGTCCGCAGGCGATCTTCGACCTGGCGGTGCTGGAGCATCCGCATATCGATGACGCCTTCAAGGCGCAGCAGGACGAGAACACCTGGCAGATCCGCATCAAGCGACGCGGCCAGATCAGCACCGTGACCTACCCGTTCAACCCGCTGGACGTGGTCGGCTGGCATGGCGACAACACCGTGGTGCGCCTGAACTGGCGCGACATTCGCCCGCTGATCAGTCATCGCTACCACCTGCCGCCGTCGGTGCATACCACCTTCGTCGCCAATGGCTTCGTCATCTGCACCTTCACCCCACGGCCGGTGGAGTCCGACCCGGGCGCACTCAAGGTGCCGTTCTTCCACAACAACGACGACTATGACGAGGTGCTGTTCTATCACCGTGGCAATTTCTTCAGCCGCGACAACATCGAGCAGGGCATGGTCACCCTGCACCCGTGCGGCTTCCCACACGGTCCGCACCCCAAGGCGCTGAAGAAGAGCCAGGAGGACCCGGCCACCTTCATCGACGAGGTGGCGGTCATGATCGACACCCGTCGCGCCCTGGAGGTGAGCGATAGCGCCGCAGCGGTGGACGTGGCCGAGTACGTCAACTCCTGGCGTGCACCGGGGCTGTAACCGTTCGCCGACTCTGATTGCAACGGTGCGCATCGCGCACCTTACGAGGTTTGAGCATGAAACTCGCATCACTGAACCAAGGCCGCGATGGCGTGCTGATCGTCGTCTCCCGCGATCTGACCCGCGCCGTACTCGTGCCACAGATCGCCATTACCCTGCAGGCTGCGCTGGACGACTGGGCCGTCGCCCGGCCCAGGCTGGAGGCGGTCTATCAGCGGCTCAATGACGGGCTGGAAGAGGGCGCTTTCGAATTCGATCAGGCGGCCTGTCACAGCCCGCTGCCACGCGCCTATCACTGGGCCGACGGCAGCGCCTACGTCAACCACGTCGAACTGGTGCGCAAGGCTCGTGGCGCCGAGATGCCGGAATCGTTCTGGCACGACCCGCTGATGTACCAGGGTGGCGCCGATGCCTTCATCCCGCCGCACAGCCCGATCCGCCTGGCCGACGAAGCCTGGGGCATCGATCTGGAGGCCGAGCTGGCGGTGATCACCGACGACGTGCCTATGGGCGCCACGCCGGCCGAAGCGGGCGGGCATATCCGCCTGCTGATGCTGGTCAACGACGTTTCGCTGCGCAACCTGATCCCCGGCGAACTGGCCAAGGGCTTCGGCTTCTACCAGAGCAAGCCGTCGTCGAGTTTCTCGCCGGTGGCCATTACCCCGGACGAACTCGGCGAAAGCTGGAAGGACGGCAAGGTGCATCGACCGCTGGTATCGCATATCAACGGCGCGCTGTTCGGCCAGCCGAACGCCGGTGTGGACATGACCTTCAACTTCCCGACCCTGGTGGCTCACGCTGCCAAGACCCGACCGCTGGGCGCCGGCACGATCATCGGTTCGGGCACCGTGTCCAACTATGACCGCAGCGCCGGCTCCAGCTGCCTGGCGGAGAAGCGCATGCTGGAGATCGTCGAGCAGGGCGAGGCGAAAACGCCGTTCCTCAAGTTCGGCGACCGGGTGCGCATCGAGATGTTCGACGCAGCTGGCCAGAGCATCTTCGGGGCCATCGATCAGGTGGTGGAAAAGTACGACGCCCACTGATCGGTAGGAGCGGCTTTAGCCGCGATTCGCCAGCAGTCGCTTAAAGCATCGCGGCTGAAGCCGCTCCTACGCAGTTTGCGTTTCGAAAGGAACTCGCAATGTTGAAACTCTACGGCTACTGGCGCTCCAGCGCCGCCTACCGTGTACGCATCGCATTGAACCTCAAGGGCCTGGCCTATGAGCAGGTGCCGGTGCATCTGCTCAAGGATGGCGGTCAGCAGCACGGCGCCGACTACCGGGCGCTGAACCCGCAGGGACTGCTGCCGCTTTTGCTGGACGAGGAGAACGGTGGCGTACGCATCGCCCAGTCCCTGGCGATCATCGAATACCTAGAGGAGATCTTCCCGGTGCCGGCGCTGTTGCCGGCCGATCCTGCCGAGCGTGCTCGGGTGCGGGCGCTGGCCCTGCATCTGGCTTGCGACGTGCACCCGCTGAACAACCTGCGGGTGCTGCAGTATCTGAGCAATGAACTGGGTGTTGCCGATGAGGCGAAGAACGCCTGGTACCGGCACTGGGTCGCGCTCGGCCTGGCGGCGGTGGAGCAGGGGCTGGCCGCATTCGACGGGCGTCTGTCGCTCGGTGAGCGGCCTGGATATCTGGAGGCCTGCCTGATTCCGCAGCTGTATAATGCGCGGCGTTTTAACTGTGACCTTGCCGCGTACCCACGCATCGTCGCCATGGCGGCGCGCTGTGAACCCCTGGAGGCCTTCAAAATGGCCGCGCCGGAGGTACAAGCCGACGCCCAGTGACACTCCCGGCTTCACCCAAGCCTTGCATTCCGCTGCGCCACGAGCGCGGCGGGTCCGATTCCGTCACAGATAAAAACAAGCAGGTGACGCATGACCCGTGAAAAACCGAAGAACCTCTGGCTCTCGCGCTGGGGCTTCATCCTCGCTGCAACCGGCTCCGCCGTGGGCCTGGGCAACATCTGGAAATTCCCCTACATCACCGGTGAGTACGGCGGCGGCGCTTTCGTGCTGATGTATCTGGCGTGCATCCTGGCTATCG
Organism: Pseudomonas sp. Z8(2022); assembly: GCF_025837155.1. Taxonomy (NCBI): domain Bacteria; kingdom Pseudomonadati; phylum Pseudomonadota; class Gammaproteobacteria; order Pseudomonadales; family Pseudomonadaceae; genus Pseudomonas; species Pseudomonas sp. Z8(2022). The sequence continues at coordinate 2,819,100 of NZ_CP107549.1, read as the reverse complement.
GTATTCCGGTGATGATGACCGAGATCGCCATCGGCCGCCGTGGCCGTGGCAGCCCCATCGATGCCATTGGCCGCGTGGTTCGCGAGAACGGTGGCAATCCGTTGTGGAAAGTGCTCGGTGGCATGGCCATGCTCGCCGGTTTCATGATCCTGTGCTTCTACGTGGTGGTGGCCGGCTGGGCCTTCGCCTATACGTGGAAGATGCTTGACGGTTCGCTGGCGGCTACCAGTGTCGAGGCGCTTGGCGGTGTGTTCGAGGCGCATAACGCCAATCCCTGGCAGCTCGGTGGCTGGAGCGTGCTGGTGGCGCTGCTGACCCTGTGGATCGTGGCCAAAGGTGTGCAGAAGGGGATCGAGAGCGCGGTACGCTGGATGATGCCGGGCCTGGCCCTGATGCTCATCGTGCTGGTCGGCTACGCCTTCACCAGCGGCAGTTTCAGCGCTGGCTTCGGTTTCCTGTTCCACTTCGATGCGTCAAAGATCACCGGCGAGGCGTTGCTGGCTGCTCTGGGCCATGCCTTCTTCACCCTCAGCCTGGCTTCGGGGGCGATCCTCACGTACGGCTCGTACATTCCCGATGGTCAATCCATCGCCCGTACCACCTTCCTGGTTGCCATCTGCGATACCTGTGTAGCGCTGCTGGCCGGTCTGGCGATCTTCCCGATCATCTTCGCCAACGGCATGAGCCCGAGCGCCGGACCGGGGCTGATCTTCATGAGCCTGCCGCTGGCTTTCCAGCAAATGCCTTTCGGTACCGCATTCGGCGTGCTGTTCTTCGCCATGGTGTCGATTGCTGCGCTGACTTCGGCCATCTCGATGATCGAGGCCACGGTTGCCTACCTGAACGAGAAGCACGGCATCAGCCGTCTGCGCGCGGCCGTCGGGGCCGGTGCGGTGCTGCTGGTGATCAGCCTGCTGGCGATGCTGTCGTTCAACTTGCTGGCGGGCTGGACGCCGCTGGGCAAGAACTTCTTCGACTGGCTGGACTACCTGACATCGCGCTGGATGATGCCGCTCGGTGGCATCTTCATGGTGGTACTCGCCGGCTATTCACTGCGTGGCGAGATCATGCGTGATGAGCTGGGCCTGCCTCCCGCCGGCTATGCCCTGTGGCTGTTCATGGTGCGTTACGTCAGCCCGGTGCTGATCATGGTGGTCTTCCTGCATGCGCTGGGTTGGCTGATGTTCGATCCGGTTGTGCAGTGGTACTGGATCGCGGGTGCCATCGGCTTGCTTGCTGTGGCCGGTGAGATTCTGCGGCCACGGGTGATGCCGGTGCTCGCCGGCCGCTGATTGCAGCTAGAGTCAAAGGGGCGCAGCTTCGACAGAGGCTGCGCCTTTTTTATTGGCAGCGATGAAATAGGCGAGATCTCGCCAGGGGGCAGTCCGCTATAGGCGGATCATTGCCGGTCTGCGCGGCGACATTGGTTACGCGGAGAAAACCGGGGTTGGCGAATTGCCAGCACTCAAGCGGTGCCGCTGTCCTGCCGATAAATCGAATTCGATGTGGCATAGCAGTTGCGTAGCCAGTCGATCAGGTCGTGCTCACGAGGCGCGGCTGTATAAGAAAAAACTGGAGTTACCTTTTATGCTCAAGCCTGCCTTACGCTACTTCGCCAACCTTGCCGTGGGCAAGAAACTTCTCATCGGTTTTGGTCTGGTGCTACTGCTTACCGCCGCCATGACGGTCAGCGGCTATCGGGCCGTCCAGGCAGTGTTGAAAGGGCACGAGCAGGTCGGGCAACTGGCCGAGGTGAACCAGGAAATTCTTCAGGCGCGTCGTCTGGAACGAACTTTCGCCATCGAACAGACCGGGGAAAGTGCCGCTCTGGTGCGCGAGAGTCTGCTCAAGGTGCAGGACATGCTCGAGCATCTGAGCAAGGATGCCATCGAAAGCACCCGTGTGCAGACGATGCAGCAGGCCACCGCCGAGTATCTGAAACAGTTCGACAACTATGTCGAGCAGCAGGCCAAGGCGCGCGAAGCCCGTCAGGACATGCGCACTGCTGCAGCGGAAGCCCGCGATCAGTTCGAAGTGATCGAGATGGACATGTACGACGCGGTGCGAGAGTTGCGTCTGCAAGGAGATCGTCTGCGTGGCAGTGACCCACTGACCCTGGCAGAGACTGCATCCGGTCTCAGCAAACGCATGCTGGACCTCCGTGGCCAGGAAAGCCTCTACATCATCGATGGTTCGCCCGACGCTCTGGAGGAATGGGAGTATGTCAGCGAGGACCTGCAGACTGTCGCGCGCAGCCTGACCGTCTGGCTCGAAGAGAATCAGAAAGCCGCTATCGAAACCGCCTTGCAGGCACTGACCCTCTATCAGCGTTCCTTCCTTTACTACCAGCAGCTGCATGAGCAGAACCAGGCCACCGAGAAAGCCATGATCGAGCGTGCGCGTTCGGTCGTCGATCTCGCGGAGTCGGCTCAGGCCAGTGCCGAAACCCGCATGCTCGCCAATACCCAGCGTGGCCTGGTGATGCTCGGCATCATGGGTGTTGCTGCCGTGGTGCTGGGCTTGTGCGCTGCACTGCTGATTACCCGTCTGATCGTCGCGCCATTACGGCAAACGGTGACCTTCGCCCAGCGCATCGCTGCCGGGGATCTCAGCCAGGACATCCCGCAGGAGCGTCATGACGAAGTGGGGCAATTGCTTGCCGCCATGCAGGACATGACCGTCAGCCTGCGCAATCTGGTCAGCCGCATTGGTGGCGGTGTCGGGCAGATCGCTGCAGCAGCCGAGCAGCTCTCTTCGATCACCGCGCAGACCAGCGCCGGTGTGCAGACGCAGAAACTGGAGACCGAACAGACAGCCACCGCCATGCACCAGATGGCGGCCACCGTGCAGGAAGTGGCGCAGAATGCTGAGCAGGCCTCGTTGGCGGCGCGGGATGCCGACCTGGAGGCGCAGCAGGGCAATCGGGTGGTGCAGCAGGCTGTGGATCAGATCGACAGTCTGGCCACTGAAGTGGAACAGTCGGCCAAGGCCATCGCCGATCTGAATCAGGAAAGCGCGCGTATCGGTAGCGTGCTGGAGGTGATTCGCAACGTGGCCGAGCAGACCAATCTGCTGGCGCTCAATGCGGCCATCGAAGCGGCTCGGGCCGGCGAACAGGGCCGCGGATTCGCCGTGGTTGCCGACGAGGTTCGCGCGCTGGCCAAGCGTGCGCAAGACAGCACCGAGGAGATCGAGAGCCTGATCGCCGGTCTGCAGCGCATGGCCAGGGGCGCTGTGCAGCAGATGGACAGCAGTCGCGATCTTACCCGCCGTACCGTCGAACTGGCCGGTGAAGCGGGCGATGCCCTGGGCCGTATTACCCAGGCGGTCAGCACCATCGAACAGATGAACCAGCAGATCGCGGCTGCAGCCGAGGAGCAGAGTGCAGTGGCCGATGCGATCAACGAGAGTGTGACCCGGGTACGTGACATTGGTGAGCAGAGCGCCGCGGCCAGCGAGCAGACTGCCTCTTCCAGTGCCGAACTGGCGCGCCTGGGTGTGGAGCTGCAGGAGTTGGTCAGGCAGTTTCGTACCTGATTCCGATCGCCTGCCGCGCCTTTGAGGGCGCAGGCAGGCGGCTGATCAGGCTGCCGGGATGAAGCGCTGGCCTGATATCGCCGGATGAAAGAGAGGCTGGATCTTGTTGCCGGCAGGGTCCAGCACGTGAAAGCTGCGGGCGCCGTCACCATGGTCGAAGGGGCGATCCAGCATCCTTACCCCGCGTGCCTCGAGGTAGTGATACCAGGCATTCAGCTCCTCTATGCTGTCGACGATGAAACCGTAATGATCGACCAGCGGCACGCCGTGGCTTTCGGCGTAGGCGCGGCCGAGCGAGAGGTTGTCGTTGCCGCAGGTCAGATAGACCAGATCCTCGTTGGCGCGGTGCAGCACCTGCATGCCCAGCACGTCCACGTAGAAGCGCTCGCATTCCTCCAGGTTAGGCACCAGCAGGGCCAGATGGCGCAGGCCATTGAGGCGTGACGGGCGTTCGATCATTTTTTGTGCTCCATTATGTATACAATTATTTTTCAAATATAAGACATAAAGGAGTCTGCTGTGTACGTCCTGTTGCTCAAGACCCAGCTCAAACCCGGTAGCTACGATGCCTTCATGGCTGCCATGCGCGTCAACGCCGCTGCCTCTGTGCGTGATGAACCGGGTTGCCAGACCTTCGACGTGATGCGTGATCGCAGCGATCCCGATCTGCTCTGGCTATATGAGGTATATGTCGATGAAGCAGCTTTCGAGGCGCATACGCAGAGCGCGCATTTCCTTGCCAGCCGTCCCCTGGTTGAGCCGCTGATCGAGCATCAGGAGGCCATCGAGGCCGATATGCTGGCGCTCAATCCTTCACGTTGAGGGGGCGGCAGGTGCGGGCGCATGGCAGCGCTTCAGCCCAGGTGAAAACCACCGTCGATGGGAATGATGGCGCCGGTCATGTAGGCACCGGCGCTGCCGGCAAGGCTTAGCGCCAGTGCGGCCGTCTCGTCCTCACGACCCCAGCCCTCTCGAAGCGTGGTGAGGTCTTCATCCTAGGGCCTGACTGCGTGGAAAGCAGGCATCATGGCCGGCCGAAATGACGCTTCATGCGTTTTGTCCTGTCGCGGCCAAAGCACTTTCCACTGGAGCAGATTGAGTGGGGCTCTAGCCGTGGTCTGCCATCTGCACATCCAGTACCCGGATACGCCCCGGCTCGGGGTAATGCCAGTGCACATCCAGATCCCAGAAGCGCGCGCCGTAGCGCCGCTGCGGCTGTGGCTGCTGATAGGCCGGGCGCGGGTCCTGCGCCAGGCATTGCTCGATCAGTTCCACCAGCGGCTCAGCCAGACGCAGCGCGTGCTGGCGCGCCTGGGCCAGCGCATCGTCCTGCCAGTCCACCGGGATCAGCGGAGGCGGCGCCTCGGCCATTTCGTTCCGTGCGCCGGCCACCGCATCGGCATAGGGCACATAGGGCTTGATATCCAGTACCGGTGTGCCGTCGAGCAGATCGATGCCGGACAGATGCAGGCGGCCCGGCTCCACTCGTTCCAGACGCACGACCGATTGGCCGATGCCATTGGGGCGGTGGGTGGCGCGGGTACTGAACACGCCGACGAACTGGTTGCCACCCAGGCGGGGCGGGCGCACCTTCAGTCGCGGCTTGTCTTCCAGCGCCTGGTGAAACAGAAACAGCAGCCAGACATGGCTGACCTGTTCCAGGCCCTGGACGGCGTCGCCCTGGTCGAAAGGCGGCAGCAGTTCCAGCACGCCGCGGGCGGCCGGGGCCAGGTGTGGCTGGCGGGGAATGGCGAACTTTTCCCTGAAGCAGGAGCGGACGATACCGACCGGAGAAACCAGATGCTGCATGGTGGCCTGCTTAGCGTCTGTTGACGGGGGCGTCGTACGCCACGCGGCAGCCGGCATCGCGGAACGGGCCGGTGAAACGAATCCAGCCGTCGCCCGGGCTTGCCTGGGCACAGGTCAGGTGGCCGTCGATCTTGCTCTGCCACAGATAGAACGGCGCCGGGGCGGCGAGAGTGGGCAGGCTCAGGGCGAGCAGGGTGGTCAGCAGCAGGGTACGCATGGTGATGATCTCCAGAGCGTGATGGCTCAGCCTAGCACGGCCTCAGAATCGTTCCTTGTCACCCAGGTAGCGCCATTGCCCGGCCGGCAGCTTGGCCATCGGCACGCCGCCAATGCGGATGCGTTTCATGCCCAGCACTTTCAGGCACAGCGCGGTGCAGATCTGCCGCAGCAGATCGGGTGCCGGATTCTTCAGGGCGAAGCGCAGGCGCTGCTCGCTCTGCCAGCTGGCCTTGCACGGCGGGAACTGTGTGCCCTTGTGCTGCAGACCTTTCTTCAGCCGCTCCAGTGCACTGGCTGGCAGTTCGCCGGCGACGTCCACCAGGTATTCCTGCTCCAGCTTGGCACCGTCTTCGCGCAGCTTGCGCTGTGCGCGCCAGTCCTGGCTGAGTACGACCAGGCCGCTGGCGCCGTTCTGCAATGGCAGGCTCTGCTCCTGGCGCAGGAAATGCCCATGCAGGATGCGTTGGGCGTGCGGATCTTCTTCCCAGTGCCGTTCGCCCGTGAGCAGATGCTGTAGCTGTGCGGCGCTGGTTCCGGCCGGGCAATGCACCAGCAGGGTGACTGGCTCTACCGGATCGAGGCTGGCACCGGGCAGCAGCTTGACGCGCTGGTCCTCGACCTTGAACTGCGGCGCTTCGACCACCTGGCCGTCCACCGTGACCCAGCCGCCGGTGATGTACAGGTCAGCCTCGCGCCGGGAGCAGCCGAACAGTTCGATGACGCGTTTGGACAGGCGGGTGGGATCGCTCATGGTGGTGCTCGATAAAAAGAAGGCCATTGTACCGGCAAGGAACCATGGTGCCGGAAAAGAAAAAGCCCCGCATGCTGCGGGGCTCTTCGGCAGGTGGTGGATCAGACCAGCTCGCCCCACATGTCGTATTCGTCGGCATCGACGATGCGCACGCGCACCTTGTCGCCCGGCTTGACGTTGGTGGAGTCGATGAACACGCTGCCGTCGATCTCCGGGGCGTCGGCCCAGGAACGCGCCACGGCGCCTTCGCCATCCACTTCGTCGACCAGCACGTCCATCTCCAGACCGATCTTGGCCTGCAGACGCGCCGAGCTGATCGCCTGCTGATGCGCCATGAAACGCTCCCAACGCTCCTGTTTGACCTCATCCGGTACCGGCTCCAGGCCCATGTCGTTGGCCGGTGCGCCTTCCACCGGCGAGTACTGGAAGCAGCCGACGCGGTCGAGCTGCGCCTCGGTCAGCCAGTCCAGCAGGTACTGGAAGTCTTCTTCGGTCTCGCCGGGGAAGCCGACGATGAAGGTGGAGCGAATGGTCAGCTCCGGGCAGATCTCGCGCCACTTCTTGATGCGCGCCAGGGTCTTGTCTTCGAAGGCCGGGCGCTTCATCGACTTGAGCACTTTCGGGCTGGCGTGCTGGAAGGGGATGTCCAGGTACGGCAGCAGCTTGCCGGCGGCCATCAGCGGGATCACGTCATCGACGTTGGGGTAGGGGTAGACGTAGTGCAGGCGCACCCACACGCCCATCGACGACAGCGCTTCGCACAGTTCGAGCATGCGCGTTTTCACTGGCTGGCCGTTCCAGAAGTCCAGCTTGTACTTCATGTCGACGCCGTAGGCGCTGGTGTCCTGGCTGATCACCAGCAGCTCCTTGACGCCGGCCTTGACCAGGCGCTCGGCTTCGCTGAGCACATCGCCCACCGGGCGGCTGACCAGCTTGCCGCGCATAGACGGGATGATGCAGAAGCTGCAGGTATGGTTGCAGCCTTCGGAAATCTTCAGGTACGCATAGTGGCGTGGGGTCAGCTTGATGCCCTGTGGCGGCACCAGATCGATCAGCGGGTTGTGCTCGGTCTTCGGCGGGATGACCTCGTGCACCGCGTTGACCACCTGCTCGTACTGCTGCGGGCCGGTCACCGCCAGCACGCTCGGGTGCACGTCGCGGATGCTGTCTTCGGCCACGCCCATGCAGCCGGTGACGATCACCTTGCCGTTTTCCGCCAGCGCCTCACCGATGGCGTCCAGCGACTCGGCCTTGGCACTGTCGATGAAGCCGCAGGTATTGACCACCACCACGTCGGCATCCTGGTAGGTCGGCACGATTTCGTAACCTTCCATGCGCAGCTGGGTCAGGATGCGTTCGGAGTCGACGGTCGCTTTCGGGCATCCGAGCGAGACGAATCCGACTTTTGGGGTGGCGGTGGACATGCGGGCTAACCTCTAAGGGCGCCTGGCTGGCGCCTCTGATCAAAAAGTGCGCAATTCTAGCGGCGCTGCGGGCACTTGACCAGAGGCGTCTTCACCTCAATTGCGCCCCGGCAGCATGCGCGTCAGGGTGTTATCGCGCGCCACGTAATGGTGATACAGGCCGGCAGCTGCATGCAGGCCGATCAGCCAGTAGCCGGCGGTGCCGGCCAGCTCGTGCAGTTCCTTGATTTGGCCGGCCAGTTCCTTGTTTGGGCCGATCAGTGCCGGCAGCTCCAGGCCGAAGAAGGGGATGGGCTTGCCGGCGGCGCTGAGGATCAGCCAGCCGGCCAGCGGTGCGCCGATCATTAGGGCATACAGCGCCACATGCATCAGCTGGGCCGGTATGGCCTGCCAGGCAGGCAGTGCTGGTTCAATCCGGGGTGTCGGAGCGATCAGGCGGGCCAGCAGGCGCAGCCAGACCAGTGCAAAGACGCTCAGGCCGAGCATGAAGTGCCATTGCTTGAGCAGTTCACGGGTGTCGCTGCCCTTGGGGAAATTCCCTTTGAGCTCGATGCAGGCATAAACGGCGGCGATCAGAAGCAGCATCAGCCAGTGCAGGGCAATGGACAGGCTGCCATAACGTGAGGGGGTGTTCTTCCAGTTCATCGGGGTTTCCTCGGTCAATCCGCTGCAACTGAGGCAGGTGCGTTGAGCATAGGCCCGCTTGGCTGAGGAGAAACTGAGGAAGATCAATGATCGCAAACGAAAAAGGCCACTCGATTGAGTGGCCTTTATCTGAAGGTGGTTGCGGGAGCAGGATTTGAACCTACGACCTTCGGGTTATGAGCCCGACGAGCTACCAGACTGCTCCATCCCGCGCCGGCCATTCTACGCTTGCTTAATATCTTGTCAATCGATTTGTTTCGTTTGATCGAAAAAGTTAATTCTCGCCAAAGCAAAAAGGCCACTCATTGAGTGGCCTTTTCGTGAAGCTGGTTGCGGGAGCAGGATTTGAACCTACGACCTTCGGGTTATGAGCCCGACGAGCTACCAGACTGCTCCATCCCGCGTCTGTGGGGCGGCATTTTACAGCCAGAAGCCTGGTTGTCAACCGCTATCTGCGAGAAAAGTGTTTTCAACTCAGATGCTTAGCATCAAACAGCTGTTAGACTGCAACGCTCCAGGCCAGGCTGGACGAGGCTTCCGAGGATGTTGTGCGCAAGATAATCCACGTTGACTGCGACTGCTTTTATGCCGCCATCGAGATGCGTGACGACCCGAGCCTGGCCAATCGTCCGCTGGCCGTTGGTGGCTCCGCCGACCGACGCGGGGTGATCGCCACCTGCAACTACGAAGCTCGCGCCTATGGCGTGCGCTCTGCGATGTCCTCGCGGCATGCATTGAAACTGTGTCCGGACCTGCTGATCGTCAAGCCGCGCTTCGAGGTGTACCGCAGCGTGTCGCGGGAAATTCACGGCATCTTTCGCCAGTTCACCGACCTGATCGAGCCGCTGTCGCTGGACGAGGCCTATCTCGATGTCAGCGACTCGCCGCATTTTGCCGGCAGCGCCACGCGCATTGCCCAGGAGATTCGCCGCCGTGTAGCGCAGGAGTTGCATATCACCGTGTCGGCAGGGGTGGCGCCGAACAAGTTCCTGGCCAAGATCGCCAGTGACTGGCGCAAACCCAATGGCTTGTTCGTCATCACGCCGGATCAGGTCGATGACTTCGTCGCCGAGTTGCCGGTGGGCAAGCTGCACGGTGTAGGCAAGGTGACGGCTGACAAGCTGACGCGTATGGGCATCCGCACTTGCCTGGATCTGCGTGACTGGAACAAGCTGGCGCTGGTGCGCGAGTTCGGCAGCTTCGGTGAGCGTCTGTGGTGTCTGGCTCACGGCATCGACGAACGCGAGGTCAAGGTCGATAGCCGTCGCCAGTCATTGAGCGTCGAGCATACCTACGATCAGGATCTGCCTGATCTGGAGAGCTGCCTGGAAAAGCTGCCGGTGCTGCTCGAAGAGATGAACGGCCGTCTGCAGCGCCTGGACGCCAGCTACCGGCCGGACAAGCCCTTCGTCAAGGTCAAGTTCCACGACTTTACCCAGACCACCCTCGAGCAGGCCGGGGCCAGTCTGGAGCTGGAAAGCTATCGGCAGTTGCTGGCCAGCGCTTTTGCCCGCGGCAACAAACCGGTGCGTCTGCTGGGGGTTGGCGTCAGGCTGCATGATCTGCGCGGTCGGCAGGAGCAACTGGAGCTGTTTGCCTGAAGACGAATTGAAGGGCTTAAGCCGCGATGAATCCATCGCCGCGGCAGCCTCCCATGACGTAACGGTGTTGCCCGATCACTCCGCCCAGAGGCGAATCGGCTTGCCGCTGGCCGGCCTCAGTTGCAGTTGGCCAATGCCGTTGAAGTCCCAACGCTGGACTTCGCTCAATGCAGCAAGGAAGCGCTGTTCCTGCTTCATCAGTGCCGGCGCACACAGCTTGCGGGTGCTGCCCGGTGCCTCGAAGCGGATCGCGTCTTCCTTGAGTGAATAACCGGCGAACCAGTGGTTGCAGCCCGCATGCCCGTGTGCCCGGCCGTCGGCGGCGAAGGTGACCGTCAGGTGGCTGCGGTCGATTAGCGGGCGTTCGCCGATCCACTCCACGCGATAGCTGCGCCCGGTTTCCAGTTGCGCTGCGTCGCTGGCGCAGCCGCTCAGTGCGCCAGCGAATAGTGCGAGGGGCAAGGCGCGATGCATGGTGTCAGGCCTCCTGGCAGCTGCGGCACAAATGACGGCCGGCGTCGTTGCGCCAGCCCAGTTCGCTGATACGGGCCTCGGCAGCCGGCGCTTGCGCGGCTTTGCCGAGGGCGGCATCGACGGCGAATTCGAAATCCAGCTGCTTGCCGCAGCCGTCGCAGTTCACCTGCCAGTTATGGATGGCCAGCTCCTTGAACTGTGGTCCTTTGCATACCGCCAGCCACTGACCGGGCGGGTTGATCAGATGGCGAACCTTTTCCACGTCCAGGCGCATATGCAGGTCGCGGCTGCCTTTGAGGGTGACCAGCAAGGTGTCATTGGCCTGGATCGAGCCGCCGTTGCCGGTGACCTGATAGCGGCCCGGCGCCAGGGCACGGCATTCGGTGAGAGTGTGCTGCGGGTTGAGCAGGGAATAACGGAAATCGTGTTCGGCCATGGGTCCTCCGGTTCAGCCGGCATGCTATCACGCGCGGGCCCTGACCTCATCGCCCGGACGGCCGCGCGTCTGGCCCTCATCGATCAAGGACGAGGTCATCTTGCGCGCCGTATCGCTGGCCGTCAGGCGCTCTGTGCCGCTGCTTCGGTCAGGCGTGCGATGGCGTCGTCCAGTTCGTCCAGCGCACGTTGCGCCTCGGGGTCGTCCTGCTTGAGCAGTGTCTCGCTGCGTTGGCAGGCCGCGCGCAGTTGCGGCACACCGCAGTAACGAGTGGCGCCGTGCAGGCGGTGAACCCGCTCGATCAGTGTGGTGCGTTCGCCTGCATCGCGTGCCTGGCGGATGGCCTGGCGGTCGCCCGGCAGACCCGCCAGCAGCATGCTCAGCATATCGGCGGCCAGATCGGCCTTGCCGGCGGCCAGGCGCAGGCCTTCTTCGGCATCGAGCACCTTGGGTTGCAACTGCGGCGGTGCAACTGGGGCGATTCGATGGTTCGGCTGATTGCGCAGGTTCAGGCCGGTCCACTTCAGAACCACCTGGGCCAACTGGCGTTCATTGATCGGTTTGGTCAGATAGTCGTCCATGCCGCTTTGCAGCAGGGCGCGCTTCTCGTTGGCCAAGGCGTGTGCGGTCAGGGCGATGATCGGTGTGGCGCCACGGCCTTCCTCGATCTCCCATTGACGAATGGCTTCGGTCGCTTCGCGGCCATCCATGCCGGGCATCTGCACATCCATGAACACCAGATCGAAGCAGCCTTGCTGTACGGCTTCTATTGCAGCGTAACCACTATCTACAGCCTTGACCTGGGCGCCCAGGTCGTCGAGCAGGGTCTGCACCAGCAGCAGATTGGCCGGATTGTCGTCGACGCAGAGAATCTGCGGTCGGCGTGTGTCGCCGATGACGACCGCCTCGTTAACCGGGCGTTGCGGGTTGACCAATTCCACCAGCGCCTTGTGCAGCTTGCGCGTGCAGGGAGGCTTGGCCTGCAGCTGGGTGTAGGCATCGGGGAGCGATTCATGGAACAGCCCCAGCTCGGTAGTCGGGCACAACACCAGAGCCTTGCAGCCGAGCTGGTCGAGATCCCGGATGTGCTGGCCGAGAGTGTCGGGTGGCATCTGGCTGGCAGTGATGCCCAGCACCGCCAGGCCCAGCGGTTGTTCGGCTTCCCGCTGGTTCTTTACCGCTTCGAAGAATTGCTCCGGATTGGCGAAGCCTTGCACCTGGAGGCCGCAATCCTCGAGCTGGTGAGTCATTGCCTGGCGCGCCAGCTCGTGGCTCTCCAGCACGGCCACGCGGCGGCCCTGCAGGGCGGTACGCGGCAGGTCTTCGGCATCGTCACGGGCCTTGGGCAGGGTCAGGGTGATCCAGAACTCCGAGCCTTCTCCCGGCGTGCTGTCGACGCCGATCTCGCCACCCATCTGCTCGATCAGGCGTTTGGATATCACCAGGCCGAGGCCTGTGCCGCCGGCCTGACGGCTGAGCGAGTTGTCGGCCTGACTGAAGGCCTGGAACAGCGTGCGCAGGTCTTCATCGGTCAGACCGATGCCGGTGTCCATCACGCTGATGCGCAGCTGCGCACTGTCGGCGCTCTCGTCCTCGACCATGGCCCGCATGACGATGGTGCCTTCGCGGGTGAACTTGATGGCGTTGCTCACCAGATTGGTCAGCACCTGTTTCAGGCGCAGCGGGTCGCCGCGCAGAGCCAGCGGGGTGTCGCGGTAGATCAGACTGACCAGTTCCAGCTGCTTCTCATGGGCGGTCGGAGCAAGGATGGTCAGGGTGTCCTGCAGAAGATCGCGCAGGTTGAAGGGGATGGATTCGAGCACCAGCTTGCCGGCCTCGATCTTGGAGAAGTCGAGTACCTCGTTGATGATGCCGAGCAGGCTGTCGGCGGACTTTTCGATGGTCGACAGATAGTCCTGCTGGCGCGGGCTGAGCTCGCTTTTCTGCAGCAGGTTGGTGAAGCCGAGAATGCCGTTGAGCGGAGTGCGAATCTCGTGGCTCATGTTGGCCAGGAATTCGGACTTGATGCGGCTGGCCTCCAGGGCCTCCTTGCGCGCGAAGTCCAGCTCGATGTTTTGGATCTCGATGGTTTCCAGGTTCTGGCGTACGTCCTCGGTGGCCTGCTCGATGCTGTGCTGCAGTTCTTCCTGGGCGTTCTGCAGGGCTTCGGCCATGCGGTTGATGCCGGCGGCCAGTTCGTCCATCTCGTGACTGCCCAGCGGTGGCAGACGGGTTTCCAAGTGGCCGTCCTTGAGCAGGGCGACGCCAGCCTTGATCTCGCGTAGCGGGCCGTTGATGCTGCGGCTCATGCGCAAGGCGAGCAGGGCGGTGACGGCGAGGCCGCCAGCGATCAGCAGCAGGCTGGCGAACAGGCTGCGATAGCCACTGAGCAGCGTACCCTGATGGGAAAGTTCCATCTCGACCCAGCCGAGCAGCTCCAGCTCACGCTCGGCATCGGGGCTGTCGCTGAGCACCAGGTGCTGGTCGTAGACCGGCAGCAAAAAGCGTGTGGCGTCCTGGCCGCTGAGCAGGCTGACGCCCGGTTGGCCGGTGGGCGGCGGGTTGAGCATGCTCGGTCCGGCATGGGCCAGCAGAGCTCGTTCGGTGTCGAGAAAACCAGCAGCGCGGACGTCCGGATGCTCGAGCGCCTGTCGGGCGATGCGTTCGAGCTTCTTGATGTCGTTCTGTTCCAGCGCCGGGGCTGCCAGCGGTGCCAGGTGTTCCACCAGCATCTCGCCGCGCTGCAGCAACTGGGTCTGCAGGCCCGACAGCTGCACCCAGGTGAAATAGCCACCCAGCACCAGCGCCAACAGGCTGGTGGGCAGCAGGGTGAGCAGCAGCACGCGCCCCTTGATGCTGAGATCCTTGAACACGACCTTCCTCCTTCAGAACATCTGGGCAGTGTAGCGATTCGTCACGCTGGAATCTTTAGGTGAGCGATTGTTGTTTAGTAGGTAGAATTGTTCTCATTCTGCTGCCCGGTTTTTCGCCATGATGATCTCCGCTCCCGCTTCGGCTCGAATTCTCGCGGTCGAGGACGATCCCCTGCTTGCCAGCCATCTGCAGTCGCACCTGATGGGCTGCGGTTTTGACGTGACGCTCAGCCATGACGGCAGCGAAGGCCTGCAGCTGGCTGAAAGTGATGATTTCGACCTGATCCTGATGGATATCCTGCTTCCGGGTACCAATGGTCTCGAGGCGCTGCAGCGTCTGCGCCGGCAGCGCAGCGTGCCGGTATTGCTTATGTCGGCGCTGGGCGACGAGCAGAACCGCATCGCCGGTTTCAGTCAGGGGGCCGATGACTACCTGCCCAAGCCCTTCAGCCTGGGCGAGCTCAGTGTGCGGATAGAGGCCATCCTGCGGCGTGTCGCCTACGAGCGGCGTGAGCCGCATCCGGGCAACGAGAGCAATGGCTTGCAGTTCGACGAGGGGCGCAGCGACGTGGCCTTCCACGGCAACTGGGTTGGCCTTACGCCCAGCGAGTACCGTGTGCTCGAACTGCTCTGGCGGCACAGGGACGAGGCGCTGAGCAAGCCTTTCCTTTATCAGCAGGCCCTGCGCCGTGCCTACGCGCAGCATGACCGCAGCCTGGACATGCACGTCAGTCATATCCGTCGCAAGCTGCAGGCCGTTGGTAACGAGACCACGCGTGTCGATACCGTGTGGGGCAAGGGATACATCCTGGTGCAGGCCGGCGCATGAGTCTGCCCGGGAGGCACTCGCTGCTCTGGCGCCTGGCTGGCGCGCTGGCACTGTTCTGTCTGCTGCTGGTCAGCCTGCATGTGGATGTCGGACGTGAGCTGATGGATGCCACCTCCTATTTGCCCGAGTCCACTCGGCAGACGCTCAAGGACTATGGCCGGGAGGCGGAGAACAGCTGGCGTGAAGGCGGCGCGCCGGGCGTCGATGCCTATCTGCAGCAGCTGCAGGCACGCGAGCAGGTATGGGCCGTGGTGGTCGGCCCGCAGAAGAATTCGTTATCCTCGCAGCCCTTGAGCGCCGAGCAGGCGCAGCGCCTGGATTTCGTGCGTAGGCTGGATTTCCCCGTGGGGCGGCCGGGCAGCATGCCAACCTTCTATATCCCCTTCAGCGAAAGCGATGCCCGGCTGGTGATGGAACTGCCGCAGCGTCTGGACCCGCGCAGGTACAACGAACTGTGGGAGCTGCTGCTGCAGCGCATACTGCCGGCGATTCTGGCGGTCGTCGTGGCGGTACTGCTGTACCGTCTGCTGATCGCTCCGCTGGCGATTCTCCGACGCCAGGCCGCCGTGCTCAGTGCGGGCGACCTTTCCGCTCGGCTCGGATCACAGGTGACGCGGCGCAAGGACGAGCTGGGTGAACTGGCCCGGACCTTCGATCACATGGCCGAGCGCCTGGAGGGCACTGTGTCCTTCCAGCGTCAGTTGCTGCGCGATCTGTCCCATGAACTGCGCACACCACTGGCGCGCCTGCGTGTGGCCGGAGAGAGCGAGCAGGATGTTGCCGCGCTGCGGCAGCGACTGGCGCGAGAAGTCGAGCAGATGGAAAAGCTGGTTGGCGATGCACTGGAGCTGGTCTGGCTGGACACGGAGCGGCCACAACTGCCCCGTGAAGAGGTGGACGTTGCCAGGTTATGGGATGTGCTGCGCGAGAACGCCGGGTTCGAAACCGGCTGGCCGCTCGAGCGCATGCCTTGCGACCTGCCTGCACACTGCCTGGTACGCGGTAACCTCAACGGCCTGGCGCAGGCGTTCGAAAACATCCTGCGCAACGCCATCCGGCATTCGCCGGATGATGCCGTGGTGCGCCTGGCAGGCCGGCTGGAAGGTGGCCGCTGGTTGTTGTGGATAGAGGATCAGGGGCCGGGCGTGGCCGACAGCGAGCTGGAGGCCATCTTCCGTCCCTTCACCCGTCTCAGCGCGTCAAGGCCGGGTGGCGATGGCTTCGGCCTCGGTCTGGCGATCGCCCACAGCATGATCGAGACGCAGGGTGGGCGCATCTGGGCGGCAAACCATGAGCATGGCTTGCGCATATATATGTACCTGCCGGCGGCTTGAGCGCACCGGGCGGCCCATGGTTGCGTTCGCCGGGTGATGCCGCCGCGGGTTCGGCGTATCATGACGCCCCTTCGCGTCAGTCTGGATTCGAGCGACCCATGACCCTGCAATTTCCCACCATTGCCGACTGCATCGGCAATACCCCTCTGGTACGCCTGCAACGCCTGGGCGGCGACACCAGCAATACCCTGCTGGTCAAGCTGGAAGGCAACAACCCGGCCGGTTCGGTCAAGGACCGCCCGGCGCTGTCGATGATCGATCGCGCCGAGCTGCGTGGTGATATCCGCCCCGGCGACACCCTGATCGAAGCGACCAGCGGTAATACCGGTATTGCCCTGGCGATGGCTGCGGCGATCAAGGGTTACAAGATGATCCTGATCATGCCGGACAACTCCACCGCCGAGCGCAAGTGGGCGATGACCGCCTATGGCGCCGAGCTGATTCTGGTCAGCAAGGAGGAGGGCATGGAGGGGGCGCGTGACCTGGCCGAGCGGCTGCAGGCCGAAGGCCGTGGCAAGGTGCTCGACCAGTTTGCCAATGGCGACAACCCCGAGGCGCACTACAACGGTACCGGTCCCGAGATCTGGCGCCAGACCGGCGGCACTATCACCCATTTCATCAGCTCCATGGGCACCACCGGTACCATCATGGGCACCTCGCGCTATCTGAAGGAGCAGAATCCGGCGATCCAGATCATCGGTCTGCAGCCGCAGGAAGGTTCGGCCATCCCCGGCATCCGCCGCTGGCCCGAGGAATACCTGCCGAAGATCTATCAGGCCGAACGGGTCGATCAGGTGATGGACATGAGTCAGGCCGAGGCCGAGCACGTCATGCGCCGCCTGGCGCGGGAAGAGGGCATCTTCTGCGGCGTGTCGTCCGGCGGCTCGGTAGCCGGCATGCTGCGTCTGTCGCAACAGGTGGAGAACGCCGTGCTGGTGGCGATCATCTGCGACCGCGGCGACCGCTACCTGTCCACCGGCGTATACGAAGAACCGGCGCGCTGATGGCCCGACGCAGCTCCAACCTGCGCTTCCAGCCCAGCGGCGGCAGCCGCGCGGCGCAGGTGCCGGTCGGCAAGAAGCAGAAACTCGCCATCGAGCGTCTGGCCGGTGACGGCCGCGGCATCGCCTTCGAGGGCGGTCGTACATGGTTCGTCAGCGGTGCACTGGCTGGTGAACAGGTCGAGGCACGAGTGCTTGGCGCCCGTAGTCAGACCGTCGAGGCGCGCGCCGAGCGCATCATCGTGGCCAGCAGCGAGCGCCGTGAGGCGCCGTGCGTGCATGCCGACCGTTGTGGCGGTTGCAACCTGCAGCATATGCCGCATGCCGACCAGCTTGCCCTGAAACAGCGCACCTTGGCCGAGCAGTTGTCACGCCTGGGTGGCGTGCAGCCGGACGAGTGGGCCGCGCCATTGGCTGGCCCGGAACTCGGCTACCGCCGCCGCGCGCGCGTGGCCGTGCGTTGGGATGCCAAGGCGCGCCAGCTGCAGGTCGGCTTCCGCGCCGAGGCCAGTCAGGACATCGTCGCCATCGATGAGTGCCCGGTGCTGGTACAGCCTTTGCAGCCTGTTTTCAGCGCGTTGCCGGCGTTGTTGCGCAGCCTGGAAAAGCCGCAGGCAGTTGGCCATGTGGAATTGTTCAGCGGTACGGCCGAGGCCGTTCTGCTGCGCCACACGGCTGTGCTGCCCGAAGCTGACCTGAACCGTTTGCGCATGTTCTGCAGCGAACACCGTGCGCAGTTGTGGTTGCAGGGGGAAGGGCAACCACAGCCGGACGATCCGTCCGCCGAGCTGGGGTTCGAGCTGCAGCGCTGGCAACTGCAGCTGGCTTATCGGCCGGGCGATTTCGTGCAGGTCAATGGTCTGGTCAATGAGGCCATGGTCGCCCAGGCGCTAGACTGGTTGGCAGTAGAATCCGGCGAACGGGTGCTGGATCTGTTCTGCGGCCTGGGCAACTTCGCCCTGCCGCTGGCGCGTCAGGCCGCTGAAGTAGTGGCCGTGGAGGGCGTCGAAGCGATGGTGCGGCGGGCTGCCGACAATGCGCGGAACAATGGCTTGGGCAATGCGCACTTTTACCGTGCCGACCTGTCCAACCCGCTGGCCGGTGAGACCTGGGCGCGGGGCGGTTTCGCCGCAGTGCTGCTCGACCCGCCGCGTGACGGCGCGCTGGAGGTGGTACGTGGGATGGGCGATCTGGGCGCGCGTCGTCTGGTCTATGTATCCTGCAACCCGACCACCCTGGCACGCGACGCCGCCGAGCTGGCACAGCAGGGCTACCGTCTGCGCCGCGCCGGGATTCTCGACATGTTTGCGCAAACTGCGCATGTCGAGGCGATGGCACTGTTCGAGAAACCCGAGGCCTAGCCTCGGTCTAACAGGTCGTAGTTTTTCAACGACCTGTCAAAGCGGTACGTTCGGTACCGCGGGGGGTGTGCAGGATGCGCATCCTTTCAGTTAATCCGACCGGCTCAGAGAAGGCCGGCGACTGTTCGGTGCGACATGGGCGCACCGTAGGGAAGGTAAGACGATGGTTCAGGTGAGAGCGCATCAGCCGGTCAACGACGACGGCAGCATCAATCTCGAGGCCTGGTTGGATCATGTCACCCGCGTCGATCCGGCGCTGGACCGTCAGGCGTTGCAGGAAGCCTGCGAGTTCGCCCGCGATCTGGAGCAGCAGGCCAACACCACCCAGCATCACTGGAGCGAGGGCGCGTCGACGTTCCGTGCCGGCCTCGACATCGCGGAAATCCTCGCCGATCTCAAGCTCGATCAGGATTCTCTGGTCGCAGCGGTCATCTATCGCGGCGTGCGCGAGGGCAAGATCACACTGGCTGCAGTGCACCAGCGATTCGGCCCGGTAGTGGCCAAGCTGATTGAAGGCGTACTGCGCATGGCGGCGATCAGCGCCAGTATCAACCCGCGTGAATCGGTAGTGGTCGGCTCGCAGACGCAGGTGGAGAACCTGCGCAAGATGCTGGTGGCCATGGTCGACGATGTGCGCGTGGCGCTGATCAAGCTGGCCGAGCGCACCTGCGCCATCCGCGCGGTCAAGGAAGCCGACGAGGAAAAGCGCCAGCGCGTCGCGCGCGAGGTGTTCGACATCTACGCACCGCTGGCTCACCGCCTGGGCATCGGTCATATCAAGTGGGAGCTGGAGGACCTGTCCTTCCGCTACCTGGAACCGGAGCAGTACAAGCAGATCGCTCGGCTGTTGCACGAGCGGCGGCTGGATCGCGAGCAGTACATCAACGACGCCATGGCCCACCTGCGCCAGGAGCTGGAGAGCGCCGGAATCAAGGCCGACATCAGCGGCCGGGCGAAACACATCTATTCGATCTGGCGCAAGATGCAGCGCAAGGGCCTGCAGTTCAGCCAGATCTACGACGTGCGTGCGGTGCGCGTGCTGGTGCCGGAGGTGCGCGACTGCTACACCACCCTGGGTATCGTGCATACCCTGTGGAGGCACATCCCCAAGGAGTTCGACGACTACATCGCCAACCCCAAGGAGAACGGCTACCGCTCGCTGCACACCGCCGTGCTCGGCCCGGAAGGCAAGGTGCTGGAGGTGCAGATCCGCACTCACGCGATGCACGAGGAAGCCGAGCTGGGCGTGTGCGCGCACTGGCGCTACAAGGGTACCGACGTCAAATCCGGCTCCAACCACTACGAAGAGAAGATCTCCTGGCTGCGCCAGGTCATCGAGTGGCACGAGGAGCTGGGCGACATTGGCGGTCTGGCCGAGCAGCTTCGCGTCGATATCGAGCCGGACCGGGTTTACGTCTTCACTCCGGACGGTCACGCCATCGACCTGCCCAAGGGCGCGACACCCCTGGATTTCGCCTACCGAGTGCATACCGAGATCGGTCACAACTGCCGTGGCGCCAAGATCAACGGGCGCATCGTGCCGCTGACCTACAGCCTGCAGACCGGCGAGCAGGTGGAAATCATCACCGGCAAGCAGGGCTCGCCGAGCCGCGACTGGCTCAACCCCAACCTGGGCTACGTCACCACCAGCCGTGCGCGGGCGAAGATCGTCCACTGGTTCAAGCTGCAGGATCGTGACCAGAACGTCGCCGCCGGCAAGCAATTGCTCGAGCGCGAGCTTGCGCGCCTGGCCCTGATCGGCGTGGACTTCGACAAGCTTGCCGAGAAGGCCAACCTGAAAACCGCCGAAGACCTGTTCGCGGCCCTGGGCGCCGGCGATGTGCGCCTGGCTCATGCGGTCAACCTGGCGCAGCAACTGGTCGAGCCGGAGCGCAGCAGCGAACAGCTCGAACTGATCCCGCGCAAGGCTCAGGGCTTCAAGCCGGGCAAGCGCGGCGACATCCAGATTCAGGGCGTCGGCAACCTGCTGACGCAGATGGCCGGCTGCTGTCAGCCGCTGCCGGGCGATCCCATTGTCGGCTACATCACCCTCGGTCGCGGCGTCACCATTCACCGTCAGGACTGCCCTACGGCGCTGCAGCAGTCAGCGCGCGAACCGGAGCGGATGATCCAGGTGAGCTGGGGGCCGGTGCCGGTGCAGACCTACCCGGTGGAAATCGTCATCAAGGCCTACGACCGTTCCGGTCTGCTGCGTGACGTCACCCAGGTGCTGCTCAACGAGAAGCTCAACGTGCTGGCGGTCAACACCCGCTCGAACAAGGAGGACAACACCGCCTCCATGTCGATCACAGTGGAGATTCCCGGGCTCGATGCGCTCGGCCGCCTGCTGGCACGTATCGGTCAGTTGCCCAACATCATCGAGGCGCGCCGTCACCGCGTGGCATAACAGGACGTATTCATGTACCAGCTCGACGACCTGCTGCACCTGATGGCGCGCCTGCGTGATCCGCAACACGGCTGCCCGTGGGACCTCAAGCAAAGCTACGCGAGCATCGTGCCTTATACCCTGGAAGAGGCCTACGAGGTCGCCGACGCCATCGAGCGCGGCGATTTCGATCACCTGCCGGGCGAGCTGGGCGACCTGCTGTTTCAGGTGGTCTACTACAGCCAGCTGGCGCGCGAGGAGGGGCGTTTCGACTTTGCCCGGGTGGTCGATGGCATCACCCGCAAGCTGATCCGCCGCCACCCGCACGTATTTCCCGATGGCGATCTGTACGGCGCTGCCGATGCGGCGAAGCTGGAGGAGGCTGCGGTCAAGCAGCGCTGGGAAGAGCTCAAGGCCCAGGAGCGCGCCGAGAAAGCCAAGGCGCCGGAGCAGTTGTCCCTGCTCGACGACGTACCCACTGCGCTGCCGGCGCTTTCGCGCGCCGCCAAGCTGCAGAAGCGTGCGGCCCAGGTCGGGTTCGACTGGCCC
Source organism: Pseudomonas sp. Z8(2022) (assembly GCF_025837155.1). Classification (NCBI taxonomy): domain Bacteria; kingdom Pseudomonadati; phylum Pseudomonadota; class Gammaproteobacteria; order Pseudomonadales; family Pseudomonadaceae; genus Pseudomonas; species Pseudomonas sp. Z8(2022). The sequence continues at coordinate 2,797,871 of NZ_CP107549.1, read as the reverse complement.
GAAGCGCTGCCGGTGGTGGACAAGGTGCGCGAAGAGCTGGACGAAGTACTCGAAGCCATGAGCGAGAACGATGCCGAGGCGGTGGCCGAGGAGATTGGCGACCTGCTGTTCGTCGTCACCAACCTGGCGCGGCACCTGAAAGTCGACCCGGAAGCTGCGCTGCGTGCGGCCAATGGCAAGTTCGAGCGACGCTTTCGCTTTATCGAACAAAGCGTGCGTGAAGCCGGGCGTGGTCTCGACAGCTGCTCGCTGGAGGAGCTGGACGCGTTGTGGGGTGAGGCGAAGAAGCTGGAGAAGCAGTCTCCCGCTTGCTGAGCACGATTACCCGGATTGCAACCGGGCCAGTGGCGGCTTTTCGGGCTGGAGCCGTTGCGCCTTAGCCCTTATGCTGGGCGCCTTGGACTGGCAGCGCGAATCTGCGCCGCTGCCGCAACAAAATCATGTTCGGGATCTTTATTCATGGGTCTTTCCCTGCGCGACCAGCTGCTCAAAGCCGGCCTGGTCAATGAAAAACAGGCCAAGCAGGTTGGCAAACAGCAGCAGAAGCAGAAGCGTCTGGCGCACAAGGGCCAGGCCGAACTCGACGACAGCGCCCGCCAGGCAGCGCTGCAGGCTCAGGCCGAGAAGGCTGCGCGTGACCAGGAGCTGAACCGCCAGCAGCAGGAAAAAGCCGAGCAGAAAGCCCGTGCCGCGCAGATCAAGCAACTGATCGAGCGTTCACGCCTGCCCAAGCTCGATGGCGAGGACTACTACAACTTCGTCGACGACAAGAAGGTCAAGCGCCTGCCGGTCAACACCATGGTGCGCAACAAGCTGTCCAACGGCTGGCTGGCCATCGTCCGCCATGGCGGTGGCTATGAGGTCATCCCGCGTGAGGCAGCGTTGAAGATTCAGGAGCGCGACGCCTCGCGCATCGTTCTGCTCAATACGCATGTCGAAGAGCCGGATGCCGACGACCCTTACGCGGCCTATCAGATCCCTGACGATCTGATGTGGTAACACCGCGTTACTGCAGGTTCGCATGGGGTGCGTGGCAACACCTGCGCCGGTTCAGCAGCTCTTGCCGCTTAACAGCACCCGGCCGAAACTGGCGCCTGCATCCAGTGGGGTGATTGCCAGCAAGCGATCCATGCGCAGACGCTGCTGGCCATCGGCCGTGTGCACCAGCAGAAACTCTCCCTTGTTCGCCATGGTTTCAGTGGTCAGGGCCTGGCCCCGCAGGTGAGAGCCGTCGACCAGTTCGATATCCAGCTGATAGCGGTGCATGCAGGCGATCTCCAGGTAGTCGTAGAGATCGCAGGCGAGGGGTTGGTAGTCATCCATCGAGTTTTCCTCCGCAATTACCAGAGCCTAGTCGAGAAGTGGCTGCGACTGTTTGCGGAGAAACAAAAAACGCCGCAACCCCTTATGGACGTTGCGGCGTTTTCGTATTACCGGTGTGTTTACATCAGTGGGATGGTGTAGCTGACGATCAGGCGGTTCTCGTCCAGGTCACCGATAGTCGCGTTCGAGCGCACCATCGCGTTACGCCAGCGCACGCCGAGGTTTTTCAGCGGGCCTTCCTGGATGATGTAGCTGATATCCACATCGCGTTCCCATTCCTTGCCGCTCGTGCCGCCTACGCCGTCGAAGCCGTCGCCGGTGACGTAGCGTACGAAGGCCGTCAGCCCGGGAATGCCATAGCTGGCGAAGTTGACGTCATAGCGTGCTTGCCAAGATTTCTCGTCCGCGCGGGTAAAGTCGAGGATCTGGATATAGTTGACGATATAGGGATCGGTTTCACTCAGGAAGGGGAATGCGCCGTCCCCGCTGACCCTCTGATAGCCGAGGCGGAAAGTGTGCGCGCCGATGCCCGCCCAGAGGTTCACCGACGTCAGGTCGTTGTCCAGCTTGCCACCAAGTTTGCGGCCGTTGTCCTGGGAGTCGAAGTAGGCCAGATTGGCCCCCAGCTTCCAGTCGCCGATCGGCTGCACGTGGATCAGGTTGTACAGCTTCTGGTCGTAGATATCGTCCAGCTCGCCGTACCACAGGCCGACAGTGGTATTGCCGCCGTTGAATTTGTAGTCGCCGCCCGCAAAGTTGTAACGGTCACTTGCAACGCCGGGATAGTTGGTGACGAGGATATCCTCCCTATCAGTAGAGTTTCGCTGGTTCACCTCACGCAGCTGACCGCCATTTAGGGTCAGGCCGTCGATCTCCTGCGAGGTGATCATGCCGCCGGTGAAAACCTGCGGCAGCAGGCGCGAGTCACCGGCGGAAACGATGGGCAGCTTGGGCATCAGCCCGCCCACCTTGGCGACGGTCTTGGATATACGTGCCTTGACTGCCCCGCTGAACTCCGAATATTCGTCCGGCCCCTCGTCGCCGAAACCGTTGGGCAGCAGGCCGGTGCCTGCACGTTCGTCGGACGAATCAAGCTTCAGCCCCAGGCCGGCATAGGCGTCCAGACCAAACCCGACGGTACCCTCGGTGAAACCGGATTCAGCCTTGAGGATGAAGCCCTGTGCCCATTCCTCGCGTTTTGACTGAGCGACGCCCGTGTCGCGCAGATCGCGATTCATGTAGAAGTTGCGCAGTTCCAGAGTGGCTTTGCTGTCGCCGATGAAGTCAGCCTGTGCCAGGGATGGCAGCGTCAGGCTGGCGCCCAGCGTGGCGAGGGCCACGGCGCGGGCGAGGGGAGTCTTGCTCATTATTGTTGTCTCCTCGTTGTTATTGTCAGGCCGGACACAATGTGACCGGCCAGTTACGGCGCGATGAAATAAAGCATCTGGATAACGAGTCGACTGTAAGACTTTAGTCTGGCCGCCAGTCGCGGCAAATCAGGGCCGGACGGGCGCAGGCTCTAAGTCGTGCCTGTCGGGGCTTTTCATGGCGGTGCCGCTGATCAGAAAAACGTATTCGCAGGCAATCGAGGCCGGAAGAATCGGCAACCGTTGGTCGATAAAAGCTAAAGCTTGCTCTTGGGCGGTCGTTAAATTCGGCAGATAACCTGTTCAGGTACCCGTCATGAATCCTCTGAGCTCACTCAATTCCGCCGCGTCCCGTGCCGCGCAAGCCGGCCAGTCCATTGCCGCGCGCAACAATGCCGCCGATGCGCAGGCCGTTCTGGCCAATCGCCTCGCCGAGAAACTGGGCGTGCCGCCGGGTTCGCTTTCCGGCTCGCGTGACGACTTCACCCCTGAAAAGGTTGCCGGGCGGATTCTCGGTTTCATCGAGCAGCGCCTGCAGAGCGAGGCGGCAGCCGGTGCTGACCCGGCCAAGCTGGACAAGCTGCTGAGTCAGGCGCGTGAAGGTGTGGAGAAGGGCTTCGCCGAAGCGCGCAAGATCCTCGATGGCATGGGTGTGCTCAAAGGCCAGGTGGCAGGCGATATCGATGACACCTACAAGCGTATCCAAGATGGCCTCGGTGATCTCGACAAGCGCTTTGGCAGTGCCGTCCCGAGCGCCTCGGACAAGGTCGCGGTGGCAGGCTACAGCGAGCGCTTCAGCGCATTGGCGGAGACCTTCGATCTGTCCATTACCACTCGCGATGGCGACCGACTGCGTATTTCCGTGGCTCAGGCTTCGGCCAGCTGGTCGCAGAGCAGCTTCGCCGCCTCCGGCGATGGCAAGTCCACCAGCGTGGCCGCCAGCAGTCAGTCCGGCAGCATGCGTATCGGCGGCTGGCAAGTGTCTGTCGAAGGCGAGCTGGACGCTGACGAGATCAAGGCGCTGGAGAAACTCTTCAGCCAGGTTCAGGACCTTTCCGACAAGTTCTATGCCGGTGATCTGGCCGGCGCCTTCGACCGCGCCATGGCGCTGGAGATGGACAGCGAGCAACTGGCGTCGATGTCCCTGCGGCTGACCCAGACCAGCGTACGCCAGGCTACCGATGCCTACGGTGCTGTGGCCGGGCAGGGTGCAAGTGCGGTCAACAGCGATCTCCAGGACTATGCCCAGGGTCTGCTCGATGCGCTACGCAGTGCCGGTGAGCTGACCCAGGATGCGGGTGGCCTGCTCAAGGATCTGCTCAAGGGCGGCTTCTCGCTCGACGAGCGTTTCGACCAGGCGCGTCTGGACAAGGCCGACAGTCTCAACCGCAGCCTGCTGGATGGCCTGCAGTCTCTGCTCGCCGCCCAGGCAAGCGACGCGAGCTGATCTCCGCCCGGTGTTAAACTGCGCACCTCGCTGACAGAGAGGTGCGCACATGACCCCTGAATGCCAACTTTTCGGAACCCTGGGCTGCCATCTCTGCGAGGTGGCCGAGGCGCTGTTGATGCCCTTCGTCGAGAATGGCTTGCTGGTCGAGCTGATCGACATTGCCGAGCACGAAGGCATGGTCGATCACTACGGTTTGCGCATTCCGGTGCTGCGTCGTTGCGACACCGGCAGTGAGCTGAACTGGCCGTTCGATGCCGATCAGGTGGTGGCCTTTCTCAGCTGAAAGGCGGCACCGATAAATTGCAGGCAATAAAAAACCCGCCGGTTAGGGCGGGTTTTTTGATTTGGTCGGAGAGACAGGATTCGAACCTGCGACCTTCTCGTCCCGAACGAGACGCGCTACCAAGCTGCGCTACACTCCGAATGAGGCGTATTCTACCGAAAAACTTTTACCGCACAAGGGGTTAGCCTGAAAAAATCTGCAGGCCGTTCGTCCTTTTATGCGGCCGGCGCAAGCTCGGCGTCCTTCGGCGATGCCTCGGGTTCTCGCCTCAGAGTTCCTTGACGGTCTGCACCTGATCCTTGTTGATCGTGGCGCGCTTGCCGTCGAGTTGCTCGAATTCGTAGAAGCCGGACTCTTCATCGAACTTGGGCTTGTCCACGGTCTGGATCTCGCGCCCGTCGTTCAGCGTGATCACCGATGGCGTGGAGCAGCCAGCCAGTACAGCGAAGCCGAGAGTCATCAGCAGGGCGGGGATGATCCTTTTGGTCATGGTTTGTCTCCTTGCGTACAAATGGGGTGCCTACGTTCTGACGTAAAACTCCTGTATGAGTTCCGCAGCGGCCGTTCTGCCTCAGCTGGCGGGCGTACTTTGCGCCAGCGTTTCAGGGGTGTTGAGGTTGGCCAGCCGTTCATCTTCCATCGGGCAAACAACGGCAATCGGCGACAGCCTGGCGAACCAGCGTTGTGGGCTGCGTTCGCCGGCCTGCCAGGCCTGCTCCAGATCATCCTTCAAGCGGGTCGGCAGCAGGCAGAACAGCGGCTGCCAATAGTCGCCCTGGCGAATCACTACAGGCCGGTCGCCTGCGTGGGCGAGTAGCGATTCGATCAGTGCGCGGTCCACCAGCGGGGCGTCGCAGGGCAGCACCAGCATCTGCTCATGGCGCGCTACAGCCATTCCGGCGCGAATGCCGGCCAGTGGGCCCTGAAAATCCCTATCCTCGTCGGCTACCAGCTGGTCGGCGTAGAGGGCGTAACGCTCGCTGTTACGATTGCAGGAGATGATCAGGTCATCGCTCAGCGGCCTGGTCAGGTCATGCAGCCAGGTGATCAGGGGGCAGCCGCGCCATTCGATGAGCCCCTTGTCCTGCCCGCCCATACGCTGGCCTCGACCGCCGGAAAGCAGTAACACCGAGCAGGGGAGGGAGGGGGCTGGTGCAGGCATCTGGGCGGTCTCCGACGTCAGGCTGTGTGATATAACAGCGCCCATTCTCTCCCAATTGGATGCCTGCCATGAACCACAAGGCCGATGCGGTTTTCGTGCCGCTGAACATCGCCGTGCTGACCGTCAGCGACACGCGTACGCTGGAGACCGATACCTCGGGCCAATTGCTGGTCGATCGCCTGACCGCTGCCGGCCACCAGTTGGCTGTCCGTGTACTGCTCAAGGATGATCTGTACAAGATCCGCGCCCAGGTCGCGACCTGGATTGCCGAGGATCAGGTGCAGGTCGTGGTGATTACCGGCGGTACCGGTTTCACCGGGCGCGACAGCACACCGGAAGCGGTTGCCTGCCTGCTGGACAAGCAGGTCGACGGTTTTGGCGAGCTGTTCCGGCAGATATCCGTAACCGATATCGGCACCTCGACCATTCAGTCGCGCGCACTGGCCGGTTTGGCCAATGGCACGCTGGTGTGCTGCCTGCCAGGCTCGACCAACGCCTGCCGCACTGCCTGGGACGGGATTCTCGCTGAACAGCTGGATGCACGGCATCGTCCCTGCAACTTCGTGCCGCACCTCAAATCGGTGGGCGCGTGCGAGTCGCGCGGATGAGCTGTTGCGATCATCCCGGCCTGCTGCCCATGGAGGCGGCGCTGGAGCGTCTGCTGGCATTGGCCGACGCGGCTCCCGTCGAGCAGACCGAGCAGGTCGTGCTGGCCGAGGCCGATGGCCGGGTGCTGGCCGAGCCGCTGATCGCGGCGCTGGATCTGCCGCCATGGGCCAACAGCGCCATGGACGGCTACGCCCTGCGCCTGGCTGACTGGAGCGGCCAGCCGTTGCCCGTCAGTCAGCGCATTCAGGCCGGCGCTGCGCCCGTGCCGTTGGAGCCGGGAACCTGCGCGCGCATTTTCACCGGAGCGCCGCTGCCTGAAGGCGCCGATACCGTGGAGATGCAGGAGAACGTCGAGGTTGATGAGGCGGGATGCGTGCATTTCCGCGAGCGGCTGAAAGCCGGGCAGAATGTTCGCGCCCAGGGTCAGGAAACCCGCATGGGGGACTGCGTACTGCCAGCCGGTACGCGCCTTGGGCCTGTCGAGCTGGGGTTGGCCGCATCCCTGGGCGCCGCGCGGTTGTCGGTACGCCGGCGTCTGCGCGTTGCCGTGTTGTCCACTGGCGATGAGCTAGTAGAACCGGGGCAGGCGCTCGGTCCGGGGCAGATCTATAACAGCAACCGGCGTTTGCTGATCGCCTGGCTGCAACGTCTGGGCTGCGCCGTGGTGGATGCGGGCATCTTGCCCGACGACCTGCAGCGCACCCGGGAAGCGCTGGGCACTCTGGGCGAGGTGGATCTGATTCTTTCCACGGGCGGTGTTTCGGTGGGGGAGGCGGACTATCTCGGCCTGGCCCTGCGTGAGGCGGGTGAGCTGGCGTTGTGGAAGCTGGCGATCAAGCCGGGCAAGCCACTGACTTTCGGTCATTACCAGGGCGTGCCGGTGATAGGTCTGCCGGGCAATCCGGCCTCGACACTGGTCACCTTCGGTTTGCTGGCGCGCCCCTATATGCTGCGCCGCCTCGGCGTGCAGCGGGTCGAACCCCTGGGTTTCGCGGTGCCCGCGGGTTTCAGCTGGGGAAAACCGGGCATGCGTCGTGAGTACCTGCGTGCACGTCTGGAAAATGGTCGTGCGGTGCCTTATGCCAATCAGAGTTCTGGCGTTCTGCGAAGCGCCGCCTGGGCCGAAGGACTGGCTGAGGTGATGGAGGGCAGCACACTGGCCGAAGGGGATACGCTGCGTTTCATTCCCTTGAGCGAGATTCTTGGCTGAAGAATCAGGCGCCCGGCTTACAGATGGCTGGGCGCGTTAGATGGCATGCTGAGACCACTTGGTCACATTTCTGACGATAGAATTTGCAAATGGACACTATAGAGGGCATAGTCGCCGACTTATAAATTCAACCGACACGGTCGTGCCCATGCTAAAACGCTTCGCACCCCTCGTGCCTCTTGCACTGACGGTCTTTCTCGCTGCCTGCGCCGGCCATTCGCCGCAGCCGCAGGTCAGTGAAACCAGGATCGACCCCGTTGATAGTACGTTCTCTCATCAGGCCGAGGCTGCTGCTGATGAAGTCAACGCGCTGATCGACGATAAACCCTACGAAATGCCGCAACTGGCCGACAGCCTGCTCGATCTCGGGCGTTCGCTGATCGGTACGCGTTATCGTTACGGCGGCACTTCGGTGCAGTCCGGTTTCGATTGCAGCGGTTTCGTTGGCTACCTGTTCCGTGAGGAGCTCGGTCTGGAGCTGCCTCGCTCCACTCGTGAGCTGATCAACCTCGACGCGCCCAAGGTGGCACGTGCCGATCTCGAACCTGGTGACCTGATCCTGTTCAACGATCGCGGTCGCGGTCGCGTCAGCCATGCTGGTATCTATCTGGGCGATGACCAGTTCATCCATTCCAGTAGCAGCCGCAGCGGCGGTGTGCGTATCGACAGCCTGGATGACAGCTACTGGAACCGCAGTTACCTGCAGGCCAAGCGCGTCCTGGCGCTGGCCCCGGTGGATGAGCAGGTCGCAGCCAAACGCCCCAATTGATGTGTCGCGGCAAAGGCTGGCGCGCTGGCGTAATGCCAGGAAAAAAACAGGTAAGGAGGCGCAGTGTACTGCGGTACATGAGCGCCCCGAGCCTGTTTTGACGCAGAAGCTGCCTACGCGCAGCGGACTTTGTAAGGGTCTTGAGGGTTGCGCCGTTTGCCTGCAATGGGCAGAGTAGGACGCATTCAGGCTCTGGATCGCCTCGCTTATGCCCTTAACGACCCGCGTCGTTCTCATTTCTATTGCGCTGCTGCTGAGCGCCTGTAGCAGTCGTGCACCCTCTCCTCAGCCGGTCTATAGTCCAGCGGTCTCTTCCTCTTCCTGGCAGGGAGGCGCTGAAGACGTTCTGTTTCGTGCCCTGGGGCTGGTCGGTACGCCTTATCGTTATGGTGGTAATACACCGGAAGGCGGTTTCGACTGCAGCGGCCTGATCGGTTATGTCTATCGAGATGCCGCGGGTATCAGCCTGCCGCGCTCGACCCGCGAGTTGAGTGCGATGCGCACGCCGGAGGTACGTCGCGATGCGCTGCAGAGTGGTGATCTGGTGTTCTTCGCCACCAATGGCGGGCGCGCCGTGAGTCATGCCGGCATCTATGTCGGGGAAGGGCGTTTTGTCCATGCGCCATCAAGTGGCGGCACCGTGCGCCTGGACAGTCTCGACAATGTCTACTGGCAGCGTGTCTACCTCGATGCCAAGCGTGTGATCACGCCCGAGCTCGCCCGCAATCCCTGATTGGTCCTGGCCGAGCCCATCCGCCTGCTCCTCAGCCAGAGGTCTGCGAGTCTTGCGCGCGCCCGGTGGCGCTGAGTAGCCACCATCCGATTCCCAAAGCACTGCACGACAAGACTTAGGGGATGCGTTATGAGTCTGCAATGGTGGCAGGGGCCCTGCCAGCCGCTTGACCACGTCGCTCGAGCCAAGGCTGAGACCCGTCAGCAACAGTTGACCAAGCCGGCCGGTTCACTTGGCCGTCTGGAAGCGCTGGCCATTCATCTGGCGGCGCTGCAGGGGCGCGAGCGACCGGTCCTCGACAAATTGTGGATTGCCGTTTTTGCCGGTGATCATGGCGTGGTGGCCGAAGGCGTTTCCGCCTATCCGCAGAGTGTGACCGGGCAGATGCTGGCCAACTTTGCAAAAGGCGGCGCAGCCATCAGCGTGTTGGCGCGTGAGCTGGATGCAGCGCTGGAGGTAATCGACCTGGGCACTGCCGGGCCGCCGCCGCCGCTGCCTGGCGTACGGCGTCTGCATGTTGGCGCCGGTACGCAGAATTTCGTTCGTGATCCGGCCATGACTCTGGCTCAGACGATGATCTGTCTGGAGGCGGGGCGAGACAGCGTGCAGCGTGCTCGCGTCGCAGGCTGCGATCTGTTCGTCGGTGGCGAGATGGGCATTGGCAGTACCACGGCAGCCACTGCGTTGGCCTGCTGGCTGCTGGATTGCCCGGCGAGCGAGCTGGCCGGTGCCGGCACTGGGCTGGACGAGGCCGGTGTGGTGCACAAGGCGCGTGTGATCGATGCGGCGCTGGCAATGCACCGGGCGAAAATCGATGGGCCGCTGCAGGCGCTGGTCCACCTTGGCGGCTTCGAAATCGCTGCGCTCACGGGTGTATATCTGTCTGCGGCGCAGCTGGGTATCGCCGTACTGGTGGATGGCTTCATCTGCAGCGTCGCGGCCTTGCTCGCGGTGCGCCTCAATCCCGCCTGCCGTCAGTGGCTGCTGTTTGCCCATCATGGTGCCGAGCCCGGTCACGTGCGCGTGCTACAGGCGCTGGAAGCCGAACCGCTGCTGGAACTCGGTTTGCGCCTGGGTGAGGGCTGCGGTGCCGCCTTGGCTGTGCCGTTGCTGCGCCTGGCCTGTGCGCTGCACGGGCAGATGGCGACCTTCGCCGAGGCCGCTGTGGCCGAGAGACGGAGCTGATGCTGCATCTGGAGTTGCCGCTTCACGACGATACGGCGCTTTGTTCGATCCGGTGCAGTGCCCTGTCGGTACGGATATCGACTTTCTGAAGCAACTGTTATGGCCACGCGCTGCGCAACTGTATGAGTGCGAATCGCCGATGCGGGTATATACCTGTATCCATGTTGCCGACTTCCTGCCTCTGCACCCAACTGCGCCGCGCCAGCCGTGGCGTGACCCGCCGCTACGACGATGCGCTGGCTGCCGTCGGGCTCGGGGCTGCCCAGTTTTCCCTGCTGCGCCATGTGCAGCGGCTCGGACAGCCGAGCATTTCCGCACTGGCCGAAGCCATGGGGCTGGATCGCAGCACTCTGGGGCGCAATCTGCGGGTGCTCGAAGAACAGGGGCTGGTGCAAATGGGTGAGGGGCGTGATCTACGCGCTCGCGAGGTACGGCTCACAGAAGCCGGCCTGCAACGTATCGAACAGGCGCTGCCACTGTGGGAACAGGTGCAGCGTGAGCTGAATGCTCGGCTGGGCGAAGGACGCCGTAGCGAGTTGATGAAGCTGCTCGACGAACTGGCCTGATGGGCCCTTTACTGCCTGAACGGCCGCTGGCGGCCGTCTGCTGGAGATAACGATGACAACTGCATGGCGTTCAACCACCTGGCTGCTGCTCGGGGCGTCGCTGATCCTGGCGCTGTCGCTCGGCACTCGCCATGGTTTCGGCCTGTTTCTGCCGCCGATGAGTGCGGAGTTCGGCTGGGGCCGCGAGGTATTCGCCTTCGCCATCGCGTTGCAGAACCTGATCTGGGGCCTGGCGCAGCCGGTCACCGGTGCGCTGGCCGACCGCTTCGGTGCGCGCAAGGCCATCATCATCGGCGGTGTGCTTTACATGCTGGGTCTGGTGTTTATGGGCATGGCCGATTCGCCGTTGTCGCTGTCGCTGAGCGCCGGCCTGCTGATCGGTATCGGACTGTCCGGCACGTCGTTCTCGGTCATTCTCGGTGTGGTCGGCCGTGCCGTGCCGGTGGAGAAGCGCAGCATGGCCATGGGCATCGCTGCGGCTGCGGGCTCCTTCGGCCAGTTCGCCATGTTGCCGGGCACGCTCGGGTTGATCGGCTGGCTCGGCTGGTCTGCCGCGTTGCTGGCGCTGGGGCTGCTGGTTGCCCTGATCCTGCCGCTGGCCGCAATGATCAACGAGACGCCGCCACCAGTGAGCAATGGCCCAGAGCAGACGCTGCTGGAAGCATTGCGTGAGGCTGCCAGCCATTCCGGGTTCTGGCTGCTGGCGCTGGGTTTCTTCGTCTGCGGCTTCCAGGTGGTATTCGTTGCCGTGCACCTGCCGGCCTATCTGGTCGATCATCATCTGCCGGCACTGACCGGTACCACGGTGCTGGCGCTGGTCGGTCTGTTCAATATCTTCGGTACCTACATCGCCGGCTGGCTCGGCGGGCGCATGTCCAAGCCGCGTCTGCTCAGCGCGCTGTATCTGCTGCGCGGGGTGGTGATCACGCTGTTCCTGGTGGCGCCGCTGACGCAGTGGAGCGCCTACCTGTTCGGCATCGCCATGGGCCTGCTGTGGCTGTCGACGGTGCCGCTGACCAACGGCACCGTGGCCACCCTGTTTGGCGTGCGTAACCTGTCGATGCTTGGCGGTATCGTCTTCCTGTTCCATCAGCTCGGCTCCTTCCTCGGTGGCTGGCTGGGCGGTTATCTGTACGACACCACCGGCAGTTACGATCTGGTCTGGCAGATTTCCATCGGTCTGAGCCTGATGGCTGCGGTGCTCAACTGGCCGGTGCGCGAGGTTCCGGTGGCGCGCCTGCAGGGGGCGCCAGCATGAAGCGCAAGGTGCTGACGCTCAGTGCCGTTGCGCTGGGCGCCGGCCTGCTTCTGGTACTGGCCTGGTGGGGCTGGCGCCAGGGTGGCCTGGCCCTGCTGCAGCTGGGCGTGGGCATCTGCTAGTTGCCTGAGACTTGGGCTGCGAGTAGCGTGGTGAGATCGCGTTACAGCTCGAGGTCATCGTCATGTCCATTCGCCGTTTTGCCCGCGCGTTACTGCTCTCCAGTTTGACGTTGCCGGCACTGGCCGCCGAGTGTCCGGCGATGCTGCAGGGCGAACTGCCCAGGCTGCGTGCCAAGGGCGAGAACATCGAACTCTGCCAATTCGCCGGCAAACCGCTGTTGGTGGTCAACACCGCCAGCTTCTGCGGCTTCACTCCGCAATTCAAAGGGCTTGAAGCGCTCTATCAGCGCTACAGGGATCAGGGGCTGGAAGTTCTGGGCGTGCCGTCCGACGATTTTCGCCAGGAGTCCGCTGATAGCCAGGAGACGGCCACTGTCTGTTACGTCAATTACGGCGTGACCTTCGCCATGACCGAGCCGCAAGCCGTTTCCGGTGATGACGCCATTCCTCTGTTCAAGGGCCTGGCCGAGCAGAGCCGGCGGCCGCGCTGGAACTTCTTCAAATATGTGGTCGACCGTCAGGGCAAGGTGCTCGCCAGTTTCTCCAGCCTGACCAAACCGGACGATCCGGAACTGATCGCCGCCGTCGAGAAGGCCATCGCGTCGCAGCCCTGAGTATGCGGATTGGTACGGGCCGTCCCTGGCCGCGGGGATGATTCCGATCAGAAGCGGTAGCTGATCGCGGCGCCCAGACCGTGCGCGCTGTTCTTGTAGCGTGCGCGGTAGGTGCCACGGGAGGCACTGACGTGATCCACGTTCACCGATTCTTCCTGCAGGTAGGAGTAGGCCAGATCGATGGTCATGTCCTGGTTCGGACTCCAGCCGGCGCCAACGCTGAAAATGGTGCGGTCGCCCGAGGGAATGCGGGGCGAACGGTCGACGTTATTGGTCGGCGACTGGTCGACGGCGATACCGGTGCGCAGCGTCCACTGCGGATTGAGCTTGTACGACAGGCCAACTGCATGGGCCCAGGTATCGTGCCAGTTCTGATCCTCGACGATGGTGGAGAGGTTGGCCGGTAATGCCGGGGCATCGTTCTCCACACGAATTTCCTTGAGGCGGCTCCAGCGCGTCCAGGTGCTGCCGACGTACAGGGTCCAGCGATCATCGAGTTCGTGGGTAAACGAAAGATCTACGGATTCGGGAGTAGTCAGCTCCAGATTGGCGTCGTACTTGCCGGCGATACCTACCAGCGCCGGGGCTTCGACGCGAGTGTCACCTTCCAGTTCGTACTTCACGCGCGAGTGGTAGGTAAGGCCGGCACGGGTGCCGGGCGTGAACTCATAGAGCATGCCGACGTTGAAGCCCACGGCCACGTCATCACCCTTGACCTTTACCTTGCCATCGCCAAGCGGCGTAAACAGGGACGAGGTCAGCTCACCTTCGATATGGTTGAAGGTAGGGCCGAAACCGACCGACAGCTTGTCGTTGAAGCGGTAACTCAGGGTGGGTTGCACGGTAATCACGCGTACATAGCTCTTGTCCGCGTAGTAACGACCCTGGAAGTTGCTCTCGTAATCGGTCATCAGGCCGAACGGTGCGTAGATGCCGAGGCCGAATGCGACCTTGTCGTCCAGCGGTTTGACGTAGTAACCCATGGGCACGCCTGTGACGGGCACCATGTCACCGTCATTGCTGCCCGCGATCGGACCGCCCGGAGAGCTGGCGTTGACCCGGTCGATATCGCTTTTGGCGTAAATGGCCGCAGCACCGACGTAGATCTCGCTACGCTTGAGGCGGGACATGCCGGCCGGGTTACCGAACACGGTGCTGGCGTCATCGGCGGACGATGAGCGTCCGGCAAAGGACGTGCCCATTCCGGCGATGCTCTGTTCGTTGAGGGCGAAGCCGCTGGAGAAAGCCTGGCTGGATGCGGCGGTAATGGCGACGGCGAGACCGGTCTTGAGAAGACGTTTGCTCACGGGGAAGCTCCTATGGTGAGGCGAGGGGGCGCACGCTACAGTTTTTCCTGACCCCTGCCAAGGCGCTTAAGTTCCCGAAATAGAGCGTATTGTCGGACAATTGGTTGGATTTTGTACGTATCTTCTTCAGTTATTTTTCTGACGAGTCGGTCAGGCCGCCTGGCTTGCCTGTTCGATGCAGCGTTGCCAGGCCTCGAGAAAGTCGTGCTGACGACCTTGTGGCTGAAAAACCCTGCACCAGATTCGGCCCATGGCCATCAGGTCATTGGCGGCGGGTAGTTCCAGTTTCTCGACCTCAATCAGCAACCAGGCGATGGCCGTGGCGTAGCGCAGATTGACCGTGAGTTCCAGGTGCGGTGCTTCGAGAAAGGTGTGCTGGCTGGCGAGACCGCGGACGCGGCTGGCAAGCTCGGGGTCGAAGGCCAGGTGCTGGTCCCAGAGCGACTGATGACGCTGCTCGCTGATGCGATAAAGACCGTGGCCTTGCGGGGTGTCGAGTGCGCTGCCGAGTGCCGACTGGCAGGCCGCGGCCCCCAGCAGCAGCGCCTCGGCTGTGTCGCTATGACGTTGCAGATAGAGAAGGGTAGGGCGGATCACGTGCTGACTGAGATCGCAGGCGGCTATTCCCATGACGTCCTCGCGAAGGGTGCCGGTGGGGCCGTGCATTGGCAGCTATTCTGGTGGCTCTAGGATAAAGGCCCCACCGGGAGCGGGGTTAGCCGCTCATTTTCAAGTCTAGTGCGATATTTCAGTCTTAAAGGGCTGTTTTTAAATTGATTTCGGATCTGAGTTATTGGGCATATTTCGATTGGTGCTTAAAACCGCTGCTTAGTCGCCAGTGGCAATTGTAGTGGTCTACTAACCCCAGACACCCATTTAGGGCGAGAATGCTCGCCATACAGAGGTGTTCGATGAGCAGACAACGACGTACCTTCACCCCGACTTTCAAGCGAGAGGCTGCCAGCCTGGTGCTCGACCAAGGCTACAGCTGTCCCGAGGCCGCCAGATCTCTCGATGTAGGTGAGAGCTTATTGCGCCGCTGGGTTACCCAGTTGCAGCTGGAGCGCGGGGGCGTTACGCCCACTGCCAAGGCGCTCACACCGGAGCAGCAGACCATTCAGGAGCTTCAGGCCCGTATCAACCGGCTGGAGCTTGAGAAGAAAATATTAAAGGAGGCCACTGCGCTCTTGATGGCCGAGGAACACGGGCGCAGACGTTGAAGTCGATTCGGCAGTTGGTAAAGCACTACCCTGTTCAACTGTTGTGTTCAGTCTTCGAGCTACCCCGGTCTTGTTATTACGCCCACTTGGCCCGGCGGCGTCATATCGATGTCCGCCGAGTGAACCTACGCAGTCGTGTCAACGAGCTGTTCAACCAAAGTCGTGGCTCAGCGGGCAGTCGCAGTCTGGTTGCCATGCTGCGGGATGAAGGCGTTAACGTCGGGCGTTTCAGAGTCAGAAGATTGATGAAGGAACAAGGACTGATCAGCAAACAGCCCGGTTCTCATGCGTACAAGAAGGCCACGGTCGAGCGCCCCGACATTCCCAATGTGCTTGATCGCAAGTTCACCGTGGCTGCGCCAAACAAGGTCTGGTGTGGCGACATCACGTATATCTGGGCAGAGGGTCGATGGAGCTATCTGGCGGCGGTCTTGGACTTGTACAGCCGCAGAGTGGTGGGTTGGGCGATGTCCGCCAAGCCTGATGCGGAACTGGTCGTCAAAGCGCTCGACAGGGCTTACGAGATGCGTGGCAGACCACAAGGCGTGCTGTTTCACAGCGACCAGGGCAGCCAATATGGCAGCCGGGGTTTCCGCCAACGGCTCTGGCGCTATCGGATGATTCAGAGCATGAGCCGAAGGGGAAATTGTTACGACAATTCGCCCATGGAGCGGCTGTTTCGTAGCCTGAAAACGGAGTGGGTGCCGACAGTGGGTTACATGACGACAGCGTTGGCCGAGCAGGACATCGGCCGCTACCTCATGCAGCGGTACAACTGGATAAGGCCGCATCAGCACAACGGCTTCGTACCGCCGGCGGTTGCGGAAGAAAAACTCAATTCTGTGTCCGGGAATTGTTGACCACTACAAATCGGACGTGACGGATCGGTGATCCATTCGCTCCATGATCCGGCGTAGAGCGGTGCCAGCGGGTAACCGGCCAGGTTCATGGCGAACAGGTTGTGACACGCAGTAACGCCGGAACCGCAGTAGGCCACCAGGTTTTCCACCGGGCGATCACCGCGCAGTTTGTCGAAGCGCTCGCGCAGCGCCTGTGCCGGAAGGAAGCGGCCGTCGCTACTCAGGTTGTCGGTGAATGCCGCGCATTGCGCGCCGGGAATGTGTCCGGCAACCGGATCGAGCGGCTCCACGTCGCCACGGAAACGTGGCAAGGCACGTGCGTCGAGCAGGGTGAGATCTGGATTGCCCAGGCGCAGGGCCAGCTGTTCGGCACTCAGCAGCAGGCTGCTGTCAGGTTGCGCCGAGAAGTCGCCGGAAGCATTTTCCGGTGGGTCCAGGGTCAGTTCCAGGCCGGCCTCGCGCCAGGCTTTCAGGCCGCCGTCGAGCAGATACAGACCATCGCGCTTGCCCAGCCAGAGCAGCAGCCACCATGCCCTTGCGGCGAATGCGCCAGGACCATCGTCATACAGCACCACCTGGCTGTCCGCCCGCAGGCCGCAGCTGCGCAGGCGTTCGACCAGCGCGCTTGGGTCCGGCAGCGGGTGGCGCCCGGTCACGCCCTTGACTACCGGTGCGGACAGGTCCTGTTCGAGATCGAGAAAGTGGGCCCCGGGGATATGTCCGTCCAGATAGCTGCGGCGGCCGTAGGCGGGGTCCTCAAGGGCGAAGCGGCAGTCGAGTACCACCAGGTTGTCCTGCCCCAGACGTTGCTGAAGGTGTGTCGCGCTGATCAGTTGAGCGAGTGGCATGGTACCTCCTGTGTCGTATACGCGTTTGCCGGCATCATACCGTCTAGCTCATCCGCTGCATCCCGTATCGATCTCCCGATAGGTAAGGAGCCGTTTCATGCTGAGTCTGCAACCCATCGCGCGTAGCGCCAACCTGGCCCGTCGTATCGGCGTGGTGCTCGGGACCCTGGGGGTGACGCTGTATTTCTGCCTGCTGGTGATTGGCCGTGCCGCCGTGGGAAGGCTGCGCCGCGAGCATGTCGATGGTTACACGCGCGCCTGGTCTGCGGCGTTGCTGCGGCTGGTGCGCATGCGGATGACGGTGCAGGGCCAGTGTCCGAACTTCGATGATGGCCGGCGTTATCTGATCCTCTGCACGCATTCCAGCCATTACGACATTCCAGCCAGTTTCGTCGCCATGCCGGGTTCGATTCGCATGCTGGCCAAGAGCGAGTTGTACCGCATTCCGTTTCTCGGTCGTGCCATGCGCGCGGCCGAGTTTCCCTCTGTAGCCCGGCATGATCCGCAGCAGTCCCGGCGTGACCTGGAGCGTGCCCGGCAGATGATGGAAAGTGGCATCGTGCTATGGGCCGCTCCGGAGGGGACGCGTTCGGCCGACGGGCGGTTGCAGCCGTTCAAGAAGGGCTGCTTCCATCTGGCGCTGGATACCGATGCGGTGATCGTGCCGGTCGCTATCCGCGGCATTCAACATGTGTTGCCGGCACGCACCTGGCGTCTGAATCTCGATCAGCCGGTGCAGTTCGTGATTGGTGCCGCGATCGACGCCAGCCGCTACGACCGCGATAGTCTGACGGCTCTGATGGCCGATACGCGGCAGAGCATCGAAACATTGCTGCAGGGCGCCGACCTTGTACCTGCGGCGGGCGTCGATGTCGCTCCAGTGGTCGAAAACTGTGCGCAATAGGGTGGTTATGCTGCATTTCGGGGTGTTTTTTGGGCGGCTGAAGATGAGTTGCGCCGGCGCCTGATAGGGCTGGCGCACTAAAAAGTTTCATTTAGGCGACATTTTGATCTGTTTTGGTGCTGTGCTGCCTGATAGAGTGCCGGCCACTTTGTCTTTGTGGTGTCGAGGTACCGCATGTCGTTGTCCGTTGATTCTTTCCTGGCGCGCCTGAAGCAGCGCGATCCCGATCAGCCCGAGTTCCACCAGGCGGTGGAAGAGGTCGTGCGCAGTCTGTGGCCCTTCCTCGAAGCCAACCCGCGCTATCGCGATGCCGGCATTCTCGAACGCATGGTCGAACCCGAGCGCGCGATCCTGTTCCGTGTGCCTTGGGTCGACGACCGCGGCCAGGTGCATGTCAACCGCGGCTACCGCATCCAGATGAGCAGCGCCATCGGCCCGTACAAGGGCGGCTTGCGCTTTCATCCCTCGGTGAACCTGGGGGTGCTCAAGTTCCTGGCCTTCGAGCAGGTGTTCAAGAACTCGCTCACCTCGCTGCCCATGGGCGGCGGCAAGGGTGGTTCGGACTTCGATCCCAAGGGCAAGAGCGAAGGTGAAGTGATGCGCTTCTGCCAGTCGTTCATGACTGAGCTGTATCGCCATATCGGTGCCGACCTCGACGTGCCGGCCGGTGACATCGGCGTCGGTGGCCGCGAGATCGGCTACCTGTTTGGCCAGTACAAGCGCCTGTCCAACCAGTTCACCTCGGTGCTGACCGGCAAGGGCCTGAGCTACGGCGGCAGTCTGATCCGCCCGGAAGCGACCGGTTATGGTTGCGTGTATTTCGCCCAGGAGATGCTCAAGCGCATCGATCAGGGTTTCGAAGACAAGCGTGTGGCTATTTCCGGCTCTGGTAACGTCGCCCAATACGCGGCGCAGAAGGTCATGGAGCTGGGTGGCCGGGTGATTTCGATGTCCGACTCCGAAGGCACCATGTATGTCGAGGGCGGCCTGAGCGACGAGCAATGGCTGTACCTGATGGATCTGAAGAACGTGCGCCGTGGTCGTCTGCGCGAGATGGCCGAGCACTATGGTCTGCAGTTCTTCGCTGGTCAGCGCCCCTGGGGCCTGCCGTGCGACATCGCGCTACCCTGTGCGACGCAGAACGAGCTGGACGGCGAGGATGCCCGTACCCTGCTGAAGAACGGCTGCATCTGCGTGGCCGAAGGCGCCAACATGCCCTCGACCCTGGAAGCAGTGGATCTGTTCGTCGAGGCCGGCATCTGCTACGCGCCGGGCAAGGCCTCCAACGCCGGCGGCGTGGCCACCAGCGGTCTGGAAATGAGCCAGAACGCCATGCGTCTGCACTGGAGCGCCGGCGAAGTGGACGAGCGTCTGCACGGCATCATGCAGAACATTCACCACGCCTGCATGCACCACGGCGAGGAGAATGGCCGCATCAACTACGTCAAGGGCGCCAACATCGCCGGCTTCGTCAAGGTTGCCGACGCCATGCTGGCCCAGGGCGTGGTCTGAGGCCCGCAATCTGGCGGTAAAAAAAGCCCCGGTCATCCGGGGCTTTTTGTCAGTGCAGCTCGAGCCGGCCGATGCGGTCGTTGTCCAGACTACCGAAGTACAGATGATCGCCTACCGGCTTCACCGAGGTGACCATGCGCAGGTGGGTGCCACTGGTGTCGTGCAGGCTGCGGACGATCTCGCCTTGCTCGTTGAGGGCGATGGCAAAACCGTAGGGAATTGCCTTTGGCCACATCGCCCGCGGCAGCTTGGCCAGTTGCGCCTTGAGCCAGGGGTGGCGATGGAGGAAGTCGGCATCGGCCTTGCGCGGGGTCGGCAACGCCACCCAGAACGTGCCCTTGCGGTCGCCCTGCAGGTTGTCCGGCAGGCCGGGCAGGTTGTCGATGAAAACGTCATGCTGGCCGGCCTTATCTCCCTTGAGCCAGTAACGGGTGATGCGGTAGCGATAGGTCTCGTTGACCAACACGAAGTCTTCGTCGGCCGACAACGCCACGCCATTGGCGAAGTACAGGCCATCGAGCAGCACCCGGGTTTCACCGCTGGCCGGGTTGTAGCTCAGCAGGCGTCCATGCGGGCGCGCTTCGAGCAGGTCGAGCAGGTAGTCCGGCTGCTGGAAACGCGAGGAGGCGTCACTGAAATAGATGGTGCCGTCGCTGGCGATATCCAGGTCATCGGTGAAGGCGAAGGGCAGACCGTCCGCCTCGGTGGTCAGCACGGTGATCGCGCCTTGCGGGTCGATGCTCAGCAGGCCCTTGTAGGCGTCGGCGACAATCAGGTTGCCACTGGCGTCGAAGTTCATGCCCAGCGGCCGGCCACCGGTGTCGGCGAAGGTTTCCAGGCTGTCATCTTCCAGCACGCGTACGATGCGCCCGTCATGCAGGCCGGCGTACACCCGGTTCTGGTCGTCGACGGCGGTGTCTTCCGGGCCATGCAGTTGGCCGCGAGCCAGCAGTTCGGCCTTCATCAGGGTGTCGTTGGGTTCCAGTACGCCGGTCATCTCCGGAGCGGGCGCAGCGTCCCAGGGCAGCGGATCGATCGGGCTGGGGCTGAGCGCCAGGTAACCGGCCGCTGCGGCCAATAGCATGACGAGCAGGGCAAGCAGTTTTTTTAGCATTGTTGTTCTTCCGTGTCGGAGGTAGTGCGCGGCACAGATTACACAGTTCCGCTGATTCACGGCAGGCCGCGCCCCGAGCGATAGCCTGGGCATATATACTGCGCGGCATTGTTAACGGGAGAGCCGCGTGGCTAACGACATTCACTGGATTCTCGACGACGCCAGCCTGGCCGAGCACTGCGCCGCCTGGCAGGCGCTGCCTTTCGTCGCGCTGGACACCGAGTTCATGCGCGTCGACACCTTCTATCCCATCGCTGGGCTGCTGCAGGTCAGCGGTGGCGATGGCGCGTATCTGATCGATCCGCTGCGCATCAGCGACTGGCGGCCGTTCACTGCGTTGCTCGAAGCGCCGAATGTGGTCAAGGTGCTGCATTCGTGCAGTGAAGATCTTGAGGTATTCCTGCGCCTGACCGGCAGCCTGCCGGCGCCGCTGTTCGACACGCAACTGGCGGCCGGTTATCTCAATCTCGGGTTCTCCATGGGCTACTCGCGCCTGGTGCAGACGCTGCTCGATATCGAGCTGCCCAAGGGCGAGACCCGCTCCGACTGGTTGCAGCGGCCGTTGTCCGAGCTGCAGGTGCGCTACGCCGCCGAAGACGTGCTGCATCTGGTGGAGGTGTACCGTGAACTGATGGCCCGTCTGGCGCCGCAGAAGGTCGAGTGGGTGCTGGAGGACGGTGCCGAGCTGGTGGCCAACCTGAGCCGTGAAGTGGCGCCGGAGGATGCCTGGCGCGATGCCAAGCTGGCCTGGAAACTCTCGCGTCAGCAACAGGCAGTGCTTCGCGCCCTGTGCGCTTGGCGCGAGCGCGAGGCCAGGGCGCGCAACCTGCCGCGCAATCGTGTGCTGCGCGAGCATTCGCTGTGGCCGCTGGCGCGCACCCAGCCGGATAACCTGGTGGCGCTGGCGCGCATCGAGGACATGCATCCGAAGACCGTGCGCCAGGATGGCGAAACCCTGCTGAAGCTGATTCGCGAGGCTGCGGCATTGCCGCCCGAGCAATGGCCCGAGGCCTTGCTCGAGCCGCTGCCAATCGAGGCCTCGGCGCTGCTCAAGAAACTGCGTGCCGTCGGCCAGCGTGAGGGCGAGCGCCTGGATATCGTGCCCGAGCTGATGTTGCGCAAGAAAACCCTGGAGGCTCTGCTGAAAAGCGGTTACCCCGATGGTCCCTACCAATTGCCCGATTCCCTGCGCGGCTGGCGTCGGGAGCTGATGGGGCAAGCGCTGCTCGATTGTCTCGCAGACGATTGAAACACTATCTAGGTTGTCTGGCCGTTGTTAAAAGCAGTCTGGGTCGCCAGCCCGGTCGAGATGCTTATCCAGCCGCTTGTAAACTGCGCTCTCCCGACCGCTTTTGCCTGGGCCAGCCAGCCTCGCCAACATTGTTCAAAAGCCTGCGGGCCGCTGAAGGAGAATCTGCGTGAAACGCATCTGTTCCATCTACAAAAGTCCGCGCAAGAACGAGATGTATCTCTATGTGCTCAAGGCCGAGGCCCTGACCCGGGTACCGGAGGGCTTGCTCGCCGTGTTCGGCCCGCCCGCGCATGCCTTCGACCTGGTGCTCAGCCCGGAGCGCAAACTGGCGCGCGAGGACATCGCCGTGGTGCTGGAGAATCTCGAGAAGCAGGGCTACCACCTGCAGATGCCGCCACCCGAAGAGGAGTACATCGAGCACCTGCCCGACGAACTGCTGCGTCGCAACGACCCGGTCTGAACCATGCGTCTGCTGATCGCCGAAGACGACCACGCGTTCTATGCCGAGTGCATCCGCTGCGCCTGCCCCGAACTGCAACTGGTAACGGGGGCGCAAGCCGAGGCGCTGCGTGCGGTAGCCGGCGAGTGCGAGCTGTGGCTGGGCCAGCCTGATCTGCTCGCGCCATTGCTGCGCGAAGGCCTGCACCCGCAGTGGCTGCAGTCGACCTGGGCGGGGATCACGCCGCTGCTGGCTGCCGGCCTGCCGTGCGATTATCGGCTGACCCGCGCCGTGGGCATCTTCGGTCAGGTGATGGCCGAATACGTGCTCGGCCACATGCTGGCTCATGAGCGGCGCCTGTTCGCTCGGCTGGCGGCACAGGTCGAGCAGCGCTGGGATCACGGCCTGCCGCGCAGCCTGCGTGGGCGCCGGGTGCTGGTGGTCGGTTGTGGTGATATCGGTCAGGCCGTGGCCACCTTCCTGCAGCCGTTTGGCGTGGAACTGCGTGGCGTTGCCAGCCAGTCGCGTCAGCAGGCGCCTTTTGCCGAAGTGGCGGCCATGGATGATTTGCCACGGCTGATCGCCTGGGCCGATTACGTGGTCAATCTGCTGCCGGATACACCGGCAACCCGCGACCTGTACGATGCCCGGCTGTTTGCTCATTTCCGCAACGAGGCCGTGCTGATCAATGCCGGTCGTGGCGTTGCGGTGGTCGACGCCGATCTGGTCGCCGCGCTCGAACGCAATCAGCTGGCGGGCGCGGTGATCGACGTATGCCGGGAGGAGCCGCTGCCGCCAGGCCATCCGTTCTGGACGGCGCCACGGCTGTTGCTCACCGGCCACAGTTCGGCGCCAACCGATCCGGCGTTGATGAGCGAGCTGTTCATCGACAACCTGGCGTGCTGGCAAGCCGGCCAGCCGCTGCGTGGTGAAGTGGATTTCGCCCGTGGTTACTGATGCCGTTGGGCAAAGGCCGCTTGGCCCGATCCGCTGCCCGGGCTAGACTGCCGCGCCTTTCACGCCTGAGTCGATACTGCTGCCATGGCCGCCAACCCCGACCCCTTCTGGAAACGCAAGACGCTGGCCCAGCTCGATCCGGCCGAGTGGGAGTCGCTGTGCGACGGCTGCGGTCTGTGCTGCCTGCAGAAGCTCGAGGACGAGGACGACGGCTCCGTCTACTACACGCGTATCGCCTGCAAACTGCTGGACCTGCAGACCTGCCGGTGCAGCGATTACCCCAATCGGGTCAAGCATGTGCCCGATTGCATCCAGCTCACGCCGGCGCAAGCCGATCAGTTCAAGTGGCTGCCGCCGACCTGCGCCTATCGCCTGGTCAGCGAAGGCAAGGATCTGCCGCACTGGCACCACCTGGTGAGCGGTGATCCGGATGCGGTGCACGCCGAGCGGATTTCCCAGGCGGGACGCATGCTCAGCGAGAACAGCGTGGCCGAAGATGACTGGGAAGATCATCTGATTTTTCGCGCTGGTTGATTGCCGCGCGGCTTCGTGGCAAATCTGTCTACCGTCCATGGAATTTGCCCTGTGGCGCGGCGGTCATATGCCGCCATGTCCCGCATCAGGAGTTGTGCCCGATGTCCCTTCGCTTGCCGTTGTTCTCGTCTCTGCTGCTTCTGAGCCTGCCGGCCTTCGCCGCCGCGCAGAAGGTCAATCTGGATTATCACGTGCGCTTTCTGCCCGAGAGCAATCAGGCCGAGGTCAGTATCACTCTGGAGAAGGGCGAGCGCGTGCGCAGTTTCGACTTCAATCTTGGCGAAGACGGCCGCTTCAGCGACTTCAAGGCCGATGGCCAGTGGTCGCAGGAAGTCGCAGGGCGTGGCCAGTGGCAGCCGGCGGAGGGCAAGAGCGTGCTCAGTTATCGGGTGCTGATCGACAACGAGCGCAAGCCGGGCCGTTACGATGCCAGGATGACCGAGGACTGGGCGCTGTTTCGCGGCGACGATCTGGTACCCGCGGCCAAGCTCGATCAGCGCGACAAGACCGACCTGGTGGCGCGCCTGCAGTTCGAGCTGCCCAAGGGCTGGAAGAGCGTGGAAACCGGCTGGCCGCGCATCGGCAAGAATCGTTTCCGCATCGACAACCCGGAGCGCAAGTTCGACCGCCCGACCGGCTGGATGCTGGCTGGCAAACTCGGCACCCGCCGCACGCGCCTGGGCGATACCGAGGTCGCCATTTCCGCGCCGATCGGCGAAGGCATGCGGCGCATGGACATCATGACCTTTCTTACCTTCGTCTGGCCGCAGATGCAGCAAGTATTCCCGCGCGATCCGGACAAGCTGCTGATCGTCGGCGCGGGCAACCCGATGTGGCGTGGTGGCCTGTCAGCGGCCAACTCCTACTACATGCACGCCGACCGTCCGCTGGTCAGCGAGAACGGCACCAGTTCGCTGGTGCATGAGCTGGTGCATGTGTTCGGTCGCATCTATGGTCGCGACCGCAGTGACTGGATCGCCGAAGGTCTGGCCGAGTACTACGCCATCGAGCTGGTGCGCCGTGCCGGTGGCATCAGCGAGGATCGCTATCAGAAGATCCGCGAGCAACTGATTCGCTGGAGCAAGCCGGTCAACAGCCTGCGTACCGACAATGCCAGCGGCCCGGTCACTGCGCGTGCGGTGCTGTTGCTGCAGGAGCTGGATCGGGAAATCCGCCAGAAGACCAAGGACAAGGGCAATCTCTCCCTGGACGACGTGACCCGCGGGCTGATGCGTCTGGACAAGGTCAGCACCAAGGACTTCGTCGATATCACCGAGAATGTAATCGGCGGTCCGTCGAAAACCCTGGATACCCGACTGCTGCGCTGAGTAGTCGCGATTCAGGGGCGCGCCGGAGTGTCTTCAGTCTGAAGACGCTCCGGTGGACTCGGTTCAACCCTGTTTGTCTTCCGTGCGGCCGAGCAGCGCCGCCAGGCCGGCCAGCCCCTTGTGCGTGACCTTGCTCCCGGAACCCGCACTGGCCGCCTCTTCCTTCTGGTAGTGCAAATCGACCTGACGCTGGTGTTCGTTGTCGTGGCAGTACAGGCACAGCAGTTCCCAGTTTGAGCCGTCTTCCGGGTTGTTGTCGTGGTTGTGATCGCGATGATGCACGGTCAGCTCGCTCAGGCGTTTGCCGCTGAACTCGCGGCCGCAGCGCCCGCAGATGTGCGGATACATGCGCAGGGCCTTTTCCCGGTAGCTGGTTTCGCGGCGTTGCTGGGCTTCGGCGAGAATCTTGTCGAGCTTGCTGGTCGGAGTCATGAGGTTCGCTGGAACGTTCGTGGGCAGGAATTGCCAGAATAGAACGAAAGCCAGTCGAGCAGGAGAGCCATCATGCGTATCCCCATTCTTGCCGCGATGATTCTGGCGTCCAGCGCCGCCGCTCTGGCATGGGCACAGCAGCCCATGAGCATGCCATCATCCGCAGAGGCCGGTGCGCCGGGAACGGCGACGCCGCAGCCTTATGGTCAGCCTTCGACCACAGCTCCGATCAAGCGCCAGGGATCGGCACCCCTGTTGCCGCCACCCCAGGGACAACCTATGCCCGGGGCGGCGCCCCGTTCCAGTGGTGATCAGCCGATTCCGCAACTGGACCAGCAGATACGCCGCAACAGCCAGGAGCTGGAAGGGCAGCGCAAGCAGGACTGAGCGTCGTTTTATCGTAGGAGCGGCTTCTGCCGCGATGCTTGCGGCGGA
The DNA here is from genome assembly GCF_025837155.1 of Pseudomonas sp. Z8(2022). NCBI lineage: Bacteria > Pseudomonadati > Pseudomonadota > Gammaproteobacteria > Pseudomonadales > Pseudomonadaceae > Pseudomonas > Pseudomonas sp. Z8(2022). Next base: position 2,772,078 of record NZ_CP107549.1, on the reverse strand, counting down.
AGCGCAATGCCGCCCAACCGCTCCTACGGGTGTGCTATCCCCAGGACGCGGAACAGGAACGCGTACTCCAGCGCCACATCCCTGATGCTCTGATAGCGCCCGCTCATGCCGCCATGACCCGCGCCAAGGTCGGTCTTGAGCAGCAACAGGTTGCTGTCGGTCTTGTCGCGGCGCAGCCTGGCCACCCACTTGGCCGCCTCCCAGTACTGCACGCGGCTGTCGTTGTAACCGGCGACGGCGAGGATCGCAGGATAGGCCTGGGCGCGGACGTTCTCGTACGGCGCGTAGGACCTGATGCGTTCGAAGACCTCAGGCTGATTGGGATCACCCCATTCGTCGTATTCGGTAACCGTCAGCGGCAGGTCCGGGTTGAGCATGGTGTTGAGCACGTCGACGAAAGGCACCTCGGCGATGGCAGCGGCGAACAGGTCCGGACGTTGATTGAGCACGGCACCGATCAGCAGGCCGCCGGCGCTGCCGCCGCTGATGGCCAGTTGTGACGAGGTGGTGAGGCCTTCGGCGATCAGGCGTTCGGCGCTGGCGATGAAATCATCGAAACTGTTCTGCTTGAGCTCCAGCTTGCCGGCCCGGTACCAGGCTTCACCCATCTCGCCGCCGCCGCGTATGTGTGCGATGGCGAAGACGAAACCGCGGTCGAGCAGGCTCAGGCGGGCGTGGGAGAACCAGGGGTCGAGGCTGGCACCATAGGCGCCATAGCCATAGAGATAGAGCGGAGCCGGTTGGCCGGCGGCGAATACCTCGCGGCGTGCCACCAGGCTGATGGGAATCTGCGTGCCGTCGGCAGCGCTGGCCCAGAGACGCCGGCTCTCGTAGGCATCGGTGTCGAACGGACCTTCCACGGGCGTCTGCTTGAGCACCTGCTGCGCGCCGCTGGCCAGCTCCAGCTGGCGTACCTGCGCCGGGCGGTTCAGCGCCTCATAGCGCAGACGAATCACCGGGCTGTGAAATTCCAGGCTGTCCTGCACATAGAGGCTGTAGGCGGCATCCGGCAGTTGCACGCGATAAGCCGCCTGACCCTGCGCCTGTACTTCGAGAACCGGCAGGCCGCCTTCGCGCAGGGACAGGACGACGGCGCGCTGATTCAGTGTGGCGCCTTCGAGCATCACCTGCGGGTCATGGGCACGAATCTGCTGCCAGTGTGGCCGCTGCGGTTTGTCCTCGGCGGCCCGGTACAGCGCGAAGTTGATGCCGGTCTGGTTGCTGCGGATCAGCCAGCACCACTGACCATCCAGCATGCCGTGATCGACGTCGTATTCGTGGCCTTCCTCGCGGGCGGCCAGGCAGGTAAAGGCACCTTGCGGCTGCTGGGCGTCCAGCACCCAGACTTCGCTGGTGGTCTTGCTGCCCAGTTGCAGAATCAACTGACGCTCGGAACTGGAGCGATAGCAGTGCACGAAGAAGCGGCCATCGGGCTCTTCGAATACCGCTTGGGCTGCGCTTTCGCCGAGGCGGTGACGCAGAAGTTTGTAGGGCCTGTGGGTGTCGTCCAGTTCGGTGAGGAACAGCGTCTGGCTGTCATTGGCCCAGGTCATGCTGCCGTCGCAATTGTCGAAGGGCAGTTCGCTGATCTGGCCGCTGTCCAGTTCCTTGACGAACAGGTGGTAGATTTCGTCGCCGCTGGTGTCGAGGCTGTAGGCCAGACGACGCTGGTCGGGGCTGATGCTGAATGCGCCCACGGAAAGAAAACCGCCGCCGGCCAGCTCATTGGAGTCGAGCAGCAGCGTCTCGCTGGCACTGTCGACCTGCAGCGAGCCATCGGCAGGGCGACGGCAGCGATAGTGCCGTGGGTACTCGTCACCGGCCGTGGTGCGCTGATAGTAGAGGTAATCGCCCCAGGGCGTGGGCAGCGACAGATCCGTCTCGCGGATACGCCCCTTGATCTCCTCGAACAACTGCTCGCGCAACGCCTGCTGAGGCTCCAGCACGCTCTCCAGGTAAGCGTTCTCGGCCTGCAGGTATGCCAGCACCTCTTCGCTGTCGCGGTTCTCCAGCCAGCGATAGGGATCGTTGCCGGCTTCCTGGCGGGCGATGGGGGCAGGGGACATGGCGAAACTCCAGAGCAGCCTGGTCGGCAAGAGCGCCGAGCCTGGTAAAAACCGCTATGATAAGCGCCCCTTTGCCAGACCTGCCACGCCGGCGCCTGCTTATGATGAATGAAAACGACTACCTCATGGCCTGGGCGGCCTACGGGATTGCTGCCCTGGGTTGCCTGTTGGTATGGATGCGCCTGACCCGCTGGATGTGGCGCTATCTGCGTGAGCCGCTCGCCGTGCTGGTGGCCGTGCTGCTGTTCAGCCCGACCATCATCGATCCGACACGTGAACTGTTCGCCCCCGCGCTTGCCGTCACCGCCATGGATCTGCTGCTCAAGGTCGGCAACAACGCCTGGCGGGCCGTGGCCGATCTGGCGCTGTATGGCCTGATTGCCCTTGCGGTTTATCTACTGTTCGTCGCCATTCGCTGGCCCATCGAAAGCTGGTGGAAGGGTCGCCATGGTCAGTCACGATCCGAGCCTGACGACGATCCGCGTACCCTGCGCGAACGCATGGAAGAGGACGACGATCTGCCGATTCGCGATTACGGGCGTGATCGCAGCGGTCGTATGGAGCCACGTATCTGACTTGACCCCTTGTGCCTGCTGGTGCGTTTTTGCCGCAGGGTCGCAAGCGACTTGATACGCGTCTGCAGCCCGAAGCCGGGCGTTTGCGCCTGAGCCTCGGCAAGGAGAATTGATTCGATGTGCGAATTGCTCGGCATGAGCGCCAATGTACCCACCGATATCGTTTTCAGTTTCACCGGGCTGATGCAGCGCGGTGGTCGCACCGGCCCGCATCGCGATGGCTGGGGCATCGGTTTCTATGAGGGGCGCGGTCTGCGCCTGTTCCAGGACCCTCGGGCGAGCAGCGAGTCCGAGGTGGCGCAACTGGTGCAGCGCTACCCGATCAAAAGCGAAGTGGTCATCGGCCATATCCGTCAGGCCAACGTCGGCAAGGTCTGTCTGGTCAATACCCATCCCTTCAGCCGTGAGCTGTGGGGGCGCAACTGGTGTTTCGCGCACAACGGCCAGTTGGCCGGCCTGCAAGGCTCCAGCAGCTTCTATCGGCCCGTGGGCGAGACCGACAGCGAAGCCGCATTCTGCGATCTGCTCAACCGTGTGCGGCGCGCCTTTCCCGAGCCGGTATCGGTGGAAATGCTCCTGCCGGTGCTGGTCGCGGCCTGTGCCAGTTACCGCCAGCTCGGCGTGTTCAACTGCCTGCTCAGCGATGGCGACTGGCTGTTCAGCTTCTGCTCGACCAAGCTGGCGCATATCACCCGCCGCGCGCCCTTCGGTCCGGCGCAGCTCAAGGACGCCGATCTGAAAGTCGATTTTCAGTCGGAAACCACCCCCAACGACGTGGTCACGGTGATCGCCACCGAGCCTCTCACCAATAACGAGCAGTGGACGCTGTACCAGCCGGGCGAATGGCGCCTGTGGCGCCGCGGCGAATGCATCACTCACGGCAAGGCCTGATCCCATGCTTAGAAGCTACCTGCGTCTGACGCTGTTCGCCTTCGGTCTGTTGCTCGGCGTACAGGTGCCGGGCTTCATCGATGACTACGCCAAGCGCGTCGAGGCTCATCGCCTCGAGTCGCGGCAAAGCCTCAAGGGGTTTGAGGAGACGGCGCAGAAGTTCTTCAAGGGCGACATGGATGCCCTGGTGGCGCACTACCGCGTCAGCGATGATCCGGTGATGCGCAGCGATGCCCAGAGCGTTGGCCATCTGGTGCAGCGCTCAGCCTTGCTCGAACGCGAGTGGCAGGCCATGCAGGGGCCCTGGTACGCCCAGGCCTGGCACCTGGCGACAGGTGCCGACCACGAACTGTTCCAGGAAACCCTGCAGGCTTACCGCTATCAGGTGCTGTTCACCCCGGAGGCGATTCTCTGGGGCGTGATCAGCGCGCTTCTGCTGGCCTGGCTGGTTGAGGTGCTGGTCGTGCTGGTCGGCTGGATGTTCGGAGCAGGGCAGACCCGGCGCGTCCAGCAACGCCACTGGCGCTGAACGCAAGGACTTGCCGAGCGTGGTTGCCAATGGTTCGCCAGGCTGGCCGCCACCAATGGTGAGCCCCGAAAAGGTGCGCTGGTTCGCCTGAGCACAGGGCTGGGCATGCTAATGTAATACCGCGTTACATTTACCACTACCCCCGTCTCACTGGAGTTTCCATGTCGATCAAGGATTCGATCCTGGCAGCCGCGCTGGCTGCCGTCCTGCCGTTCACGTCTGCATACGCCAATCCTGAACCCGAGTCCGAAAGCGCCGCGTTCGGCGAGGACTTCGTCGAGGACGATGATTCCGCGCAATACATCAGCCCCGAAGAGTTCGTCGCCAGCCTGGAGGTCAGGACCGGGCGAGTGGTGCTTGGTAACGATCTGGCCACCCTCGATCTTCCAGATTCGCTGGTGTTCCTCGATGGCGAGAATACCCAGCGTCTGCTGGTCGACGGCTGGGGCAACCCACCGGACGATGTGCTGCCGCTGGGCATGATCCTGCCGGCCGGAATATCGCCGCTGGCCGACGAATCCTGGGGCGTGACCGTCGAGTACGAAGACAGCGGTTATGTGTCCGACGAGGACGCCGCCGACATCGACTACGGCGACATGCTCAAGGATATGCAGGCCGATATGCACGAGGCCAATATCTGGCGCGAAGAGAACGGTTACGAGCCCGTACAGCTGGTCGGCTGGGCGGCCGAGCCGCGCTACGATGCCGAAGGCAAGAAGCTGCACTGGGCCAAGGAACTGAAGTTCGGCGACAGCGAAACCAACACGCTGAACTACAACATCCGCGTGTTGGGCCGTAAGGGGGTGCTGGTGCTGAATTTCGTCGCCAACATGGACCAGTTGGCGGAAATCGAGGCCAACGTGCCGGCCGTGCTGGCAGCGACCGACTTCAATCCCGGTCAGCGCTATGCCGAGTTCGATCCGGATCTGGACACCGTGGCAGCCTACGGTCTGGGCGCCCTGGTCGCCGGCAAGGTGGCGGCCAAGACCGGTCTGCTGGCCATGCTGCTGGTGCTGTTGAAGAAGTTCTGGTTCATTCCGGTGGTGCTGTTTGGCTGGCTGTTCAAGCGTATCGGGCTGCGCAAGAAGGACGAGCCCAGCGAAGCGGTAAGTGCGCCGCAAGCGCCAGTAGCCACTGCCGAGAGCAAGCCCGAAGAGCCACTGCAGACCCCGGCGCAGACGGTGATGGACTTGAACAAGCCGGACGACGACAAGCGCTGAGTTCGAGTCTTACGTCGCTCGGATGTAATCCGGGGGCTTGTCATGGCGCCCCCGGATTGCATCCGGGCTACAAGAACGCCGCGAATCCTTTGCAGGGTTCGCGGCGTTTTTCGTTGCGGCTGAACGTCTTACTTGGACAGGTACTTCATGCCTTCTTCCAGGCCCTGCAGGGTCAGCGGGTACATGCGGTCTTCGATCAGCTCGCGTACCAGACCGGTGGAAGCGGTGTAGTTCCAAGTGTCCTTGGGGTAGGGGTTGATCCAGATGATCTTCTTGAATTTCTCGGTGAAGCGCTTCATCCAGACGTAGCCGGCTTCCTCGTTCCAGTGCTCGACGCTGCCACCGGCCTGGGTGATTTCGTAGGGCGCCATGGCCGCATCACCGACGAACACCACCTTGTAGTCGGCGCCGTACTTGTGCAGCAGGTCCAGGGTCGAGGTGCGTTCGCTGGTGCGGCGCATGTTGTTCTTCCACACGCTCTCATAGATGAAGTTGTGGAAGTAGAAATACTCCAGATGCTTGAACTCGGTCTTGCAGGCACTGAACAGTTCCTCGCAGACCTTGACGTGGGCGTCCATCGAACCGCCGATGTCCAGCAGCAGCAGGAGCTTGACCGTGTTGCGTCGCTCCGGGCGCATCTGGATATTGAGCAGACCGCCGTCCTTCGCGGTGTGGTCGATGGTGCCGTCGAGATCGAGCTCTTCGGCCGCGCCTTCACGGGCGAACTTGCGCAGGCGGCGCAGGGCGACCTTGATGTTGCGCGTGCCCAGTTCGACCTGATCGTCGAGGTTCTTGTATTCGCGCTGATCCCACACCTTGGCGGCCTTGCCCTGGCGCTTGCCGGCATCGCCGACGCGAATGCCTTCCGGGTTGTAGCCGCCGGAACCGAACGGGCTGGTGCCGCCGGTACCGATCCACTTGTTGCCGCCGGCGTGCTTTTCCTTCTGCTCCTCGAGGCGTTTCTTGAACTCCTCGATCAGCTTGTCCAGACCACCGAGGCTCTGGATCTGCGCCTTTTCCTCTTCGCTCAGCAGGCGTTCGAATTCCTTGCGCAGCCACTCTTCGGGGATCATCGCCTCGATATGTTCGTTGAGGTTTTCCAGACCCTTGAAGTAGGCACCGAAGGCCCGGTCGAACTTGTCGAAGTGACGTTCGTCCTTCACCAGAATCGCGCGCGCCAGGTAATAGAACTCGTCCATGTCGGCGAACACGACGTTGTGCTTGAGCGCGTTGATCAGGTCGAGCAGCTCGCGCACCGACACCGGCACCTTGGCCGCGCGCATTTCGTTGAACAGGTTGAGCAGCATGTTATGCCCTCATGAAAGTCTGTGACTGCCTGTGGCCGCTGCCCGCACCAGAGGAAGGGCGAGCGAGCTAGAGTCAGGCAAGGCGAGAGCAGGCGAGCAAGCGCAGTGTATTTTTGTACATGAGCATTGCGTGCCTGCTCTCAACGCAGCCTGGCCGACGCGCAGCCGCCCGATGTTTACCGCGAAGCGCGGCGGGTCATGAAGGCCAGGCGCTCGAGCAGCTGCACATCCTGCTCGTTCTTCACCAGGGCGCCGGCCAGCGGCGGGATGGCCTTGGTCGGGTCGCGCTCGCGCAGCACGGCTTCGCCAATATTGTCGGCCATCAGCAGCTTGAGCCAGTCGACCAGCTCGCTGGTGGACGGCTTCTTCTTCAGGCCCGGCACCTTGCGCACGTCGAAGAACACGTCCAGCGCTTCGGCCACCAGCTCGCCGCTGATGTTGGGGTAGTGCACGTCGACGATCTTCTTCAGGGTGTCGCGATCGGGGAAGGCGATGTAGTGGAAGAAGCAGCGGCGCAGGAAGGCGTCCGGCAGTTCCTTCTCGTTGTTCGAGGTGATGATGATGATCGGGCGCTGCTTGGCCTTGATGGTCTCGTTGGTCTCGTAGACGTAGAACTCCATCTTGTCGAGTTCCTGCAACAGGTCGTTGGGGAACTCGATGTCGGCCTTGTCGATCTCGTCGATCAGCAGGATCACGCGCTCGTCGGACTCGAACGCCTCCCACAGCTTGCCCTTCTTGATGTAGTTGCGAACGTCGTGGACCTTGTCCGAGTCGAGCTGCGAATCGCGCAGGCGGCTGACCGCATCGTACTCGTACAGGCCCTGGTGGGCCTTGGTGGTGGACTTGATGTGCCAGGTGATCAACTTGGCGCCGAAGGCGTCGGCCAGCTGCTCGGCCAGCATGGTCTTGCCGGTGCCCGGTTCACCCTTTACCAGCAGCGGGCGCTGCAGGGTGATGGCGGCATTGACCGCGAGCTTGAGGTCGTCGGTGGCGACGTAGGACTGGGTGCCTTCGAACTTCATCGGAAAATCCTCGGAACGGTAACGCGCGGGGCCGGCCCGCAGCAGAAATTCAGAGCGCGACTATAGCGCGCAGCTCAGGTAGCTGTGAACGCAGACGCGGTATTCAGTCACTGAATGGGCGGTCACCGCCACCTTCGACTACGACTCAACCGCCGTCCTGCTGCGGTGGCCGGCGTTCGTAGCGGGGTGTGAAGGCTTCGACGAAACCATTACGGAGGATGGCGATGAAGGCCTGGAAGGCGCTGGTCTGCTGGTTGTGCACGCTGCCACTGAGTTCGACGCGGGTGGCGAACTGGCCGCGGCGCTGGTTCTTCAGCAGCGTCTCGGTGCCGCCGACGATGGCTTCCCAGATGGAGCGCAGGACGCCTTTATCTTCGTTTTCGACGTCCTGCTCCCAGTCGAACACCTCGACATCATGCAGCAGGGGTTTGATATAGCCATTGAGCTGGGCGTTTTCCGCTTGCGCTTCGATCACCAGATCGCCGTTGCCTCGTTTGAAGTCGAAGCTGCCGTAGGCGCGGGCAAAATCGTTGAAGCGGGTCAGGTCGATGTCCCGCGCGCGCAGGCGCAGCTCGAAATCCTCGAACTGCTCGAACGGGTCGAAGGCTGCCTCGGCTTCCAGCGGTGCGTGTTCCAGTAAAAGGGCGCGACCTTCGAAGTGCGCGACCCGGTCCCCAGGTTCGTCGCCGACATTGGTGAGGTTGTAGAGGCTGGCGTTGACCTCGTTCGCGCTGAGTTCCACCTTGGGATCGGTGGTGAAGTTGTGGAAGCTGATGCGGCCGTCGATCACCCGCAGTTCGTTGAGGGTGATGGGCAGCAGCTTGTTCAACTGGTCGCGCCAGTCGGTGCCGGCACCGGTCTGGGTGGCCTGTTCATTTTCACCGCCATCGACGAAGTTCAACTGCGGCCGTTTGAAGAACACCTCGCCGACCACCGCGTGCTCGCGCCATAGCGCTGTCCAACTGACCGAGAGATCGATCAGCGGGGCGTCGAGCAGCGGTACCGGCACATCGCCGCTGACCTTGACGATGGTCAGTTCGTTGATGCGGTAGGCGCCGTGCCACCAGGCCAGGTCGATATCGCCGATATGCCCGCGGTAGTCGCCCATGTCGGCGAGCTTGTCGTTGAGGTAGTCGCGGATCAGCCACGGCAGGGCCAGCTGCGCGGTCAGTACCAGCAGAACCAGAATGAGCAGGGCCTTGAGAGGCCAGCTGTAGCGTCGTTTCATGGCAGCGTCTGTCGGAGCGGGTGTATTTGATGGACTGCGCGCGCGCCGATCTGTTCGGCTGGACTGCTGCCGCGCCTGGGCATAGGCTGATGTCCTTGTTCGTCATCCACCTGCTAAGGAAAGGACCATGAGCCGCATTTTTGCAGACAACTCCCAGGCCATCGGCAATACGCCGCTGGTGATGATCAATCGCCTGGGGCCGAAGGGTGTGACCATCCTGGCCAAGATCGAGGGCCGCAACCCGGCGTATTCGGTCAAGTGCCGTATCGGCGCCAGCATGATCTGGGATGCCGAAGAGCGCGGCGTGCTCAAGCCGGGTATGACCATTGTCGAGCCGACCTCCGGCAATACCGGCATCGGCCTGGCTTTCGTCGCTGCCGCACGTGGCTACAAACTGGTGCTGACCATGCCCGCCTCGATGAGCCTGGAACGGCGCAAGGTGCTCAAGGCTCTGGGCGCCGAGCTGGTGCTGACCGAGCCGGCCAAAGGCATGAAGGGCGCGATCGAGAAGGCCAACGAGCTGGTGGCCGCCAACCCTGACTACTACCTGCCGCAGCAGTTCGAGAATCCGGCCAACCCGGCCATCCACGAAAAGACCACGGGACCGGAAATCTGGCGCGACACCGACGGCGCCATCGACGTGCTGGTTGCCGGCGTCGGCACCGGGGGCACCATCACCGGTGTTTCGCGTTACATCAAGCAGACCCAGGGCAAGCCGATTCTGTCGGTGGCGGTGGAGCCGGTAGGCTCGCCGGTGATCAGCCAGACCCTGGCCGGCGACGAGGTCAAACCGGCCCCGCACAAGATTCAGGGCATCGGCGCCGGCTTCGTACCGAAGAACCTCGATCTGTCGCTGGTCGATCAGGTGGAGCAGGTAACCGACGAGGACGCCAAGGCCATGGCCCTGCGCCTGATGCGCGAGGAAGGCATTCTCTGCGGGATTTCCTGTGGCGCGGCGATGGCGGCGGCAGTGCGCCTGGCCGAGAAGCCGGATATGCAGGGCAAGACCATCGTGGTGATCCTGCCGGACTCCGGCGAGCGTTACCTGTCGAGCATGCTGTTCAGCGATCTGTTCACCGAGCAGGAGCTGCAGCAGTAAGTCTGCCTGCTTCGAAAAAGCCGCCTTCGGGCGGCTTTTTTAGGTGCGTCTGGCGCGGTTTCGCGCGGCTTTCATGCGTGCAGCCGGCCTACTGGGCTTTGGCTACGCCGGGTCGGACCACCAGCCAGAGTGCCACGGCGATCAGCACGCAGCCGGGAAGATAGTCCCAGCTCAGTGGCTCACCCAGCAGCAGGGCTCCCCACAGTACACCGAACGGCGGGATAAGAAAGGTCGTGGTGCTGGCCTTGATCGGCCCGATATCGGCCAGCAGGCGGAAATACAGCACATAGGCGAACGCCGTGCAGAGCAGCCCCAGGCCGGCCAGCGACAGCCACACATCGAGGCCACCCCAACTGGGTGGTGGTTGCAGCGCCAGGCTGCCGACGAACAGCGGCAGCAGAAACAGGCTGGCGCCGGCGAGGCTGGCGAAGGCGGTCAGACGGTTGTCCAGACCACCCTGCTGGCCGATCCAGCGGCGGGTGAGAAAACCTGCGAAGCCGTAGCAGGTGGTGGCCACCAGGCAGGCGCCGGCGCCCAGCAGCAGTTGCAGGTCGAAGGCCACCGGGCCGGTGCGGGTCAGCACCGCCACGCCGAGCAGGCCGAGAAATACGCCCGCGGCCTTGCTTGGGGTGATGCCCTCATGGAAGAACAGCGCTCCGATCAGCACGCCCATCAGCGGCGTGGTGGCGTTGAAGATCGCCGAGTACCCGGCCGGCAGGATCAACGCTGCCAGGCAGTACATCGCCGAAGGCAGCCCGGCATTGATCACGCCCAGACCCAGGCATATGCGCAGCTTGCCGCGAAAGTCCCAATTGCTGCGCAACAGCACAAGCACGGCGAACAGCCCCAGCGCGCCGAAGCTGGCGCGGAAAAATGCGGTCGGCATGCTGCCGAGAACCGGCGCGGCAACACGCATGAAGAGAAAGCTGGCGCCCCAGATGGCAGCGAGCAGCAGCAGGCGAAGGAGATCGGCGGTACGCACGGCGAAGCATCCGGCAGGGTGTGGGGGCGAGAGTGTTGCCGCTGGGCGTGCTTCTGGCAATCTGCATTGCACTTTGAATATATGCGAAGGCTTTCGCCGCGACAGGGGCAGGCCGTGCATATTCTGCGCCTTTGCAGCTAAGCTCCGCTCACGTCAATGCGTAACGGGATGAATGTATGGGGCAACAATGGCCGGCCGACGAGATCGCTCGCCAGATCCTCGACGGCTTCGACGATTATCGCGAGCACTTTCGCCAGATCACCGACGGCGCCCGCCCACGTTTTGAACAGGCGCAATGGCAGGAGGCGCAGCAGGCATCGGCGGCGCGGATCAATCTGTACGAAGAGAAGGTAGCGCAGACCCGTGAGCGTCTGCTCGCCGGTTTCGATCAGTCCTTGCTGGACGCGGGCCAGTGGCCGTTGGTCAAGAGCGCCTATATCGCCCTGATCGACCTGCGCTTCGACGACGAGCTGGCGGAAACCTGGTTCAACTCGATCTTCTGCAGCCTGTTCAGCCATGACCAGATCAGTGACGGCTGCATGTTCATCCACACCACCCGGCCATCGCTGCGCAACCAGCCCAGCGCTGCGCAGACGCGCAGTTATCGCCCGGACGGCGAGCTGCACGCGGCGCTGCTGGCGATCTTCGAGGATTACCGTTTCGACGTGCCCTACGAGGATCTGCCGCGCGACCTGCAGCGCCTGGAAGAGCAACTGCGCGCCAGCCTGCCAGACTGGGTATGCAAGGACCCGGAGCTGTGCATCGAGCTGTTTTCCTCGGTGCTGTATCGCAACAAGGGCGCCTACCTGATCGGGCGCATCTACACCCGCGAGGAGCAGTGGCCGCTGGCGTTACCGCTGCTGCACTGCGAAGGGCTGGGTATCCAGGCCGATGCGGCGATCACCGACGAGGCGGAGGTGTCGATCATCTTCTCCTTCACCCGCAGCTATTTCATGGTGGATGTGGCCATTCCGGCTGAATTCGTCGGCTTCCTCAAGCGCATTCTGCCGGGCAAGCATGTCGCCGAGCTGTATACCTCGATCGGTTTCTACAAGCACGGCAAGTCGGAGTTCTACCGGGCGCTGATCGGCCATCTGGCCAGCACCGATGACCGCTTCATCATGGCGCCCGGCGTGCGCGGCATGGTGATGAGCGTGTTCACCCTGCCGGGCTTCAACACGGTGTTCAAGATCATCAAGGACCGCTTCGCCCACGCCAAGACGGTGGACCGCAACACGGTGATCGAGAAGTACCGCCTGGTCAAAAGCGTCGACCGCGTGGGGCGCATGGCCGATACCCAGGAGTTCGCCGATTTCCGTTTCCCCAAGGCCAAGTTCGAGCCCGAGTGCCTGGCCGAGCTGCTGGAAGTGGCGCCTTCGACCGTGGTGGTGGAGGGCGATACCGTGCTGGTGCGCCACTGCTGGACCGAGCGGCGCATGACGCCACTGAACCTCTATCTGGAAAGTGCCAACGAGGCGCAGGTACGCGAAGCCCTGGACGATTACGGCCTGGCCATCAAGCAACTGGCAGCCGCGAATATCTTCCCAGGCGACATGCTGCTGAAGAACTTCGGCGTTACCCGTCATGGCCGCGTGGTGTTCTACGACTACGACGAGATCTGCTTTCTTACCGAGGTGAATTTCCGGCGCATTCCGCCGCCGCGCTTCCCCGAGGACGAGATGAGTTCCGAGCCCTGGTATTCGGTGGGGCCGATGGATGTGTTCCCCGAGGAGTTTCCGCCGTTCCTGTTCGCCGACATCAGGCAGCGCCGGCTGTTCAGCCAGTTGCATGGCAATCTGTATGACGCCGATTACTGGAAACAATTGCAGGAGGCGATCCGTGCTGGCAAGGTGATCGACGTGTTCCCCTATCGGCGCAAGAGCCCGGTGATTTGACCTGACCAGGTTGAAATCCACCTGGGCAGGCCTAATCTTATAAGGGAGCCCGTTACGCTGGCTCTTCCGTTTACTTGGCAGGAGGTCGTATCCATGCTCGCCAAGCTGCAAGAACAACTGCAAGCCGTACTGCAGGCCCTCGGTCTCACTCCGCAACCTCAGCCGATTCGTATCAGCGAGGCCGAGCAGCAGCGCCTGCGTCGCGAAGCGCGTCAGCGTCGCTGAAGCCTGTCAGACGAGCCGATGGACGTCGAACCAGGCGTCTATCAGCTCACGCATCCGCTGCCCCGAGAAACTCGCGAAATGCCCGCCATGCACCGTGCGTACGGGTAGTTCGCGCAAACGCGCGAGGCTTTGCGCGTAATCTTCCAGATTCGAATGGTAGGCGTCCTCGATCAGCGGCCCATCGTAGAGGATGTCGCCTGAAAACAGCGTCTGCGTCTTCTCTTCCCACAGGCTGATGCCGCCCGGTGAATGGCCGGGGGTGTGCAGCACCTGCAAAACCCGATTGCCCAGATCAAGTACATCGCCATCCTCGATCAGGCGCGTGGCCGGTGCTGCTCGTACCCGATACTCGGCATAGCACAGCGGGCAGTCCGGGTGCGCCTCGAACATGTCGTCGCCGACGAAATCCGTAGCCAGGGTATTGGCGCCGTCCGGTGCCGCGAGAATCTCGGCCTCGGCCGGATGCACCAGACGCTCGGGGAATTCGTGATGCCCGGCGATATGGTCGAAGTGGCAGTGACTGGCCACCGCCAGCAGCGGTTTTTCGGTCATCCAGGGCAATTGCTCGCGCAGACTGACCAGCCCGGAACCGGAGTCGATCAGCACGTCATGCCCGCGTCCCTGCACATGCCACATGTTGCAGCGGTAGAAAGGGCGTATGTAGGGCTCGTGGATCAGGCTGATACCGTCGTGGCGGTGCTGCACCTCGAACCAGCGGTCACGGCTGACGATCTTCATCACTGGAACTTGCCTCGTTGGCGGGTTGCACCCGCCCTACAGGTTGGTATGACCAGCAGGGCGGGGCAACGCGGTTGTGATCACGCTACGCCAGCTGCGCCCGTGGCACCAGCACCCAGCGACGCAGCACCGCATAGCTGGTGGCAGTAAGCAGGAACACCGGCAGCGATGCGCCCCAGGCCAGCGGCGAGACCCAGCCCCAGTAGTAGGCCAGCACCGCACCCAGCGCGTAGGCGACGAAGGCGGCCGGGTTGAAACCATTGAGGTAGCGATAGCGGCCACCGTCCTCGCTGAGCAGCTCGTCTACGGCGTACTGGCCCTTGTGGATCAGGAAGTAGTCGGCGATCAGCACGGCGAAGGCCGGAATGAACACGCTGCCGATCACCAGCAGGAAATTCTGGAAGTTGTCGAGGATGCCGGGAATCTGCGAGCCCAGGATCGAGAGCACGCCGATACACAGCGCAGGCTTCCAGAACGGGGTTTTCGGACTGATGTTGAGGTAAGACAGCGAGGCGCTGTAGACGCACATGACGTTAGTGGTCATCACCGAGAGGAACACCACGATGGCCGCCGGCAGACCGAAGCCGAAACCTGCCAGAAGCACTGCCGGATCGTAGGTCTGCTCCATGCCGGTGAGCACCGAGAAGCCCGACACCGTGGCGCCCAGGCCCATGGCCAGCAGGGTGGCGGCGACATAACCGACCCAGGTGCCAACAGCCGCCACGCCCTGGTTGCGGCAGTTGCGATTGTAGTCGGCTGCCAGCGGAATCCAGGAAAACGCGGTGGCGATGACGATATCGAAGGCGATACCGGGGGTGATCTCGTTACGTGGCTCGGTGGGCATGGCCAGGAGGCTGGCGAACTCGAACTTCTGTCCCATCACGTAGAACACCGCGCCGGCCAGCAGAAGCATGCCGATCGCGGCCCAGCGCTCGACCTGCTCGATGCCCAGGTGGCCGCGCAGGGCGATCAGCAGCACCAGGGTCTCGCAGAGGATGGTGAACAGCGGCAGATTGGAGTAGCCGGTCAGGTGCTCCACCGCGTAGTTCAGGCTCATGCCGGCCAGCAGTGCCTGAATCCAGCTCCAGGCCAGCAGGGTCATCAGGTTGACCAGCGATGGCAGCTTGGCGCCGCGCGAGCCATAGCTGCCGCGTGCCAGCACCATGGTGGTCAGACCGCTGCGCTGACCCATCAGGCCGACCAGCACCAGCGGCAGAATGCCGATGCCGGAGCCGATCAGGACGATGAGCATGGCCTGAGTGAATTTCAGATCCGGCACCAGCAGCATGCCGGTGAGGATGGTGGTGACCACCACGTTGGCGCCCAGCCACAGGGCGGTGGTGCCGCCGAGGCCGAGACTGCGATGGTTCTTGTCGGTCGGGGCCAGACCGTCCTGGCCGAAGTACTGGCTGAGATTCTTGAGCATGAAGCGACTCCCGGATGCTTGATTGTTGGTATTGGTGAGCGGCAGTCAGTGGTACAGCTTTTATCTTGTGGTTATGGCCGTGGCCCGGGTGCAATCCGGGCCCGGCATTGGCCGGCTTTCAGCCGGACCATGGTTCAGGGGTGAAAGGGCGCGGCCTCCTGCACTTCGATGATCAGAGGGCGGTCTTCGGGCGCGCTGCGCAGCAGTTCGGCCAGATGCGCATGGTCGCGTGCACGCTCGGCGGCGCAGCCAAAACCACGGGCGATGGCCAGCAGGTCCGGGGTGTAGATGTCGACGCCGATGGGCTCGATATCGCGGCGCTGCATGTAGCGCTTGATTTCGCCATAACCTGCGTTGTTCCACAGCAGCACGATTATACCGACCCGCGCTTCCACCGCGCTGGCCAGCTCGGCGATGGTGAACTGGATGCCGCCGTCGCCCATCAGGCTGATGACCGGTCGCGTCGGCTCGGCCAGCCTGGCGCCGATGGCTGCCGGCAGACCGTAGCCGAGCGTGCCATAGCCGGTGGAGGCATTGAACCAGCGCCGCGCGCCGTCCAGTTCCACCAGGTGGTTACCGCTGTATACGGTCTGCGTCGAATCGCCGACGAAGCGCGCCTGTGGCAGCGCCTCCAGCAGCGTGTCGAACAACGCGCGGTAGTGCGCCCAGCCGGCGAGATCCTTGGCCAGCTGCGCGCGTACTTTGGCCGCGCGCTGCGCGCCGGGGCTGGCGGGATCGCTCGCGCGGGGCGGCAGCAGCTCCAGCAGCGCGCGCATGCTGGTGCGGGCGTCGGCCTGGATGGCGATGTTCGGCGCGAAGTTGCGCATCAGCTGTTGCGGGTCGATGTCGACGCGGATCAACTCGCCGCCGATGCGGAAGTCACCATCGAACACCACGTCGTAGTCGGTCTCGCCCAGCTCGGTGCCGATGGCCAGCACCACGTCGGCCTCCAGCGCCAGCTCACGCACCGGGCGCAGCGACTGGTTGCTGCCGATCAGCAGCGGGTGGTCCGGCTGCAGCAGGCCCTTGGCATTGATGGTCAGCGCGGTCGGTGCGTCCAGCGCGGTAGCCAGGGCGCGGGCCTCGGCCTGGGCGGACACGCAGCCGCCACCGAGTAGCAGCAGCGGCTTCTGCGCCTTGGCCAGCTTGGCGGCGGCCTCGTGCAGCGGCGAGCGCGCCGGCGCCGGCCGGGCCAGCTGCACGCGCGGCTGCACCTGCATGTGCCCGGCCGGGGCGGTGATGATGTCCAGCGGCAGCTCGATATGCACCGGTCGCGGCCGCTCGCCTTCGAACACGGCGAAGGCGCGGGCGAGCACCGCCGGCAGCTCCTCCACACTCATCAGGGTGTGGCTGAAGGCGGACACGCCGGCGACCATCGCGCGCTGGTTGGGCAGCTCGTGCAGATGGCCGTTGCCCTGGCCCAGGCGGGCGCGCTCGTTGACGCTGGAGATCACCAGCATGGGAATGGAATCGGCGTAGGCCTGGCCCATGGCGGTGAGGATGTTGGTCATACCCGGGCCGGTGATAATGAAGCACACCCCCGGTTTACCGCTCACCCGTGCATAGCCGTCGGCCATGAAGCCGGCGCCCTGCTCGTGGCGCGGGGTGATATGTCGGATGCCGCTGCCGGGCAGGCCGCGGTACAGCTCCACGGTGTGCACGCCGGGGATGCCGAATACGGTGTCGACGCCCCAGGCTTGCAGTTGCTTGACGAGGAATTCACCGCAGGTGGTCATGGTCGCTTCCTTCGGGTGGCCAGGGCAGGCGCGACTGCGTTTTTGCCGCGCCTGCACAGTGTTCTTGGAGTGTTTCGTCGGCCCTGGAGGCCGCTGCGTGGAGCAGCCCCCCAGGGCCAGGGACAATCAGCGCTTAACCACGCCCGGCATGACGCAGAGCATTTCGTACAGCAGGTTGGCGCCCAGCAGCGAGGTGTTGCCGGTGGTGTCGTAGGGCGGGGAGACCTCCACCAGGTCGCCGCCGACCAGGTCCAGGCCTTCGCAGCCACGGATGATCTCCATGCCCTGGATGGTGGTCAGGCCGCCGATTTCCGGGGTGCCGGTGCCCGGGGCCCAGGCCGGGTCGATGCCGTCGATGTCGAAGGACAGGTACACCGGGCCGCCGCCGACCTTCTCGCGCACTTCGGCCATCAGCGGCTCCAGCGACTTGTGCCAGCACTCTTCGGCCTGGACCACGCGGAAGCCCTGGTTGCGGCTCCAGTTGAAGTCCTCGGCGGTGTAGCCCTGGGCGCGCAGACCGATCTGCACCACGCGGTCCGGGTCCAGCAGGCCTTCTTCGAGGGCGCGGCGGAAGGTGGTGCCGTGGGCGATCTTCTCGCCGAACATGTGGTCGTTGACGTCGGCATGGGCGTCGATGTGGACCAGGCCGATCTTGCCGTACTTCTTGCTCAGGGCGCGCAGGATCGGCAGGGTGATGGTGTGGTCGCCGCCCAGGGTCAGCGGCTTGATGCCCAGCTCGGTGATCTCGTCGTAGGCCTCTTCGATGATGCGCACGGCGTCGAGCAGGTTGAAGGTGTTGATCGCCACGTCACCGATGTCGGCGACGTTCAGCGAGTCGAACGGCGCAGCGCCGGTGGCCATGTTGTAGGGACGGATCATCACCGATTGGGCGCGGATCTCGCGCGGGCCGAAGCGGGTGCCGGAACGCAGCGAGGTGCCGATGTCGAGGGGGACGCCGACGAAGGCCACGTCGAGTTCGCGCTTCTCTTCAACCGACTGGATGTGCGGCAGGCGCATCATGGTGGCGATGCCACCGAAGCGTGGCATCTCGTTGCCGCCCAGCGGCTGGTGAAGTTGCTTTTCCATGGGGTGCCTCAGTTGTTTCGGGTTACGGCCGGATTCTTCTCCAGCCAGGGGATGTGGCAAATCGGTGTGGGCAAATATTCAGTTCAGGCAAGCCTGAAGTAATGCCGGCGGGTGTCAGTCCTTGTAGTCCGGGGCGATGCGCTCCAGACGGCGCAGCCAGGCCTGCCACAGCAGCTGGCGCTGCCATTCGGCGCCCTGCAGCTGCTCGCAGGCGTGCTGGCTCAGGTGCGGGGCGATCTCGCTGTAGCGCAGGTTGGTCGAGGTGGCGGCCAGCTGTATCTCGCAGGCGCGGTTGAGGTAGTACATGACGTAGAAGGCATCGGCGACGGTCGCGCCGACGCTGAGCAGGCCGTGGTGTCGCAGCATCAGGGCGATGTTGTTGCCCAGCGAGGCCTGGATGCGCTGGCGTTCGTCCAGGTCCAGGGCCACGCCTTCGTAATCGTGGTAACCCAGGCGGTTGTAGAATTCGGTGCTGATCTGATTGAGCTGCAGCAAGCCATTGTCTGACGCGGCAACCGCCATGCCCGGCAGCGTGTGGGTGTGGATCACGCAGTGGGCGTCGTCACGGGCCATGTGCACGGCGCTGTGGATGGTGAAGCCGGCGACGTTGTAGTCGGCGTTGCCCTCGACCACCTTGCCGTGCATGTCGACCACGATCAGGTCGCTGGCGCGGATTTCCTCGAAGAACAGGCCGAACGGATTGATCAGAAAGCGTGGTTCGCCGTCGCCGGGCAGGCGCACGGAGAAGTGGGTGTAGAGGGTGTCGTCCCAGCCGAACAGGGCGGCCAGACGGTAGGCGGCGGCCAGATCACGGCGCAGTTGCAGTTCTTCGCTTATAGCGGTGCTGCTCATGAGAGATTCCTTGGCTGACAAAGCGGCAAGGCGCAGGCCCTGCCGGAGCTACTTAGTGGGCCAGGCCGATGAAGCGGCGTACGCGCTCGTGATCGCCGTCGCGGATTTCCTGCGGTGAGGCGTCTAACTGCACATGGCCGCCTTCCATGAACACCACGCGATCTGAGATCGACATGGCGAAGTCCATCTCGTGGGTCACGATCAGCATGGTCATGCCTTCGGCGGCCAGGTCGCGGATCACCGCCAGCACGTCGCCGACCAGCTCGGGGTCGAGCGCCGAGGTGGGCTCGTCGAACAGCATGATGTCGGGCTTCATGGCCAGGGCGCGGGCGATGGCCACGCGTTGCTGCTGACCTCCGGAGAGCTGGTGCGGGTACTTGTCGGCATGGGCCAGCAGACCGACCTTGTCGAGCAGGGCCAGGGCCTGCTGGCGCAGGGTCTGACGATCTGCCAGGCCGTGGTACAGGGGGGCCAGCATGACGTTGTCGGCGATGGTGCGGTGCGGGAACAGGTTGAAGTTCTGGAACACCATGCCGATGCGGCGCACGCCATCGCGCACGCGGCGGTCGTCGGAACGGCCGGCGGCCTTGATGAAGTCCTCGCCGAACAGCACGATCTCTCCATCATCAATGCTTTCAAGTCCGTTGACGGTGCGGATCAGCGAGGTCTTGCCGGAGCCGGACGGGCCGATGATCGAGATCACTTCACCGCTGGCCACGCTCAGGTCGATGCCCTTGAGTACATGGTGGCTGCCGTAGCGCTTGTGAATGTTGCTCAGGCGCAGGGCTGCTGGTGAGCCGGCGCGGTTATTGCTGACGGCGCCGCCGCCAACAGCGGGCAGGTTCTGGCGGACTTGGCTGACGTGCGTGTCGCTCAGTGTTTCCGGTTTGCGACGGGTCAGGTCCAGGTAGCGTTCCAGGTACTGAAGGCCCCAGCCGAACAGGCTGACGATCATCACGTAGTAGATGGCCACTGCGCCCAGGGTTTCCAGAACCAGAAAGTTTTGCGCGTACAGGCGCTGGCCGACCATCAACAACTCGGTCAGGGCGATGACCGATACCAGCGAGGTGAGCTTGACGATGGTGACGTATTCGTTGGTCAGGGTCGGCAAAGCGATGCGGAAAGCCTGCGGAATGACGATCAGACGTTGCGCTCCCAGTGTGCTGATGCCCAGGGCGCGGGCCGCTTCGCGTTGCCCCTTGGCGACCGAAATCAGGCCGCCGCGGTGGATTTCGGCCATGTAGGCCGCTTCGGTCAGTACCAGGGCCAGCAGACCGGCATAGAAGGGGTTGGAGAGAATCGGGCCACTGCTGGGCATCAGCTGCGGCAGGTTGTAGACAAAGATCAGCAGTACCAGCAGCGGCACGCTGCGGAAGAACCAGATGTAGACCGAGGCCGGGGCGCTGTACCAGCGACTTTGTGCCTGTTTTGCACTGGCCAGGCCAAAGCCCAGGATCAGGCCGATAATCCAGGCCAGGGCGCTGAGCTTGACCACGGTCCAGCTCGCAGACCAGAACGCCGGCAGGGAAAACAGGGAGAAAAAGTAGCTCCATTCAAATTGCATGCGCGTCACCTCGTAGCTGACTGCGGTGACCTTCCCTGGTCACCGTGACACCTGAGAATCAGGCTTCTTCCAGGTTGTATTGCTTGAGCAACTCGGCGTAGTCGCCGCTGGCCTTGAACTCGTTCAGGGCTTTTTTCAGCGCGTCGAGCAGTTGCTTGTTGCCTTTCTTCACGTAGATACCCAGTACTTGCGGGTAAACCGAAGAGGTGGAGCTGATGGCCAGGCGGCCGCGGGATTTTTCGACGATCAGCTTGGACGCCGCGTCGATTTCCAGATGTGCCTTGATGTGGCCCGACAGCAGCGCCTGAGAGGCTTCGGAGGTGGTCGGGTACTCGTTGACCTTGATCGGCGCCTTGCCGTTAGGCACGCAGTACTCAGCCGACAGGTCGTTGAGTTTCTTGATCCACGAGGTGCCTTGCTGCATGCCAACCGGCAGGCCGCACAGCTCTTCAGCGGTTGCAGGGCGTACATCGGAATCGCTCTTGACCATGATCGCAGCGCCGGTGGCGGCGTACGGGATGGCATCGGCCTGCTCCAAACGCTCCGGCAGGATGTACATGCCGGAGATGATGGTGTCGAAGCGGCCCGCGTTCAGACCCAGAATCAGGTTGGGGAAGCGGGTGTCGTGCACGCTCATCTTCAGGCCCAAACGCTTGGCCAGCTCGGTCGAAACGTCCGGATCGAAACCAACGACTTTGTCGCCTTCGTAGTACTCAAACGGTGGGTAGGACACTTCCATGCCCACGCGCAGCTCGCCGGCGACCAGGGTTTTGACGTCATCGGCCTGGGCCGCTTGCATCAAGCCTGCGACCACACAGGCCGCCAGGCTGCTTACTTTCAGAAAAGTCTTCAGTGCCATCTTCGTTCTCACTTTGCGGTTGGCGGCTTACAGAGCCGAGGGTTGGTTTTTCAGGTAGCCAAAGCTGAAGGTCTTGGTGCCGCGCTCGGGCAGTTGCAGCTCGCCTTTCTCGACCTTGGCCTGGAGGTACTGGTAGGTCTGCAGCGCCTGGCTCCACATGTGGTCGCCGATGCTGATGGCCTCGTACTCCTGGCCTTCTTTCTCGAACTGCGGCAGTGGACGGATCTGGGTGTGGTAGTCGCAGGCATAGAAGTAGGGGAACGAGTAACGTTCCTCGGCCACTTTGCGCACGCGGTGGGAAGTGGCCACGAAGGTGCCGCCACTCATGATTTCCAGCATGTCGCCGATGTTGACCACGAAGGCGCCTTCGACAGGTGGTGCATCGATCCACTCGCCCAGATCGTTCATCACTTCCAGGCCCGGCTTGTCGGCCAGCAGGATGGTGAAGCACTCGTAGTCGGTATGGGCGCCGATACCGGGGGCGTCATGGGCGTCGCCGTCGTAGGGGTAATGGATCAGGCGCAGCTTCGACGGCGGGAACTTGGCCATGTCGTCGAAGGTGTTTTCCGGCACGCCCAGCGCCAGGGCAAAACCGCGGAACAGCACCTGGCCGAGTTGATAAACGCGGGCGTAGTACGCCTGTACCGCTTCTTTGAAACCCGCAACTTCCGGCCAGTGGTTCGGGCCGAGCAGTGGGGTCTTGGCGATAAACAGCGGGTTGTCGCGCGGCACCTCGAAGCCGATATCGAAAGCCTCCTTACGGTCCGGCTTGCCTTTGGAATAGCGCTCTTCGCCTTCCGGGACATAGCCTTTGTGGCTTTCCGAAGCACCGATGTAGTGCTTCATCTTGGTCTCGAAGTCCTGGGCGAAGTAGTCCTCGGCCGCCTTGTGCAGGCCGTCGATCAGCTCCTGCTCGATGCCGTGACCGCTGATATAGAGGAAGCCCACTTCGCGGGCGGCTTTGCCCAGATTCTCGGCCACAGCGCGGCGATCAGCTTCTTCAGCGCTGAACAGACCGGAAATGTCGACCACCGGGATTTCGGTGAAGTTCTTGGTGTTATTACTCATCACGAATCTCTCAACGACTGGTGAAACGGTGGAAATGCTGGCGCTCGCAGCGGCCCATCCACTGGTTCAGCTGCCACAGGTCGGCAATAGGCACATCGGTGAAGGGCAGGTGGTGCAGGTAGCCATCAGGGCCGAACTCGGGGGTCATGGTGGTTACCTGCATGCCGCGACGCTCCTGGCTCGCCCAGATCGCTTCCCAGTGCTGCTGGTGGAAGGCCAGGGCGTCGGCGTATTCCGGCGCACCCGGGTGCGGGACCTGCGGGCCCTGGTCGTAGCCGACCCGTGACTGGATGTGGTCGACGCGCTCGATGAAGGGCGTGAGGTCGTCGGTGGGGTCGTTGAGCAGGCGCTCACAGGTCACCACCCAATGGCTGATGTCACTGGTGAAGCGCAACTGAGGTACCTGGCGGATAACGTCCAGAGTGACCCACGGGCTATACAGGGAACGGCCGCGGTGAATCTCGAAGCTGCCTTGCAGGCCGCTCTCGGCAACGATTTCAGCGGCAGCGCCAAAGAAATCCACTTGCTCGCTGAGCGACCAACGATCATTGCCGGGCAGGATATTGACCTTGCGCGGTTCCAGTTCAGCGGCCCATTGCAGCTTCAGGCGCAAGTCCTGCAGATGCATGTCCGGAGTGTCGCTCTGTACCGGCAGTACCGGGGTCGAGGTGAACAGCGTGGCGATGTAGGGGACGTTGAGTTCGCGTAGCAGTCGAGCATTGGCACTGCGTTGCGAAGCTGTTTCGGGGATGCGGGCTTCCAGGCCATCGAAGCCAGCGGCGAGCAGTTCGTCAATTGCCTGCTGCCAGGGGGCACGGTAGCCCCAAAGAGTGCGGAATAATTCCAGTCGCATTACCAACTCCCGAAGGAAGCGAGGGTCTGCGGCAGATTTTCAAGGGGCCCGTGTATGGCCCGATGGCATCCGAATCAAGTCGGCGCCTAGTTATGGCTGCATGTTTGCTTGACGAGTGGCTGGAATAAATATTCATGAACAAATAATTAGTTCAGATTTTCATAAACTATGGATGTGGGCTTTGAGATTCTGACAGGCAGCCTGGCACGTTAAACTGAAGACCCCGTCATGAGTTGGGCGCTGTGATGTCCTTTGCTTTACCCGATCTGAAACTTCTGAGGATCTTTGCCGCAGTGGTACGCCACCAGGGCTTCGCTGCGGCGCAGCAGGAGCTCAATCTCTCCACCTCGGCTGTCAGCACGTACATGAGTCAGTTGGAGAGCCAGTTGGGTATTGTGCTGTGTCATCGAGGGCGCGGCGGTTTCAGCCTGACCAGCAAGGGGGAGCTGTTCTATCAGGAAACCCTGCGCCTGCTTGGTGAGCTGGAGGGCTTCGAGCGTTATGCCGCCGCGCTCAAGGGGGAGCTGCGCGGTACGCTCAAACTCGGTGTGCTGGACTCCATCGTCAGTGATCCAGCGCTCCCGCTGGCCGAGGTGATTGGCGCCTACAGTCAGGAGCACTCGGGCGTGCACATGCACCTGTCGGTCATGAGTCCCTACGAGCTGCAACTGGCCGTGCTCGACAACCGTCTGGATCTCTCCATTGGTGCGTTCTTCACGCGCATGAACGGTCTGGTCTATCAACCGCTGTATCGTGAGCAACACTGGCTCTATTGCAGCGAACGCCACCCACTGTTCGAACAGCTGCGTATTCCCGAGGAATTAATCGCTCAGCAGCGCATGGTCGGGCGCGGTTACTGGAGCCAGGCCGAGTTGGCGAGGCATGGGTTCAAACACAGTGCTGCTACGGTCGAGTCGATGGAGGCCCAACTGATCCTGGTGCTGTCCGGCGCCTACATCGGCTACCTGCCGGAGCACTATGCTCAACCCTGGGTGGAGCAGAAGCGTCTCAAGGTGCTGCTGCCCACCACTTTCGGCTACCAGGCGCCGTTCTCTCTGATCCTGCGTCGTGGACGTGCTCGTGAGCCGCTGATTCAAACTTTTCGCGATTTGCTCAAGGCACAGCTCAATCAGACCTGAAACAGGGTCGCCTTTCTGTTGAAAGGGCTGACAGCCCAAGGCCCGGGCGTGTGCTAGTACTTAATACGCCTGCCTCCATTCCGATACCAACAGGGACGACTCGATGCGCCAGAACTTGCCCGTGACTCAGCGAGAAAGAACCTTTCCGGCAGAAGACCGCCTGATTTCCACCACTGACCTCAACAGCAAGATCACCTACTGCAACGATGCATTCGTCGAGATCAGCGGTTTCACGCGCGAGGAACTGGTCGGCCAGCCGCACAACCTCGTGCGGCATCCGGACATGCCGTCGGCGGTGTTCGCTCATATGTGGGAGACGATCAAACAGGGAAAGCCGTGGATGGGCATCGTCAAGAATCGCTCGAAGAATGGCGACTTCTACTGGGTCAGCGCCTACGTCACGCCGATCTACGAGAATGGCCGGATCGCGGGATACGAGTCGGTGCGCTCATTGCCCTCGGAGGCTCAGAAACGTCGTGCCGAAGCGCTGTATGCGCGTCTGCGTGCCGGCAAGCCGCCAGTGCCGAAGTATGAGTACTGGACTTACGATCTGGTGCGTTCCTGGCCGTTGATTGCTGCGTCTTTGCTGATCGTCTCGGCGCATTGGCTGATCTCCGGCTGGCCACTGACGGTGTTCACCCTGCTGACGCTTTTCGCCCTCGGCTCCTATCAGCTTTACCGCACTCGCCAGCTCATCCGTCGCACCCTGGCCGATCACCCGAAAGCCTTCACCAGTGGCCTGGTGGCGTTGACCTACAGCGACAATCGCGGCGCCCAGGCGTTGCTCGACATGGCGATGATCAGCGAAGAGGCGCGCCTGCAGACGGCGCTGACGCGGCTGGAAGATGCCGGCGAGAACGTCAAGAAACGCGCTACTCAGGCTGCCGAGTTTTCGCGCTCCGGGGCACAGATGCTCGACCAGCAGCGTATGGAAACCGACCAGTCGGCGACGGCCATCAACCAGATGGCGGCAACCATTCAGGAGGTTTCGCACAACGTGCAGAACACCTCGCATGCTGCCGAGGAGGCCGATCGCCTGGCGCGCGAAGGGCGTGATCTCGCCGTCGGCAGCCTCGACTCCATGCGGGAGATGGCCACCGCCGTGAGTGATATCGGCCAGGCGGTCAATGAGCTGGCCAACTCCACCCAGTCGATCGGCAGCGTTGCCGATGTGATCACTTCGATTGCCGAACAGACCAACCTGCTGGCGCTCAACGCAGCCATCGAGGCGGCGCGCGCCGGTGAGCAGGGCCGAGGCTTCGCGGTGGTGGCCGACGAGGTGCGCTCGCTGGCGTCGCGCACCCGTCAGTCCACCGAGCAGATCCATCAGATCATTTCCGAGCTGCGTGCCGGGGCCGAGCGTGCGGTATTGACGGCCGGCAAGGGCGAGGACATTTCCCGTGGCAGCGTGCAAAGCGTGGAGTCGGTACGCGATGCGCTGGAGGGCATCAGCTCTGCAGTGACGCGTATCACCAGTATGAGTCAGCAGATGGCTGCGGCTTCCGAAGAGCAGAGCCACGTGGCCGAGGACATCAGCCGGCAGATCACTCGTATCGCTCAGCTTTCCGATCACAGTGCCGGGCAGGCGCATCAGGGCGCGGCCATCAGCCGCGAGCTGGAGGAAATGGCCGATTACCTGCACAGTCTGGCGGAGCGCTTCAACCGCTGACTCTGAAGCCGGATGCAGTCTGGGGGTTCCCGGATTGCAGCCGGGCTACGCGAGTTCGAGCCGTTCTGGCACACTGCGCGGCATGCCTCGTCCGACCTGCTCCCGCTGCCAGCGCCCGCTTGGCCACTGCCTCTGCCCGCTGATTCCCAACCTTGATAGTCATACTCGTGTGCTCATCCTGCAGCACCCGAGCGAAGTCGGCCATGCCCTCAATACCGCTCGCCTGGCTGCGCTTGGCTTGCGCAACGCGGAGCTGCGCGTCGGTGAGGTATTCGATGATTTACCGCAACTGCTCGCGCAGTCTGATTATCGCGCCTGCCTGCTGTTTCCCGGCGATGAGGCTGTGGCCCTGACAGGCTACGCGCCCATGGAGAAACCGCTGCTATTGGTCGTGCCCGACGGCACCTGGCGCAAGGCGCGCAAGCTACTGCATCTCAACCCGCTCCTGGCGGCGTTGCCGCGCGTGAGCCTGGGAGCCGTGGCCCCGTCGCGCTACCGTCTGCGCAAGGCGCCGGAAGAGGGGGCGCTGTCGACCATCGAGGCGATCGTTGCCGCGCTGGATGTGCTGGAGGCTCCGCAGGTGTTCGAGGCGCTGCTGCGGCCCTTCGACGCGTTGATCGAAGGGCAGATCGCGGCGATGGGAGAAGAGGTCTTTATCCGCAATCACCAGCGCTAAGGAGGTACACACCACGTACCCTACGGTATCGCTTCGGCCACGTAGCCCGGATGCAATCCGGGGAGGTTCTGCGTCTCGACCATCAATCCCGGATTTCATCCGGGCTACGCAGCGTGCACGGCAGGTGTTCAACGTTCGCGCATTGCTTCCGAGCGGGCCTTGAGCACGGGCTTGAGCAGATAGTCCAGCACGCTTTTCTCGCCGGTAATGATGTCCACCGTGGCGACCATGCCGGGGATGATCAGCAACGGATGCTCCTCGCTTCCCAGGTGGCTTTTCTCGGTGCGCACCTGGATCAGGTAGAAACTGTTGCCTTCCTCGTCGGTGATGGTGTCGGCGCTGATCAGCTCCAGATTGGCCTTGAGCCCGCCGTAGATGGTGTAGTCGTACGCGGTGAACTTGACCATGGCTTTCTGCCCCGGATGGAGGAAGGCCACGTCCTGAGGACGTACCTTGGCTTCGATCAGCAGGCTGTCGTCCAGCGGCACGATCTCCAGCATGTCGCTGCCCGGCTGCACCACGCCGCCGATGGTATTGACCTTGAGCTGCTTGATCACCCCACGCACGGGGGAGGTCACGGTGGTACGGCTCACCTTGTCCTCGATGGCGACACTGGTGGCGGTGATCTTCTGCAGTTCGGTACGTACCTCGTTGAGTTCCTTGAAGGCATCGGAGCGAAAGCTCAGCTCGGACTCCTCCATCTTGCTCCTGATTTCGCTCATCGCCGCTTCGGCACGGGGAATGGCCAGGTTGGTCGCCTCCAGCGAGCCGCGCACCTCCACCAGGCTGCGGCGCAGGCGTAGCACTTCGACCTGGGAGATCGCGCCCGAGGCCACCAGAGGCTGCGACATGTTCAGCTCCTGCTGCAGCAGGCCCAGGCTGGAGCGGTACTGCTGGGCCTTGGAGCGGAACTCGGCGAGTTCCTGCTCTTTCTGCCGCAGTTGCTCGCCGAGGGTGCGCTGCTCGCTCTGCAGGCGCTGTTGCCGTGAGCGGTACAGCGCCAGTTCATCCTCGGCCAGTTGCGGGGCGCCCTGGGTGATCTCTGCCGGCAAACTGGGCTCGCGTCCTTCCGCTTCTGCGGCGAGTCTTTCCAGGCGGGCCACCAGCGCCAGTCGATCCGCTTCGGTTTCCCCACGATTGGAGAGGAAACGGGTGTCATCCAGCCTCAGCAGGGTGTCGCCCTTGTCCACCACCTGGCCTTCTCTGACGAAGATTTCGCTGACGATGCCGCCTTCGAGGTTCTGGATGACCTGTACCTTGCTCGATGGAATGGCCTTGCCTTCGCCTGTGGTGACTTCCTCCAGCACGGCGAAATGGGCCCAGGCCAGCGCGGTGAGCAGGCAGGCGCTGACGGCCCATACCGTGATGCGGCTCGCCCAGGGCGAATCCTCCAGAATGGCGCCTTCCACTTCCGGCATGAACTCGGTGTCCTGGCGTTTCTCGCGCAGGCTACCGAAATAGCCGCCGAGGCTCTGAATGGCTTGCATGACGGAGCTCCTACAGGCTGGCCGGGCCGACACGACCCTTGCGCAAGGCTTCGATGACGGCGTCCTTGGGCCCGTCCGCCACGACGTGGCCGTTGTCCAGCACGGCCAGGCGATCGACCAGACTGAGCATGGACGCGCGGTGGGTGATGAGGATCAGCGTCTTGCCCTGTACCCAGCTGTGCAGACGCTGGCGCAGCAGGTCTTCGCTGGTGTTGTCCATGGCGCTGGTGGGCTCGTCGAGTACCAGGATCGGCGGGTCGAGCAACAGCGCGCGGGCCAGCAGCACGGCCTGGCGCTGGCCCCCGGACAGCAGCTGACCACGCTCGCCCACCGGGCGGTCGAAGCCTTGCGGATGTTGTCGCGCCAGGTCGACTACCCCGGTCAGTTCGGCCACTTCGAGCATGCGCGCATCGCTGATGTAGCGTGCCCCCAGGGTCAGGTTGTCGCGCAGGCTGCCGGCCAGCAGCGGCAGGTCGTGGGCGACGTAGCCGATCTGGTGACGCAGGTCGGCCACATCGAGCTGACGCAGGTCGAGATTGTCCAGCAGGATCTGGCCTTCATCGGCGCTGTAGAAGGCCATCAGCAGGCGCGCCAGGGTGCTCTTGCCCGAACCGCTGCGCCCGATGATGCCGAGACGTTCGCCGGCCCCCAGGCGCAGGCTGACGTTGCTCAGTGCCGGCGCGCTCTGACCGGGATAGGTGAAGCTGATCTGGCGGACCTCCAATGCTCCCCTGAGTTGCGTGCGGTCCAGCGGGCGCTGCTTGTCCTGGCGTTCCTGGGGCAGGGCCATCAGGGCGTCGGTGCTGGTCATGGTCAGACGCGCCTGCTGGTAGCGGGTGATCAACCCGGCGATCTGACCGAGCGGTGCGAGAATCCGGCTGCCGAGCATGTAACACGCAACCAGTGCGCCGACGCTGAGGTTGCCGGCGATGATCAGATAGACCCCCGAAACGATGGTGGCCATGCCGGCGAACTGCTGCAGGAACAGGGTGCCGTTGGTGGCCAGCGAGGCGAGGAACTTGGCATGGCTATCCAGGCGGGTGAGGGCGCCATGGGTCTGTTCCCACTGATGCTGACGTTCGCTTTCGGCACCACAAACCTTGAGCATTTCCAGTCCGCCAAGCGTTTCGATCAGCAGAGCCTGGCGTTGTGCGCCCAGTTGCAGGCTCTTCTGCACCGTGTCGCGAAGGCGCACCTGGATGATCCAGGCGAAAAGGATGGTGATGGGGAAGGCCAGTAGCGGGATGGCCACCAGCGGCCCACCGATCAGGCCGATCACCAGCAGCATCAACAGGGAGAAGGGCAGGTCGATCAGGCTGGTCAGGGTCACGGCGGTGAGGAAGTCCCGCAGCCCCTGGAAGTCGTGGATGCTCTGCGCGAAGCCGCCGATGGTCGCCGGCCTTGCCTTCATCGACATGCCGGTGATGCGCTCGAACAGGGTCGCCGAAAGCACCACATCGGTCTTCTTGCCAGCGGTATCCAGAAGGTGTGCGCGCAGTACCTTGAGCAGCAGCTCGAAACCGGTGCCGATGAACAGGCCGATGGCCAGAACCCAGAGTGTCGAGATGGCCTGATTGGGTACCACGCGGTCGTAGGTCTGCATCACGAACAGCGGCACCATCAGCCCCAGCAGGTTGATCAGCAGACTGGCCAGCACCGCATCGGTGTACAGCCAGCGCGACAGCTTGAGGGTGTCGCGGAACCAGGCTTCGATACGCGGCACCAGCGGTGTCCGGGCTTCTTCCAGCTCGTGTCGTGGGCGCGCGAAGAAGGCCTGGCCGCTGTATACGGCGGACAGCTGCTCGCGGCTGACCCACTGCTCGCCGCCGTCGGTTTCGCAGGGCAGGATCTGCGCCTGCTGTTTGGCTCCCCACTGGCGCAGCACGGCGCTGCGGCCATCCTTGAGCAGCAGCAGTACCGGCAGGTTGAGCGGTGAAATGCTGGCGAGATCGCGTTGCAGCAGGCGACCCTGCAGCCCGGCCCGTGCCGCAGCGCGGGGCAGCAGATCGGGGCTCAGACGCTGCGCCGGCAATGGCAGGCCGGCACTCAGGCTGCCACGACTGGCACTGCAGCCGTGCAGCCGGCAAAGGATCAATAAACCATCCAACAGCGGATCGTCGTGACTGAGCCGTGGATCACATGCCGGCCCTGGTCGTTCCATGGTGGTCAATTTCTACTACTCCTCGGAGCCTGTTCAGCCCTCTGTTGCGCTTCGGGCCTGCCGGGATTCATGCAGGCCCTTCGAGCCGGGGCTCACTTCATGTCCGGCAAGCGTGCTTCGCTTTTCACTTCCGTGAGCGCTACGGCTTCTGCCGGGACCACGACCTGTTGCTGACGCAGCAGGTCCCCCATGGCGGCTACGACGCGGTACATCGAGAACTCTTCGCTGTAGCGAACCTCGGTATAGCGGCGGTTGGCGGTGAACAGTTCGTTTTCGCTGTCGAGCAGGTCGAGCAGGGTGCGCTGTCCCAGACTGAACTGCTGCTGATAGGCCTCGCGAACGCGAGCGGTGTAGTCCGCGTAATCACGTGCCTTGGGGGTTTGCAGACGGGCGTTCTCCATGGCGTTCCAGGCCAGCGAGAGGTTTTCGTTGAGCACGCGCAGGGCGTTGTTGCGGATGTCCATCGACTCGTTGATCTGGTGCGCGGCGGACTGCAGGCGGGCCTTGTCGCGCATGCCGTTGAACAGGTTGTAGTTCATCACCACGGCGGCTCGCCAGGTGTTGTAGTGACCTTCGTCGCCCTGCACGTTGTCGTTGGCCGAGGTGGCCAGCTCCAGGTCGAAGCGCGGGTAGAAGGGCGACTTGGCAACCTCGTACTGTTTCTCGGCAGCGTTGACATCGGCTTGCGCCGATTTCAGGAACGGGTTGTTTTCCATCACCGTTTGCCGGGCGGCCATCAGGTCAGCGGGCAGGCTGCCCTTGATCGAAGGGGGCGGCTCCAGCTCGTCCGGCAGGCGCCCGACGGCGCTGAAGAAGTTGGCTTCGGCATCGGCCAGGTTGACTTCTTCGGTGTAGAGGTTGTTCTGCGCCAGGGCCAGACGCGCTTCGGACTGGTCCAGGTCCGCTGTGCTGCCTACACCCTGGCGACTGCGCAGACCGATCTGGTCGTTGATGCGCTGGTGGGCCTGCAGGTTGTTGCGGGCCAGGGTGACCATCTCGCGACGCATCAGCAGATCCAGGTAGACCTCGACGGTGCGCAGCGCCAGGCTCTCGGAGGTCCCGAGCAGGCGGTAGGCGCGGGAGTTGACCACGGCCTTGGTGCGCGCCACTTCGTTGGGCGTGTTGAAACCGTCGAACAGCATCTGACGCAGACGCAGCTCGGCGTCACGGTAGTTCAGGGTTTCCTTGTTGTGATCGCCCAGTCCCCGGGTGCTGGGGCTGTCGGTGCGTTCGCGACCATAGCCGACCAGCAGGTCGACGGTGGGCAGGTAACCGCCCTTGGCGAATTTCACATCCTCATCCGATGAGAGTCGGCTATTGGCGGCAGCGTGGATCTCCGGATGGTTATCCAGCGTGCTCTGAATCGCTTCCGAGAGATTCATGGCTTGCGCCTGACTGTAAACAGTCGCCAAAAGCATGGCGCTCCAAAGCGGTGTCAAGGTGCGCATTGGCGTTTCTCCTTACTAGAGTTCTTATCCTGTCGCCATAAAAATGGCGTTTCTGCCTGCTAAACCGTTTCAGGCTTGTAACATCAGAGATAAGAACAACTTTCGGGAGAGGCTAAGACGATTTTTTCACAAGCCATATTCGGAAAAAATCTTATGAACTCTGAGAAAAGCAGCACATTGTTTGAACCTGTGAGCTGCGCGAGTCCCTGTTTTCGGGGCTGCACAGCTGAAAACGGGCAGTCAGGCATCAAAAGGGCGGGGATTCACTGATGGAGTAGTTCGACGCATGCTGTTGTGACATTTTTTTGTCAGTAGCGCTTTTTGGATTTTTGCGCCGTTCTACTTCCAGCAGCTGTCAGGTTCTCTCCTCGACTTCGAAAAGGTGTGCTGACCCTTTCGGTAGGTACGTGTCGACGGTGGTCGGCAGCTGTAGTGAGGATGGAATCATGGCTACTCTCATTGGTGTCGTCAGTCAGGTTGTCGGCGAAGTGTTCGCGGTAGCGAGCGATGGATCGCGCCGGCCAGTCAGTGAAGGTGACCGGGTCTATGCCGGCGAGCAACTGGTAACGGGAGCCTCCGGGGCCGTTGCCGTAGCCATGACCAACGGGCAGCAGTTGACGCTTGGACGCGACAGCAGCATGACGCTCGATGCACAGATGCTTGCCACCAGCAACACGCCGCAAGCTCCGGCTGCAGAACCGTCTCCGGCGGCGCCGAGCGATGACGACCTCACCGATGTCGAGCGTCTGCAGGCGGCCATCGAAGCTGGCGTCGACCCGACCCAGGAAGGTGAAGCCACTGCCGCCGGCCCGGGTGCTGGTGCCGGTGGTGCGGGCGGCGCCGGCGGTGGTCATTCCTTTGTGATGCTCAGTGAGGTCGGCGGGGCGCTCGATCCGGTCATCGGCTTTGACACCGCAGGCCTGGTGGACGGGCCGGAGTTTCCGGCAGCTCTGCCCATCGCTACCGCAGACCCCGATGGCACACCCACCGGCGGCAACGCCTCCAACGCCGTGGATGAAGATGGTCTGCCGGATGGCATCATCGGCGGGGTGAACGATCTCGACGGGGAGGCTACGTCAGTCTCCGGAGTGCTGGGTTACAGCTTCGGCCCCGACGGGCCGGGCAGCTTCACCTGGTCCACTGCCGGGCTGGCCGCGATGGGCATCAGCTCCGGCGGCACGCCGCTGATCTATCAGGTGAGCCCCGATGGCCTGACCCTGAGCGCCTACGCAGGCGAAACCCTGGTGTTTGTCGCTCAGGTCACCAATTTCCTGACCGGCAGTTATCAGTTCCAGCTTTTTGCGCCGCTCGACCATGTTGCCCCCGCACTGGGTGGCAGCGATGAAAACGACATTCTCTACCAGTTCAACTACACCATCACCGACGGCAATGGCACGCCGGCCAGCGGCAGGCTGAGCATCCTGGTGGACGATGACAGCCCGGTGGCCAGCGAGGGGCAGTGTGCGATCGTCAGAGGACTGGTACACGAAGACGCCCTGAGCACTGGCAATGCCGAGCCCGGTAGTAGCCCGGTGCAGACGTCCGAGATCAGCGGTGGGCCAGGTACCCTGGATGCTCTGGTCGACTTCGGCGCCGACGGCCGGGGGGGCTTCCACCTCAGCACCGATCCCGATGCACTGGCCGATCTGCAGGCTCTGGGGCTGAAGTCGGGCGGCGACAAACTCGTCTATTCCGTCTCTCCGGATGGCACTGCCCTGACCGCCGTGACCGAGCTGGGCGGTGTGCCTGTCTTCTCCCTGGTGGTCACCCCCGAGGGTGGTTACACCTTTACGCTGCTGGGACCGATCGATCATCCGCGTGCTGATGGTGATGACTCCGAGCGGTTGGGTGATGACAGTCTGGCGCTGGACTTCTCCAAATTGCTGATCGCCACCGACTACGATGGCGATGCGGTTTCCGGCGGTTTCAACGCTGGCAGTTTCGTGATCGATATCGAAGACGATGTGCCGGTTCTGGTCGACGACAACCATTGCCTGACCCTGACCTACATGGGCGGTGATGCGGGCTATAGCAACAGCTATGGCTATTACATCAAGGGGCCGGATGGCTTGCCGGTCAGCGGCCAGATCATCTGGGGCGATGTCTCGGCTCTGAGTGATGGTGTCTCCGTAACCTTGCACGGGCTGAATCCCAGCGAGGTAGGCTTTTTCGTCATTCCCAACGGTGCGGCCAACGTCATTGCCAGTGGCTCCGAAGTGACCTTTCAACTGGTCGATGGCCAGTGGCAGGCGTTCATCGGGGATATGCCGCTGGTAGGCGAAGCGGGTGCCAACGTGGTGTTTGACGACTCGACTCTCAACCCCGATGGCAAGTCTCATGTCGAGAACAATGGCGCACCGGGCAACCAGAACTGGGAAGACACCAACCTCGGCGGCGACAACGACTACAACGATGTCAACATCCAGGTGAGCTGGAGCAGCAAGGCCCTGGTTGGCGGTACCGTGCATGAAGACCTGCTGACCACGCCGCATCAGGGCAACCCCGAGGCCGGGCAGCGTCTGGTGGTCAGTTCCGAGGGAGCTGCCGACAGTCTCATGGCAATGGTCAGCTTCGGCGCCGACGGCCCGGGTGAGTTCGGCCTGGTCGATGCTCCTGCGGTGGCGGCCGAGCTGTCCGCCCAGGGCTTGAAGTCGGGCGGCCAGGCATTGATCTACAGCATCAACGAAAGTTACGACGATGACGGTAATCTGGTCAGCACCACGCTGACTGCCACAGCTGCTCCCGGTGTCGGTGGCTACCCGGTGTTCACCCTGACGGTGAATTCGGACGGCAGCTACCGTTTCGAGCTGCAGGGCCCGGTCGATCATCCGCGTGCCGATGGCGACGACACGGAACTGTGGGCATCGGAGGGCGGTATCGGCATCGACTTCACCCGCCTGATCACCGCGACGGACGGCGACGGCGATCCGCTGCAAATGCCGCAAGACGCGAAGGGGCTGTTCGTCATCAATATCCAGGACGACGTACCGCTGCCAGCCCAGCCAAACCCGCAACAGCCCGTGGTTGGTGGGCTGGTGCATGAGGACGTGCTCGGCAATGGCAACGCTGAAGCGGATAACGAGCCGGCGCAAACCCTGATAGCCGAAGGTGGGCCGCATACGCTGGATGCCCTGGTCAACTTCGGTGCCGATGGCCGCGGGACTTTCCATCTGAGTCAGGCACCCGGGGCCTTGTCCGGCCTGCAGGCGCTTGGCCTGACCTCTGGTGGTGTGGGGCTGGTCTACAGCGTATCGCTCGATGGCACCACCCTGACTGCCACCGCAGGTGAGGGCGGCAGCACGGTATTCACCCTGGTGGTGGGGGCTGACGGCAGTTATCGGTTCACTCTCAAGGGGGTGCTGGATCACGAGGATCCGAACGGGGTTGACTCGGAAACCCTTGGCGACAACAGCCAGGCACTGGACTTCTCCGCTGTGCTGGTGGCCACCGATGGGGACGGCGACCCGATTGCCGCAGGCTTCCCGGCCGGCAGCTTCGTGATCGACGTGGAGGACGACGTACCGATTCTCAAGACCCTCGATCCGCAACAGCCTCCACTGGGCGGCACTGTACACGAGGATCTGTTGAGTCATCCCCATGCCGGCAACCCGGACGCTGGCAGCCAGACCCTGGTGCTCAGCACTGAAGGTGGGGCGGGCAATCTGGCGTCGCTGGTGTCCTTCGGTGCCGACGGTCCTGGTGTCTTCGGTCTGGTCGACAGCACCACCGCCACGGCCTTGCTGGAGGCTCAGGGGCTGACGTCAGGCGGTGAGAGTCTGGTCTACCTGGTGGAGGAGAGCATTGTCGGCGGACAGCTGGTCAGCTCCACGCTGACTGCCGTTGCCGCCGATGGCCTGGGCAGCTACCCGGTCTTCACCCTGACGGTGAACGCCGATGGCAGTTTTCACTTCGAGCTGCAGGGGCCGATCGATCATCCGGTCGCAGATGGCAATGACGGCGAGCTGTGGGCTAACGATGGCGTCTTCGGCATCGATTTCACCCACCTGTTCACTGCCACCGATGGCGATGGCGACCGCCTGCAGCTGCCGGAAGGCTCCAGTGGCCTGTTCGTCGTCAATGTCCAGGACGACGTGCCGGAGCTGGTGGTCGGAGAGCCTGAGCATTGCCTGACCCTGACCTACAAGGGGGGGGATGCCGACTATGCCAACAGTTATGGCTACTACATCAAGGGTGACGACGGCATGCCGGTCAGCGGTGTGCTGATCTGGTCCGATACCAGCAAGCTCTACATCGGCAGCAGTGTCACGCTGGAGGGGCTCGATCCCGCCAGTGTCGGCTTCTTCATCATTCCCAATGGCAACGTCAATGGTGTGGCCAATGGCACCGAGGTCAGCTTCCAGCTGGTCGACGGCCAGTGGCAGGCATTCGTGGGTGATACCCCGCTGGCCGGATCGGGCGGGGCGTCCATCGTCTTCGGCGATAACGCGCTCAACCCCGATGGCAAGTCTCATGTCCAGGATAACGCCGCGCCCGGCAACCAGAACTGGGAAGACGTCAACAACGGCGACAGCGACAACGACTACAACGACGTCAATATCCAGGCCACCTGGACGGCCAAGACGCCGCCTGCCATCGGTGGCACGGTGCATGAAGACAAACTGACGTCACCCAACGCTGGTAATCAGGAAGCTGGGCAGACGCTGGTCATCAGCACGGCTGGTGGTGCCGGCACGCTGGCCTCGCTAGTGGCCTTCGGTGCCGACGGGCCCGGCAGCTTCGGCCTGGTAGACAGCGATGGCGCTGCCGCGTTGCTGGACGGCCAGGGGCTGACCTCCGGCGATAAGCCGCTGGTCTATTCGGTCAGTGAAAGCTTCGATGGCGACGGCAATCTGCTCAGCACCACGCTGACTGCTACGGCCGCCGACGAAGTGGGTGGCTATTCGGTATTCGAGTTGGTGATCAATGCCGATGGCAGCTTCACCTTCACCCTGCAAGGGCCGATCGACCATCCGCAGGCCGATGGCAACGACAGTGAGCTGTGGTCGAGCGCTGGCCAGATCGGCATCGACTTCACCCATCTGCTGGCCATCACCGACGGTGATGGCGATCCGCTGAACATCCCCGAAGGTGTTGGCGGCCTGTTCGTCATCAATATCGAGGACGATGTGCCGACCCTGAGCCTCGGGGTAAATACTCAGGCACTGGCTCAGCTGGAAGTGGCGCTGGACGAAACCCGTGGCAATCAGGATCGTTACGCCGCGAACGACGACCAGAGCCAGGGCTACATGAACGACGACAATGGCGCGTTGGCCAAGGTCACCACCCAACTTGCCGGTGGCCTGACTTCGCTGTTCACCATCGGTGGGGCAGCCGGGGCTGATGGCCAGGCTTCGCTGAGCGGTACGCTGAGCTTCTCCGGGGTGCCGGCCCAGGGGCTGGCCACCACACTGTCGGCCACCAATGGCGGTGCCATCCGCCTGTTCGTCGACCCGGCCAACAGCCAGGTCATCAAGGGTGTCGACGCCACTGGCGATACGGTCTTCACCATCGCCATCGTCACTGTCGATGGTCAGCCGCAACTGCAGACCACGCTGTTCGAAGCGATCCGCCATCCGGACAACGATCAGCGTTTCGACGAGGCGGTCGATCTGCTGATCAAACACCAGGGCTCGTTGCAGCTGCAGTATCAGGTAACCCGTGTCGACGGTGATGGTGACGCGGTGACCCGTACCGCGAAGGTCGAGCTTGCCGGCGGCAATTCGTCCTATTTCTCCTTCCAGGACGACGGCCCGAAAATCATCAAGTTCGAGCTGGGTCACAGCGTCAAGCTATACGTCGACGAATCCGTTGGCAAAGGTGGTTCCAGCCAGAACGAACCCGGTCAGGCTGCGCCGAATGACGAGCAGGGCCACGGCAATGTGCTGGGTTACGCCCGGATCGACGGCGAGAATCTGTTCAAGCTGATCGCCGATGGTGGTTCCGATGGTCTGGACAGCGGCCGTACCCGCTTCTCCCTGAGCCTTGCCGGCAATGGTGTGGACTCCGGGCTGAATGCCACGGCCGGCGGCGACATCCTGCTGTACAAGGAGGCCGATGGCAGCATCCTGGGTAAAGCCAATGGCGTCACGGTGTTCAAGATCAGCGTCAATGCCGCTGACGGTAGCGTGACCCTGGTGCAGTACAAGGCCATCGCCCATGGCGACACCAGCAGCCATGACGAGCTGGCGCTGCTCAAGGATGGCGTGCTGAAGCTGAACGTGACGGTCTATGACAAGGATGGCGACCCGCAGAGCGCCAGCCTGGATCTGGGCAAGGTGGTCGGCTTCGAGGATGACGGCCCGAAAATCACCAGGTTCGAGCTGCAGCATGGCACCAAGCTGTACGTCGACGAATCGGTGGGTACCACCGGTTCCAGCCAGAACGAGAATGGCCATGTCGCGCCGAATGATGAGCAAGGCCATGGCGATGTGCTCGGCTATGCCAGCATCGACGGCAAGGATCTGTTCAAGCTCACGGTGGATGCCGGTTCGGATGGCCAGGACACGTCGCGTACTCGTTTCGAGTTGAATCTGAGCCAGGACGGTGTGGACTCCGGGCTGGATGCTACCGCAGGCGGTGATATTCGCCTGTACAAGGATGCCGACGGCAACGTGCTGGGGGTGGCCAATGGCGTCACGGTATTCAAGGTCAGCGTCAATGCCGGCAGTGGCAGTGTGACCCTCGTGCAATACGAGGCCATCGCCCACGGCAATACCAGCAACCATGACGAACTGGCGTCGATCAAAGACGGTGTGTTGAAACTCGGTGTGACCGTCTATGACAAGGACGGCGACTCCCACAGCGCCAGTCTGGATCTGGGCAAGGTAGTCGGTTTCGAGGACGATGGCCCCTCCGCGGGCACCACCAATGCCGCCTACGCGCTGGATGATGAAGGCCTGCCCAATGGCATCAACGGTGGCGAGGGCGATGTGACGGGGACGAACACCACGGTCTCCGGCACGCTGGTATTCGACGCCGGCTCCGATGGTCTGCGTGGTATCTCCCTGTCCGGGCCGAGCGTATTGGGCACCGAGAACGTCACCTCCACCTGGAACGCCGACAGCAAGACGCTGACCATCAGCAGTGCCGCGCGTGGCACGCTGGTGACCGTGGTGTTGACCGATCCGGCGCTCGGCAAGTACCAGCTGGAGTTGCACCAACCCCTGATGCATCCGGCTGGCCAGGACGAAAACGACATCACGCTGCAGATCGGCTACACCGTGACCGACGGTGACGGTGATACCGCCGAGGGCAAACTCGTGGTCACGGTCAACGACGACACCCCGACCATCCAGGCCATGCAGCCGGGCTTCGAGTCGCAGGCCACCTTCCTCGGCAGCGACGCCGGCTATCACAACAGCTACGGCTATTACTCGCGAGATGCCGACGGCAATCCATCCGTGGGCAAGGTGATCTGGGCTGATGTGAAGGCGCAGGCGGCGGGAACCACCTTCGATCTGGATGGGCTCGATCCAAGTGAGGTCGGCTTCTTCATCATCCCCAATGGCGCCGCCAATCTTGCGTTGAGCAATGGCGCCGAGCTGACCTTCGGGCAGGATGCTGATGGCAACTGGCAGGCCTTGCTGAACGGGGTGCCGCTGAAAGGTGCTGGCGGTGCCAGCGTGCTGTTCGACCGCGCCGAGTTCAACCCGGGCGGCTCGCACCTGCAGGACAACGCCGCACCCGGCAACCAGAACTGGGAGGACGTGACCAACAATCCCGACTACGACTACAACGACGTCAACACCAACGTGACCTGGGGCATGCCGCTGCAGGTGGACGAGACCTATCTGGGTACGCCGGATGCAACGGTCAGCCGCAACTTCAGCTCGGCCTTCAACGCCGAGTATGGTGCCGACGGCCCCGGTTCTCTGGTCTACGCGTTGGTAATCAAGTCGCCGAACTCCGGGCTGGTCGATACCGAGAGCGATGAAGCGGTCAAGCTGGTGTTCAACGGCTCGGTGCTCGAAGGCCGTACCGAAACCGGTAACGAGCTGGTCTTCACCCTGAGCGTCGACGCCGCAGGACTGGTGACTCTGACGCAACTGAGGGCCGTGGTTCATCCCACCGCCCAGCCGGATGAGTTGCATCTGCTGGGCGGTGACAAGATCGGGCTGCAGGCCACCATCACCGATGCCGACGGCGATCAGGATTCGGCCAGTATCGACCTGGGTAAGGTGCTGGGCTTCCGTGATGACGCACCGATGGCGGTCAACGATGAGATTGCCGGTGAGGTCTCACGCTCGGCAGTCGATCAGGTCGTCGGCAACGTCAACGACCTCACCGGCAACGACAGCTTTGGCAACGATGGCAAGGCAAGCGTCTCGCCGGTGCAGATCATCGGCCAGGGCAGTCAGGGCGGTACGCTGGTCATCGATCCCAGCGGTAATCTGGTCTACAGCGCCGGCAGTGGGGCCAGCGCCGGTACGGAGGTGTTCACCTATCAGATCACCGACGGCGATGGTGACGTTTCCACGGCCACCGTGACCCTCACGCTCGGCGGCAATGACCCGGTCGGTGGCCAGGCCTCCGGCAGCGTCGACGAAGATGGCTTGCCCAATGGGTTGGCCGGAGGCCCCAACGACCTGGCTGGCGAAGCCACCACGGCCAGTGGGGCGCTCGGTTATCAGGTGGACAGCTTCGGTGGTTTTGCCTGGGATACCAGTGGCCTTGGCAGCCTGTCTTCAGGCGGCTTGGCGCTCAACTATCAGCTCAGTGTCGATGGCAAGACGCTGAGTGCGTTCGATGCCGGTGGCAATCCGGTCTTCACTCTCAGCCTGACCAACTCGGATACCGGGCAATACAGCTTCAAGCTGTTCAAACCGCTCGATCATTCGGCACCGAGCGTTGCCGGTACGGCAGACGAGAACGACCTGAACCTGGCCTTCTCCTACAAGGTCTGGGACTCCGCGGCGCCTTCGGCTCCGGCCACGGGTAGCCTGACGAT
Source organism: Pseudomonas sp. Z8(2022) (assembly GCF_025837155.1). NCBI lineage: Bacteria > Pseudomonadati > Pseudomonadota > Gammaproteobacteria > Pseudomonadales > Pseudomonadaceae > Pseudomonas > Pseudomonas sp. Z8(2022). The sequence continues at coordinate 2,731,330 of NZ_CP107549.1, read as the reverse complement.
CACGGTGGATGACGACTCGCCGGCCACGCCCGATGACATCGCCAAGTCTGCCAGCGAACCGCAAGGCATCCACACCAACCTCATGGTGGTGCTGGATCTGTCCGGCAGTATGGACGACGCCCCGTCGGGTGTCAGTGGTTTCAGCAGCAAGCTGGCATTGGCCAAGGACGCGGTGCAACGCCTGATCGACAGCTACGACAACCTTGGTGACGTCATGGTACGTATCGTCACCTTCGCCAATACGGCCAGTGCCGTGGGCAACGTCTGGATGACCGCCGCCGACGCCAAGGCCTGGCTCACCGCGCTGGCCGACAACGCCGGCAATGGCTCGACCAACTATGACGATGCGCTGATCAAGGCGATGAATGCCTACGACTCGTACGGCAAACTCACAGGCACCAGTGTGCAGAGCGTCTCGTACTTCCTGTCTGACGGTCAGCCAACCCTGTCCAACGCCAACCCCGGCAATAACAACAATGGCAGTCAGTACAACCCGGAACTGGGCGATGGCATCGGCGCTAGCGAGGAGGCAGCCTGGATCGCCTTCCTCAACGCCAAGGGCATCAAGTCCTACGCGCTGGGCATGGGGCTGGGCAGCGAACTCGACAAGACGCTGCTCAACCCCATCGCCTATGACGGCAAGGCGGGTGTCAACACCGATGGCATCCTGGTCTCCAACCTCAACCAGCTCAATGACACCCTGCAGGGCACCGTGACCGGCACGGTGATCTCCGGCAACCTGATCAGCGAGGGCAGCAATGGCTTTGGTGCAGACGGTCCGGGTCTGCAGCCGGTCGCGGCGATCACCCACAACGGTGTGACCTACACCAGCGCCTCCGCCGGCTACGATGCCGCGAGCCAAACGCTGACCTTCACCACTGCAGGAGGGGGTTCGTTCAGCGTCAACCTGGTCACCGGTGCCTACACCTACAACTTCAACGGCGATGTTGCCGAAGATGTGACGGACACCATCCGCTACACCCTGGTCGATCGTGATGGCGATGCGGTGTCTGCCGATCTCGAGCTGACCATTACCGACCGCAGCGAGGTGTATGCCTACGACAACTACAACCAGGCCATCGTCGGGCAGACCCTGGTTACCCCCGACTCTGTAACCAAGGTGCTGGCGAACTTTTCCAGCACCAGCAATCCGGCCTCGTCCGGGCCCAACCACAACCCGTGGATATTCGATACCACCGATAACGGCAACGTGAGCGGCAATGAAACCACGGTGATCACGCAGGCCAATGTCATGGCTGTCGCGGGCAACAAGTGGGGCGTATCCGCGATCAGTTCGTCCAATGGCGTCAGTGTGCAGGGTGGGGCACTTCAGCTCATTGACAGCGACCGTAACGCCGGGGTCAGTACCAAGGCTGCAACACCGACCTTCGAGGTGGCTGAGGGCAGCACGGCCAAGGTCTCGTTCGACCTGGGCAGCATCAGCAACTTCAGTAGCAGCGGCTCGGGAGATCAGTTCACCTGGACGTTGTACAAGCAGAACGGCAGCGCTTGGGAGCTGGTGCAGAGCGGCACCCATGCGTCCAGTAACGCGACTACCGTCACCAGCAACAGCGTGGGCGAAGGTACTTATCGCCTCTACTTCGAGGTCAATGATCGCACTAACAACAGCAGCAGTTTCCGCGTGCGGGTGGACAACATCACCCTGATCACCGTTGCAGCCGCGATGCTGGTCGATACCGCCACGGCAGTAGCGGGCAACGTCCTGACCGATCCCAACAACTACGTGGGCAGCGCCCACCCTTGGGGAGCGGTGGACAGCAAAGGCAGCGAAGGGGCCGTGCTCAGCGTGCTGGATAACGGCAGCTTTGTCGCCGTGGGTACTTCCAAGACGATTGTCGGCCAGTGGGGAACCCTGGTGATACAGGGTGACGGGTCCTATACCTATACGCCCAACAGTGATTACGCCAATCTCGGCAAGGAGGAAGTGTTTACCTACCGCCTGACGCAGCCGGACGGTGATGTCAGCGAGGCCCGTCTGGTGGTCGGCATCGGCTCTGCTCCCGCGGTGCAGCCGAATGTGCTGATGGGCAACGAGGCGCTCAACGATACCCTGCTCGGTAGCGAAGCGAGCGACGTGCTGCTCGGGTTGGGCGGTAACGACACGCTCCGTGGCCTGGGGGGCAACGATCGTCTGGAGGGCGGCGACGGTAATGACACCCTGATTGGCGGCAGAGGCAACGATGTTCTGGTCGGCGGCGCCGGCGACGATATCTTCGTCTGGACGGCCGATGACCGTGGTGGCAACTATCACGATATCGTCAAGGACTTCGGCAACGGCGCGGACAAGCTGGATCTGTCCCAGCTGTTGCAGGGTATCGATGGCCCCGCCAGCGCCGATGTACTGACCCAGTATCTGAGCTTCGACTTCGTCAGCAATCCGGGCAGTACGGTGATCAACGTGGCCAGCGCAGGAAGCAGTGCGCCGGTGGATCAGACCATCACCCTGGAGAACACCGTGCTGTCCGGCGGCAATGCAGCGGATATCATCCAAGGCATGCTGGACCACGATCAGTTGGTCGCCTGAGGTGCGAAGGAGCCGTTGGCCTCAGGTCAGCGGCTTCTCAGACAAACGGAAATGTTTATCAGAGTTTCCTTAGCCGAAGCACTCAACTAGAGTAAAGCCCGCTACCCGTTCAGGGAGCGGGCTTTTTTTATGGCGTTTGCTGGAGGCAACGATGGTTTACGTACAGCGCGACGCGGCCGGGCGTTTGTTGCGGGTTGAACACCAACCCTTCGAGGGGATGACGGAGAACCTGGCGGTCGAGAGCGAGGAGCTGCATAACTGGCTGGCTGCCAAGGAAGAGGTCAAGGCACGGCTGGATAGCCTGAAACAATCCGACCTGGAGCTGGTTCGTGTGCTCGAAGACGTGGTCAGCGTACTGGTCGAGCGTGGCGTCATCCGCTACACCGATCTGCCCGAGGCAGCTCGCCAGAAACTCGACCAACGTGCCATCGCCCGTGCCGAGATCGAAGGCCTGAGCGGTCTGCTCGGTGATGAGGATAATGATCTGGTATAGCCGCGGGCTCGGACTGGCGTTGGGCGTGCAGACCGTGCCTCGCCTTTCCAGACATGATCACTGACTTCAACTGATCGTTTTTCATGCAACTCATAGCAGGGGGGCGGGGGCACCGATAAGTCGGCCCATGGCCCCATGGATGCCCAACTCGCTCAGCACCTCCAGTTCTCCCCGGGTTTCCACCATTTCGGCGATCAGCGGCAGGTCGATACTGTTGGTGGCACGGAAGATCGCCTCGATGAATAACCGCTTGTCACTCTCCTTGTCGATGGCGCGGATATAGGTGCCGTCGATCTTCAGGTAGGCCAGGCCCAAGTGGGTCAGGTTACCGATCAGGCTGAAGCGACCGCCGAAATGCTGCAGACCCAGCCCGTAACCGAGCTCACGCAGGCTTTGGCTCAATGCCTCCAGTTCTGCCGGCGGTGGCAGGTGACGTTCGTCCACCTCCAGGGTCAGCAGGTTTGCCTGCTCCGGGCGGCTTCTTAGCAGGGTGAGAACTCGCTCCCGATTCGCCGGCTCGCGCAGCGTGGCGGCCGACAGGCTCAGTGCCAGCGGTTCGGCATGGAGGGTAAGGTGGGTGAGTACATGCTCAAGCATGGCCAGGTCGAAGCGGGCGCCCCAGCCGAGGCGTTCGATCCAGGGCAGGAAACGCCCGGCAGCGATGGCTTCGCCTTGTGGATCCAGCAGCCGCGCCAGCACCTTGCGCTGCAGAAGCTTGCCGGAAACGCATTCGACCACGGGTTGGAAATACAGCTGCAACTTGCCCTGGTTCAGCGCATCGTCGATCCAGCCGCGCCAGTCATGAAGACCATGACCGCTCTGTGCGTTGAAATCGTCCAGGCGTTCCCAGCAGCGTTCTGCATTGCTCTGGGCCTGGGCCAGCGCCTGGTCGGCGCGGCCGATCACGCTGGGGGGATCCTCGCCGGGGCGGAATGCAGCGATCCCCATATGGGCCACGGGGTTGCAGTCACTGGCGCCGGTCTGGCGCAGGTTGCTCAGGTGCTCGCTGATCTCTTCAGCGAGACGATCTGCGTCATCGCCGTTCAACCCCGGTGCAAGAAGGGCGAACTCGCCACCGCGGCTGCGCGAGGCCAGCCATTCGCCGCATTCCGGTGCTTCCAGTAGGCGCCTGAGCAGATCGCCCAGGGCGCTGATCAGCGCATCGGTACGTTGCCCGCCCAGACGTTGATTGAGCCCGCCGAGATCGTTGACACGCAACAGCAGCAGATAGCCCTCGGCATTCTGCTCGTTGACTACCAGTTGATTGTCCAGACGAATATCGAACTGGCGACGGTTGGCCAAGCCGGTCAGGCTGTCCTGGTACGCCTCTTCGCGGAGCTTTTCGCTGCGTGTGGCCTCTTCGGCGAACAGCGTCTTGAGCTTGTCGACCATCTGGTTCATGGCCAGGACCACGCGTTTCAGCTCCGGGGTACGTGGTACGCGGGGCAGGGTGAGGAACTCGCGGCGGGTAATGGCTTGCGCTTGTTGCACCATATTGTCCAGCGGGCGCAGTTGGGTGCGCAGCAGCCAGCCGCCGAGCACGGCGCTGACCAGGCCGCAGAGCAACAGCCAGATCAGGCTGCCAATGGCGCCGTCCCACAACTTGGCCAGGGCGAATTGCGGATGGCTGAGCACTTCGACCCTTGCGGCCTGTTCCCAGCCGCGCATGATCAGGGCGTCGCCACCTTCGGGTTCTAGGTTCACCAGATCGACGAACCACTGCGGGACATTCTCTGCGCGCACCTCGGTGTTGCGTTCGACCAGCACCTTGTTCTCAGGGATGCTCACCACGCGGATGCTGGCGAAGTAGCCGCTGTCGAAGATCGAGCTGACCATCAGTTCGAGCATCGCCGGGTCATCCACATGGGGCGTCATCGACAGGCCCAGAGCCGTGGCCGCGTCCTGGGCATGGGAGCGTAGCTGGCTGAGTAGTTGTTCACGTGAAGTCTCGACACTGGCGACGAAGCTGCCGGTAAAGGCCACGACCAGGAACAGGCAGATGGCGAGGAACAGTTGTTTCAGTAGGGACATATTCTTCCTCCTAGCCTTCGCCCACGGCGAAGCCCTCGGCATGCATTTTTTTCAGAATGTCCTGCCAGCGCGAGAGCTTCTTCGAGTCGCTCTTGCGGGTGTTGGAACCAGGCAGGTAGAGGCCTTCGGCATTGAAGGCGTAGACCGGGAGCAGGTCCTTGCGCTGTGAGGCGGGGCGGATGTCGTTGATCAGGTTGTCCAGCACCAGCGGTTCGGCGCTCGGGCTGGCGTAGTAGGTCAGCACCATGTGCGCCTGGTTGTAGTTCAGCGCCTTGACGTAGGTGATGCGCAGCTTCTCGCTGGGGATGCCGAGGCGTCGCAGGGTGAAGTACTTGGCGATGGAATAGTCCTCGCAATCGCCGGCGCCCTTGACCAGCATTTCCACGGGGGTGGCCCAGTAGTCGTTTTCGCGCCAGAGCTGAATGTCGTCGACGAAGCGCACCTTGCGGTTGAAGAAACGATTGACCTCGTTGAGCTTGTCTGGCTCCGGCAACGCCGCGCTGGTCTTGATCAGCTCTTCCCAGTCGAGCAGACGGGTTCGCGCTGGGCCGAGGTTGCCGTAGCGGCTCTCGGCATTCTTGATGATCAGGGCGAAGTCCCAATCCGCCTGGGATAGCGCGGCCAGCAACCCACTGCCGATCCAGAGGATCAGCAGTCGCCACCGCCATCGCTGAATGCGCAGCCGTCGCATGGGTCGAGTCTCAGTGCCTGATCGTCGAAGTCTAGGCGAGGTGTCGAGTTCTTGCCGGTCGCTTCGCTGGAAAAAGAAAGCGGTGTCAAAAGGTTGTCGAGGTGTTGGCCGGCTTCGTAGCCCGGATTGCATCCGGGCCATGCAGAGCGCTTACGGATTGGGCAGGGTTTTCTGTTTGAGTATGTAGATGCTCACCAGCACCGCGCTGGTGAGCATGAAGGCGCGTGCCCAGGGTAAGGGCACCAGATAGCAGGAGAAGGCGATGCTCGCCCACATCAGCACCAGCGCGTAGACCTTGCCCTTGAGCGGGATGCCATGACCTTCGAGGTAATCGCGAATCCAAGGCCCCAGGTGCGGATGGGTGACCAGCCAGATGTAGAAGCGCCTCGAGCTGCGCACGAAGCACGCGGCAGCCAGGAGCAGGAAGGGTGTGGTCGGCAGCACCGGCAGGAAGATGCCGAGGACCCCAAGGGCGACGCTCAGCCAGCCGATGCCCAGCAGCAGATAGCGGACACTGCGATGGCGGCTTGGCTGGATGTCATGCGGCATGGGCAGTCTTGGCGGCAGCCGGAGCAGTGCCCCGGCTCGCGGTCAGTGGCGGGGCTTGAGCAGCGCTGGTTTTTCTTCCGGAGCCTGGCACAGCAGGAACAGGGCGGTGAGCAGCTCGGGAATCTGATCGATCATGCTGTCCACCAGATCGCGATCACGGGCAATCTCGGCGAACTCCTGCTGCTCGTCGAACAGCCCGGAGCCGACCATGATCGGCAGCAGCAACTCGCTGACTTCGTCTTCGGCATCCTCGAACCAAACCGCTTCACGCAGGAACACACCTTCCATGAAGCCAATGCACCAACCGCGCAGGTCGGAATCGTCCGGCTCGTCACCAAGATCGAGATCGCAGGGCAGTTCGGGTTCTTCTTCGCCAGCCAGCTGACGTGCGATGTGCGCCTTCAGGTGGATCAGGGTGTTCTCGATCTCTTCGCGCTCGGCGTCGCTGCGATAGTGCGGCGGCTCGGCGAACAGCGCATCGATCCACTCGCGCTCCGGCACCTGATCCGGGCAGATCGCCAGGGCAGTGAGATAGCCGTGGGCGGCCACATAGTCCAACGCCTCTTCGTGCAGCTCATCGGCATCGAGAAAGGCTTGCAGGCGGGACAGTTGCTCAGCGAAGGACATCGTGGGGTTACCTTGGGGCTTGGGATAAACGAGGTTGGATTCTAGTTCACCGCCGCCTCTGCGACCAGCATAGGCGCTCTGCAAGAGGCGATTGAGCGGCTTCGGACGGGTAGGCGCCCTGTTCAGTGCGTTCCTGCGGCATAATGCGCGGCTCGATTTGGAGGCCTTCATGCTCGACCACGCCCTGCGCATTCTCAAAGACGTTTTCGGCTACGACGCCTTTCGCGGCAACCAGGCCGCGATCATCGAGCGTGTGGCGGCAGGCGGTGATGCGCTGGTGCTGATGCCCACCGGTGGCGGCAAATCGCTGTGCTATCAGGTGCCGGCGTTGATGCGCGAAGGCCTGGCGGTGGTGGTTTCCCCGCTGATCGCGCTGATGGACGATCAGGTGGCGACACTCGACGAGCTGGGCGTGGCAGCGGTGGCATTGAACTCCACGCTCAGCGTCGATGAACAACGCGAGATTGCCGACCGCATCCGCCGCGGGCAGATCAAGATGCTCTACCTGGCGCCAGAGCGCCTGGTGCAGCCGCGCATGCTGAATTTTCTGCAGGGCCTGGACATCGCTCTGTTCGCCATCGATGAGGCGCACTGCGTATCGCAGTGGGGCCATGATTTCCGCCCGGAATACCTGCAGCTCGGCCAGCTTGCCGAGCTTTTCCCGCAGGTGCCACGCGTTGCCCTGACCGCCACGGCCGACAAGCGCACCCGCGAGGAGATCGTCCAGCGCCTGCATCTGGATAACGCCGAGCGCTTCCTGTCGAGCTTCGACCGGCCGAACATCTTCTACCGCATCCAGCCCAAGGATCAGCCACGCAAGCAACTGCTCGGCTTTCTCGCTGCGCGCAAGGGCGATGCGGGCATCGTCTATTGTCTGTCGCGCAAGAAGGTCGAGGAGGTCGCCGACTTTCTCAGCAGCCAGGGCTTTCCGGCGTTGCCTTATCACGCCGGCCTGCCCAACGAGCTGCGGGCCTACCATCAGAAGCGCTTTCTCAACGAGGAAGGCCTGATCATGGTGGCGACCATCGCCTTCGGCATGGGGATCGACAAGCCCAACGTGCGTTTCGTCTGCCACCTGGACCTGCCCAAGTCGCTGGAGGCCTATTACCAGGAAACCGGTCGTGCCGGCCGTGACGGCTTGCCAGCCGATGCCTGGATGGCCTACGGCCTGCAGGACGTGATCTTCCTCAAGCAGATGCTGGCCAACTCCGATGGCGACGAGCGCCACAAGCGCATCGAACAGCACAAGCTCGATGCCATGCTGGCCCTGTGCGAGGAGACACGCTGCCGTCGTCAGGCACTGCTGGCCTATTTCGACGAGGAACTACCGCAGCCATGCGGGCACTGCGACAACTGCATCGACGGCGTCGAGACCTGGGACGCCACCGAGCCAGCGCGCCAGGCGCTGTCTGCCATTTACCGCAGCGGTCAGCGCTACGGGGTCGGCCATCTGGTGGATATTCTCCTCGGCCGCGATAACGAGAAGATCCGCGCCGCCGGCCATCAGCACCTGGCAGTGTTCGGTGTGGGCAAGGGTTTTTCCGAGGTCGAGTGGCGCACCCTGTTCCGCCAGCTGGTCGCCCGTGGTCTGGCCGATGTCGATCTGGAAGGCTTCGGTGGCTTGCGTCTGGACGAGAGCTGCAGGCCACTGCTGCGCGGTGAAGTCAGCCTGCAACTGCGCCGCGAACCGAAGCCGGCGCAGGCGGCCAAGGCCTCCAGCAGCGCCGCCAGCCAACTGGTGCGTGGCCACGAGCGGGACATGTGGGAGGCCCTGCGCAGCCTGCGTCGCAAGCTCGCCGAGGAGCACAGCGTGCCACCTTACGTGATCTTCCCTGACGCCACGCTGCTGGAGATGCTGCGTAGCCAGCCCAGCTCGCTGAGCGAGATGGCCGAGGTCAGCGGCGTGGGTGCGCGCAAGCTGGAGCGTTACGGGCAGGCTTTCCTCGAGGTGCTCAATGGCGCCGCCGCGGATGCAGCACGGGCTCCGGTGGCCGATCTGCGCCACGAGCTGGTCAGTCTGGCACGTGCCGGCATGACGCCTGCGCAGATTGCCGGGCAGCTCAAGTGCACCGAGAAGAACGTCTACAGCCTGCTGGCCGAAGCCATCGCCGAGCAGCAACTGACCCTGGAGCAGGCGCTTGACCTTCCCGAAGAGCTCCTCGGTGAGATTCAGGAGAGCTTCCTCGACGGCGAGGGCGAACTTCCTGCAGTCAGTGAGATCGCGCCTTTGTTCGCCGGACGTGTCGACGAGGCAGTGCTCTACTGCGTGCGTGCGGCCCTGCAGGCCGAGTTCGAACTCTAAAGCATGGGTGGCGAACTCGCCGCTGCGCTTCTGGCGTCATCTCCATGACAAGGCTAAGGTGTCGAGCAGGCCGCCAGATGACGAGGTGACGGTGCCTAACTATCACGCCTGGCTCGATGAAGTTCGTCCGAGCCCCTATGCCGACCAGCTCAGCCTGGGGTTTCGCTGGTTGCGTTTTTCCCGCGTGCTCGAGCGCGAATACCGCGCCCACATGCTCGAAGACAGCTTCGAGCTCAAACGCATCGCGCTGAGCGTCGCCACGCTCATCTGGCTGGCTTTGGCTGCGCTCGACGTGCTGGTGGTGCCCGCATCGCATCTCGGCTGGGTGATCGCCATGCGGATCGTGGTGCTGGTCATCCTGCTGGTGTGTGCCGCGCTGATCCTGCAGCGCCGGCATGTCCATCTGTTACTGCCGCTGAGCATGACCTGCATCCTCGCGTTAGGTGTAGGTGCAGCGCTGATCATCGGCATCGCACACCATGCCGATCCCGGCTATCCCTACGAAGGGCTGCTGTTGGTAAGCATGGCAGCTACTTTCTGGTTGGCCTGCGTCTGAACGAAGCCCTTGCCTGTTCGCTGATCGTGCTGTTTGCCTACGTGCTGGCCGAATGGTTTGCCGGGCTGGCTATGCCGAGGCTGGTCAACAATGTGCTGTTTCTCGTGCTCGGCAATCTCACCGGTGCCGTTGGTTGCTATTTGCTGGAATACAGATCGCGCGAGCATTTCCTGATCAGCCGGTTGATGCGCCTGCTCGCCTATCACGACAGCCTGACCGGTCTGCACAACCGACGCAGTTTCAATTGGCAGTTCGAGCGTCTGTGGCGCCAGGCGCAGCGCGAAGGCAAATCCATGGCGTTGTTGCTCTGCGACGTCGACCATTTCAAAGCCTACAACGACTGCTACGGTCACCACGCCGGAGACATGGCGTTGCAGCGTGTTGGTGCACTGATCAGGCAGGCCGCACGGCGACCGCTGGACATGGGCGTGCGGCTTGGTGGCGAGGAGTTCGCCGTACTGCTGTTCGATATTGGCGCCACCGAGGCCTGGCAGCGTGCTGAAGCGTTGCGGCAGTCGCTGGAGGAGGCGGGTATCGCCCATCGCGGTTCCGGTAGCGGTGAAGTGCTGACCATGTCCATTGGCGTCGCCTGCCTGTGTCCCGAAACCGAGCCCGAATTGAGTCGGTTCTACGAACAGGCGGATCGTGCGCTATACGAGGCCAAGGCTTTTGGTCGCAACAAGGTGGCCTCCTGAGGGACAACGGACAAGGCTGGACCGGTCGCATTCTGCAACGCTATCGACGCATTCTGCGCTTGCCCTGTGCATCGGGTTATGGCTAGCTAGCTAATAATTAGTTTTTGACCTTTGTGCGAGCTGCTAGTCCATGTCTTATCCCGATCAACATCGCTTTGCCATGCAAGTTGCCCAGCTGTCACGCGCCTGGCGTTCCGAACTCGATAGACGCCTGGTTGGCCTGGGGCTGTCTCAGGCGCGCTGGCTGGTACTGCTGCATCTGGCGCGTTTCACCGAAATGCCGACCCAACGTGAATTGGCGCAAAGTGTCGGCGTAGAAGGGCCAACCCTGGCGCGACTGCTCGACAGTCTGGAAAACCAGGGGCTGGTGATGCGTGTGGCAGTGCCCGAAGATCGCCGTGCCAAGAAAATTGCGTTGCAGCCCAAGGCGCAGCCTCTGATTGAGAAGATCGAGGCGATTTCCACCCAGCTTCGTCGTGAAGTCTTTGCCGGCATCGATGAAGACGACCTGCGCCGCTGTCAGCAGGTGCACGCAAGAGTGCTTGGCAATCTGGTGAAGTGACCCTTTCCCCGGGGGCCTTACGAAAGTCCCCCGCGCCCGGTGATGGATCGGCATGCTCGTCATGACTTGCAAACGCCGCCCCTGATCCCGAGCTGTCTCGGCCTATCATCGCTCGGCGACCTTTCGTACAGATCCTATATCCGTCAAATTTCCGATCACTTTTTTATTGGCGGAAATTTTGTGCCCAACTTTTGACTGATTCTGCTTGATGGCACGGTGCCTTCACCGGCAAACTGGCGTCCAGATGGCTACTTGTGGTGAGTCGCCATATTTAGCTCCGAGACCGCCTCGACAAGGACCCTGTAAGCGTTATCGGATTTTTTCGGGCACGCGCCAAATCCCCAGCAAAGGGAAGCACAGACGGGAATCGGGGAAGTGCTGTTCGAACCGGATTACCCTGGAGGTCACATGGCTCGGGTGCGTCAGTTGATGTTGGGTTTGGCGTCGGGATCTGCCCTGTATTCAGGAATGGCGCCTGCACTCGGTTTAGGTGAGATCACGCTGCATTCGGCGTTGAGCCAGCCCTTCGAGGCTGAAATCGAGCTGCTCGAAGTGGGCGATCTGGGGGCGCAGGACTTGCACGTGGGTCTGGCTCCTGCCGAAGTCTTCAGCCGTTCTGGTGTCGAACGCATCTACTTCCTCAACGATCTGCGCTTCACGCCATTGCTGCGCGGCTCGCGCAGCGTGATCCGGGTGGTGTCGAGCCGTCCGGTGCGCGAGCCCTACCTGAATTTCATTGTTGAAGTGGCCCGGCCCAACGGCCAGCTTCTGCGAGAGTACACCGTGTTGCTGGATCCACCAGGCTCCTCGGCCTATACCGCCGTAGCGGCTGCGCCGAGCCCGGTGCCGGCTGCGCAGACGAACGTTTCCGCAGTTGTGCCCGCTGCACCGCAGCGGACGCTCACGCCACCGAGTGCGACGGCCGGGCATCGTTACCAGGTCGCTCGTGGCGACAGTCTCTGGCTGGTTGCCGCGCGTCTGCGCGAGCAGGGCAGCGCACTGTCGCAACAGGCGCTGATGGATGGCATCTTCGCACTGAACCCAGGTGCCTTCAGCGGTGGAGATCCGGGCCGTTTGCTGGCCGGCGCGGACCTGTTGCTGCCCGACGCCGCTCGCATCGGCTCTGCAGAGCCTGTGGTGGCTGCGATATCGACAGCGGCATCGCCCGCCATTGCTGTTCGGAGTGATGCCGAAAGTCCTGTCAGCGCTCCTGTGGCGGCCATGGAGCCTGAGTCGGAACAGGACGATAGTCTGCAGCAGCTGGCAGAGAAGCAGCGTCAGGTCGATCTGGAGCTGGCCAATCAGGCTGCGGAGAACCTGCAGCTGCGACAGGGCTTGGCGCAGCTGCAGGCCCAACTGCTCCAGTTGCAGGAACAACTGGAGCAGAAGGAAGCTCTGCTGGCCAGGCTGTCGGCGCTTACGCCGGCCGAAGCCGTCACCGCGCCTGCCGCCACAGCACCGACAAGTGCGGAGAATCCTGTGGTCGCGGAGCGCGGAAGGTGGACGATGCTGTTCGCCGGTGGCGTCGGTTTGCTGCTGATGCTCGGCGCACTGTTCTGGGTGGTTCGGCGTGGTGGCGGGAATGAGAGGGCGGTGGTGCAGGTTCGGCCTGAAGTGGAAGTGCCTCGGCAACCTGTCGTCGCCCATGGCGCTGCTGCGGTTACCCCGCCAGCCCCTGCGCCGATGGGCAGGGTGGTGCCTGCAGCGCTGCCGTTGCGTGTGCAAGGACCGGTCGACCCGCTCGAAGCTGCCAACGTTTACATCGCCTACGGGCGCATCAGTGAGGCGCGTGGCGAGTTGAGCAAGGCGCTGGCTCAGGAGCCACAACGCACCGACCTGCGTTTCCGCCTGCTGGAGGTTCTGGCTATGCAGGGGGATGGTGGCGGTTTCGCCCGTGAGGAGGCTGTGCTGCGTACCGAGGCGTTCGATGCTGCGCGTATCGAGGCACTGAAAGCGCGCTATCCAGGGCTGCAGGCGACTCAGCAGGCGCCGAGCGAACCTGCAGCGGCGCAGCCGGTGGCGGCACAACCACTGGCCGATCAGGATTTTTTGCTCAACCTTGACGACCTGTCGCTGGATGCTGACTGGGATCTGGTCAGCCCGTTCCCGACGGTCGCCAGGGTCAAGCCCAAGGCGCCCGCCGAGCCGGAGTTCGATACCTCTTTCGCCAGCAATCTGCAGGAACTGCCGGAAGTGTTCGAGCTGCACCACGAAGATGAGCAAATGAGTGCTTTCGGCGAGATGGAGTTGGTGCTTGGCGATGAGGTGGCTGACAGCATCGCCAACGAGGCAGAGGGCGTAGCCGAGGTCGTTGCTGCGCTGCCGGTGGACATCGATGTGTTGGCAGGCAATCCCGAGCACATGACCCGCCTGAATCAGGCCCTGGCCTACATCAATCAGGGCGATATCGCCACGGCCTGCGACATCCTCAATGAGGTGATCGATCACGGCGACGACGAGCAGAAACAGGCCGCGCGCCAGTTGCTGGCGAAGATTGCCTGATCGATTGCTGTATAACGAGGCCGCGCACATGCGCGGCCTCGTCGTTTCAGAAGCTCTTGCCCAGATTCAGGTACAGCGCCTTTTCTCGTTCGTCGTTGAAGCCGTAGCTGAAGTTGAGCGGACCCAGTGGCGTATCCAGGCCGAGGAAGATGCTGGCGGCGTTGATATAGCCGCTGTCGAAAGCGTTGTCGTTGTTCCACGAGCGGCCACGCTCCAGCGACATTCCCAGATACAGCGGGACGTTCAGCGGCAACAGCGAATTCTGTGTCATGCGCCGGTAGTAGATCATTCGCGCCAGTGCCATGTTCTGCCCGCTCAGCGAGTCCTGGCGGAAGCCCGACAGTTCCTGGGCGCCGCCGAGGATGAAGCCTGAGGTGACCACCTCCGCTTCATCCAGCGTGCGGCCGTAACGGCCACCGAACAGCCAGGTGTTGGGTCCGTGGCTGTAGGCCTTGTCCAGCTTCAGCTGCCATTGCCGATACTCCTCGTCCGAGCCCAGCCCGCGGTCGTACTTGCGCACCGTCAGGCCGATGTCCTCGCCCGTGTGCGGGAAGTCGAAGTTGTCCAGGGTGTCGAAGGAGTACAGCAACTCGTAGTAGCCCTCGCTGAAACTGAAGCTGGGCAGATCGCGCTCGCCGACGCGCACATCCGCCTCGCCCCAGGCCTGAGCGATACCGAAGCGGATTTCGCCGTTGTTGGCAATCTGCCGGCCAAGGTTGAAGCCATAGCCATAGCGCTCCAGGCGGTATTCGGCGATGGGGTCGTTGTCCAGGATCGCTTCGACGTTCTGCATTTCGCCGAACAGATAGGGCGCGACGAAATAGCGTGAGCCGGCATCCAGTGGTTGATAGAACTCGCTGTAGAGTTCCTGGCGATCCCCCAGCTGCAGGCGGGTCAGCCACTCCGCACCAAGCTCGTTGATACCATTGATGCGGTAACTGGCGCCTATGTTGAACGCGCTGTCACCGCGCATGTCATCCGACAGGTTCAGTCCCAGGCGCAGGTAGTCGGTACCGGTACGCTTGCCGCGTGCGTCGATCACCAGGGCGCTGCCGTGCTCATCCAGTGGCTCGATGCGGTACTGCACACGTTCGAAATAATCCAGGCCGTACAGTGTGCCCATGTCCTTCTGCAGGCGGTCCACGTCCAGCGGTTCGCCCAGCGGTTGGCGAATATGGCGGCGAATCACCGTGTCGCCGACTTTCGAGTCGTTCTCCACATGGATTTCGCGGATGACCGGGGTGCGCTGCTCACGGGTACGCGCCATGGCCAGCGCCGGGCTGCCGGCGCCGGTGGTACGCAGTCGGGCCAACTGCTCCGCCTTGATCTGCGTGGCGCGGTAGCCGGCCTCCATCATCTGCTCGCTGCGATTGAAATCGGCAACACCGAAGCCGGCCAGTGGCGGCTGGATCAGCACATCGCCGGCGGTCAGTGTCGCCAGTTGCGCTTCGGAGTTCTTGCGCATCATCAGGTTGATCGACTGGTTCATCACATCGACCACCGTGAGCAGATCCCTGGCCGGCTTCAGCGGCATGCCGAGATCGACGACGATGACATGGTCGACCCCCATCTGCCGCGCCACATCGATCGGCACGTTGTTGACCATGCCGCCGTCGACCAGCAGACGACCATCCACCTCCACCGGGGCGAATACCGCCGGGATCGACATGCTGGCGCGCATCACCTGTGGCAGGTGGCCGGTGCTCATGATCACCTGCTCGCCGCTGACCACATCGGTGGCGACGGCGCGATAGGGAATCGGCAGGTGATCGAAATCGCGTGTGGCGCTGCGGTGCACCAGCAGGCTTTCCAGCAGCAGCGCCAGGTTCTGCCCCTGGAGCACGCCCAGCGGCAGACCCAGGCTGCCGTCGTCACGGAAACTGAGTTTCTGCTTGATTAGAAAATCGCGGTCATCCTGTTTGCGGCGGAAGGGAATGTCCTCGCGCGACGGCGAGTCGGACAGCGCCTGCTGCCAGTCCAGTTCCACCGCCAGCCGTTCCAGCTCTGCCACCGAATAGCCGGCAGCATAGAGGCCGCCGACGATGGCGCCCATGCTGGTGCCGGCGATGGCATCGATGCGAATGCCTTGCTCCTCCAGTGCCTTGAGCACGCCGATGTGTGCCAGGCCGCGGGCGGCACCACCGGACAAGACCAGGCCGACCCGTTCGGCGGCGATGGCAGGCAGGCTGGACAGGGCAAACAGGCAGAGCAGCGAAACGAGCAGGCGACGCATGGCGGTTTCCGGCAGGAGCATGGACAAAGGCCGCTATTATAGGCACCAAGCCCCATCGTAGAGCCGCTGTCATGTCCGATCAGAAGCCTGAAATCGTCATCACCTATTGCACCCAATGCCAGTGGTTGCTGCGCGCCGCCTGGCTGGCTCAGGAGCTGCTCAGCACCTTTGCCGACGAGCTGGGGCGGGTCAGTCTCGAGCCCGGCACAGGCGGGGTGTTTCGCATCCTCTGCGATGGTGAACAGATCTGGGAACGCAAGGCCGATGGCGGCTTTCCCGAGGCCAAGGTGCTCAAGCAGCGGGTGCGTGACCAGATCGATCCAACCCGCGACCTGGGCCACAACGACCGCTAGGCTGGTGCCGGCTCAGCGCGCCATCCGCGCCGAAACGAAGATGGCGCTGACGATCAGTACGCCACCGGCCAGCATGCGCAGGGTAGGTTGCTCGCTGAACAGCCACCAGGCGAAGAGAATTCCGTACACCGGCTCCAGGGCGAATATCACGGCGGTGGTGCGCGCCTTGAGTACGCGCAGGCTGGCAACGAACAGGCTGTGCGCCAGGCCCGTGCAGAAGATGCCGAGCATGGCCAGCCACAGCCAGTCCAGCGGACGCACGCTGGGTAGCAACGGCCAGGCCAGCGGCAGGAAGCACAGCAGCACGGTGATGTTCTGATACAGCGCAGCCTTTACCGGGTCGAGGCCGCGTGTGCTGGCCCTGTTGAGCAGCGACAGCAGCGCGAACAGGAAGCCCGACAGCACCGCCCACAGCAGCCCGACGGTGGCGCCGCTGGTCAGGCTGAACTCGGGGGTGACCAGAACCAGCCCCACGCACACCACGCCGACCATGGCGAATTCGCCGGGGCGAGTGCGTTCGCGAAACAGCAGACCTTCCAACATCACGGTAAAGGCCGGGAAACTGGCGAAACCCAGGGTGGCGATGGCCACGCCGGAGACCTTCACCGCCTCGAAGAAGGTCACCCAGTGCGTGCCCAGCAGCAGGCCGCCGAGTGCCAGCAGGGCCATCTGCCGCAAGCTCGGGCGAACCGCGTTGCGGCTGCGCCAGAGCAGGGCGGCCAGAGCCAGGGCGATGACGGCGAAGAGGGCACGGCCGCCGGCGATCATGTTCGGCGTGGTGGCGGCCAGCTTGCCGAAGATGCCTGACAGGCCGAACAGCAGGGCGCCCAGGTGAATCGCCAGCAGGGCATTACGTTCCGTCATGCCAGGCGCGCCCCGTTGGGCAGAGGCTTGTCGAAGCCGGCGAGTACCACTCGCTTGTCGCTGTCATAGGCACCCGTGACCAGCACTTCGGAACGCACGCCGGCGATGCGCTTGGGCGCGAAATTGCACACGCAGAGCACCTGACGACCGACCAGGTCCTCGCAGCCGTAATGCGCGGTGATCTGTGCGCTGGACGTTTTGATACCCAGTTCGCCGAGGTCCACTTCCAGTACGTAAGCCGGCTTCAGCGCTTTTTTATTGGGACGGGCGCTGCGAATGGTGCCGACGCGCAGTTCCACTTTCTCGAAATCCTGCCATTCGATGGTTTGCATGGGGTACTCCTTCGATGATGCGGCGCAGTCTAGGCCCGGCAGATGGCCGGTGTCTGTCGCGGGAGTGATGAGTTTTGTCGCCAGACTCTCGATTGCGCGTGCGTGCGCCTGATCCGCGCCGCGCTAGCGCAGACGGCGCAATTGCCGTGGCGTCATGCCCAGATGACGGGAGAGGGCAGCGGTGAAGGCGCTTTGCGAGCTGTAACCGACGCGGGACGCGATCTCGCCAACGGCCAGGTCGCTGCCGCGCAGCAGCTGTTCTGCCAGGCGCAGGCGCTGCTGGCGAATGTGTTCCATCGGCGTATGCCCGGTCTCGGCCAGAAAGCGGGCATGGAAGCGCGCCACCGAGAGACCGGCCAGGCGCGCCAGATCAGCCACCTGCAGCGGATGGGCCGCGTGCTGCTCGATGTAGTGGTCCAGCGCTGCCATCGGCAAGCCGGCTGTTTCGGCATGCTGGCGACTGCACGCCAGGCTGCCGAGCAGCAGGGCTGCACCCTGAGCCGCGATGATTGGATCGTTGATCGGGCTGCTGGCCAGCCAGTTGAGCAGCTGTCCCTGTGAGGGATCGAGCTGCAGGGCGTTGGGTTTGTCGAGCAGGCGCTGGATGTCGTTGGCGTGGTGGCCGAGCTGGCGCTCCAGCCAGTCGTTGGCCGGCAGGTCCAGCACCAGGCACTGGCTACCGCCCGGGCTGCCGCAGGTGTGGCGCGATTCGGCCGGTACTACCGCCAGATGATGACGCAGAACGCGACTACCCTGACCGTCCACTTCGAACTGCAGCTCACCGGCCAGGCCGAACACCAGCTGGGCGTGATCGTGGCTATGGCTGAGTACTTCGTGACTGTAGTGACGCAGGGACAGAATCGGGGGCATGGCGTTTTCCTCGGCAACCGCCGCGGTGTAACGTCCGCGGTAATGCCGTCTGATGTAAGGGCCTTTCCCTTGGCTCCGGTGCCGGGGCGGTCAGATCAGCAGGCTGGCGGCGTAGCCGCGAGTCTCAACCGAGGAGGTTCGCCTCAGAGAATGACCTTGTCGCGGAGCTTCTCGGCGGCCTGGTTGAGCGCCTGGATCACCCGCTCCTTGTCGAAGTTCTGGATGCCGTTGGTGTCCAGGTACATGGAGAAGCCCGGCAGTTCGTGCTCGACATAGCTGGAAGTGGCGCCGAGGTCGCGGCGGAAGTCCACCACCTGGTAGATCTGCACCGGGCGGGTGAAGCCCTTGACGGTGATCTGACCCTTGTCGCGGCACATGATCACGTCCTTGACCAGCGAATAGGTCTCGTGGGAAATCAGGATCTCGCCGGACTCGGCGGCGCTTTCCAGGCGGCTGGCCAGGTTCACGTCGCGACCGATGATGGTGTAGTCCATACGTGTATCGGCTCCAAAGTTGCCTACCGTGCAGTAGCCGGTATTGAGGCCCATGCGGATTTCCAGCGGCCTGGTGATGCCCTGGGCGCGCCACTGCTGGCGCAGTACCTTCATGTGCTTGCGCATGGCAATGGCCATGGAAACCGCAGCGACCGCATCCTTCTTGGCACCGTTGCTGCTCGGGTCGCCGAAGAAAACCATCACGCTGTCGCCGATGAACTTGTCGATGGTGCCGCCGTACTTGAGGCAGATCTTCGACATTTCATTGAGGTAGGTATTGAGCAGGTCGGTCAGCGCTTCGGCTTCCAGTTCTTCCGACAGTTCGGTGAAGCCCTTGATGTCGGAAAAGAACACCGTGAGCTTCTTGCGCTGGGTCTCCAGACGCACGCTCTTCTTGCCGGTGAAGATCGACTCCCACACCTGCGGCGACAGGTATTTGGCCAGATTGCGTGCCAGGCGCGCGGCCTTCTCCTGCTCGCGCTTGATCTCGCTGCGCACCTGCGCCAGACGCAGGCCCTGCAGGTTGACGAAGTACGCGGTGATGCAGATGTACAGGGTGGCGAAGAGCGTGCTGACCAATGCCACCAGCATCGGCGTTTCCAGATTGGGCTGTATCCCCAGCAGGGCAATGCACAGCGCTATGCTGCTGCCGGCCAGCAGCAGCGCCAGGCCCAGATAACGCATCCCACCGATGACCAGGGAGCTGAAACACAGAATCAGCAGGATCATCAGGCTGGGCACGACGGAAAAGCCCAACAGGACGACGGAGGAACCTGCGTGCACGGCGTCGACGAACAACAGGGCCAAGACGGTCTGCTGGGGATGCTCGCGTTTGAAGCGGCGGCTGAGATTGTGCGCCAGATGCGGATAGAGCAGGGCGTAAGGCACCATCCAGAGGATGTCGTAGGAAAAGTGTCCGACGTAGGTGCCGGCGGCGATACCCGCCGCCGTGGTGATATAGGCCAGCACGCGCGAGTAGTATTCGCGCAACGGCGGCGTTGGCAGTCCGTTGGCACGGCTGGTGGTTGCTGGCTTCATCTGCTGGAACTGTCCCTGCTGGAATTCTGGCGTCTCTGCCGGACGCCTGACTGGTCTGCAAGACCTGAGCCAGAGGCTCTATGGGCGGGGATCATAACCAAGGGGGGGCGACCAGCCAAGCACGGCCGCCGAACGGCGGCGTAACAGTGGCAGGCGGTCAGGGGCAGGTACTGTCTGGGGTGGCCAGGTGAACGGGGCGTTCTTCGGCCGGGCGAGGCCGGATTGCAGCAAGGCCTGTGAAGGCGGTCAGCAGAAGTGTCCCGGCCCCGTTCGAGGGCGCGCATCAGAGCGCGCAACCTGTTTCGTCAGAAACGAATACGGCCGGTAAAGGCATCCTTTAGCATCACCCAGTCGCCCATCAGGCTGTACAGCGGGTAGTCGAAGGTGGCCGGGCGGTTCTTCTCGAACACGAAGTGGCCAATCCAGGCGAAGCCGTAGCCGGCCAGTGGCATGGCCAGCAGCCACAGCCATTGTTGGGTGAACAGGGCGTAGGCGAGGATCGCCAGCACCAGCAGGCTGCCGGCGTAGTGCAGGCGCCGGCATACCGGGTTGCTGTGTTCCTGCAGGTAGTAGGGGTAGAACTCGGCGAAGCTCTGGTAGCGTTCGGTAGTCTGGGCGGTCATGGCACACCTCCTGTTATTGTCACTGTCAGTGTAATCGCGCTGTCTTCCGGGGCCACTGACTTAAGGTGCCAGTCTAGTATCCTTGCGCCGCCAACTCTGACCTTGCTGGCCTGATCGATCATAAGAACAAAGAAGATGAGCGAAAGAACCACCTCTTCCAACTGGGCATTGGCCATCGTGCAGGCACTGGAGCTGGGCGGTGTCGACTGCGCCAGCCTGTTCACCGAGCTGGAGATGGATTACGCCGCGTTGAATGATCCCGACGCGCGCTTCCCGCAGGACGGCATGACCCGTCTGTGGCAACGCGCCGTGGAGTTGTCGGGTAACCCTGCCATCGGCCTGAACATGGCGCAGGTGGTGCGTCCGGCATCCTTCCATGTGGTGGGTTATGCGCTGATGTCCAGCCGCAACCTGCGAGACGGTTTCACTCGTCTGGTGCGCTATCAGCGCATCATCGGCGAGGGCGCGGATCTGAACTTCCTGCCGCAGCCCGATGGCTACGCCCTGACCCTGGCCATTCATGGCGACCGCCTGCCGCCGGCCCGGCAGAGCGCCGAAGCCTCGCTGGCCTACTGTCTGTCGTTCTGCCGCTGGATGACCGGTAAACCCATGCGCCCGCGCGAGATACGTCTGCAAGGTGCGGCACCAGCCGATCTGGCGCCTTATCAGCAGGTATTCCAGGCGCCGCTGAGGTTCAACGCCGAGCACTATGGGCTGATCTTCGACCGTGCGGATCTCGAGGCGCCATTGCCCAGCGCGAACGAGGCGCTGGCGCAGCTGCATGATCGTTTTGCCGGCGAGTACCTGGCACGGTTCTGCAGCAGTCGGGTCACGCATCAGGCGCGTCAGGTGCTTTGTCGCCTGTTGCCTCAGGGCGAGCCGCGCCGCGAACTGGTGGCGCAGACGCTGCATCTGTCGCAACGCACGCTGCAAAGGCGCTTGCAGGAAGAGGGCACCAGCTATCAGCAGTTGCTCGACGACACCCGCCGTGAGTTGGCCGAGCAGTATCTCGGGCAGGTCGACCTGACCCTGCTGGAAGTCGCCTACCTGCTGGGCTTTTCCGACCCGAGCAACTTCTTCAGGGCATTTCGCCGCTGGTTCGACGAAACCCCGGGCGAGTACCGTATTCGTAGTGGGCTGGTGTAGCGCGTCTGCTCAGTGGCGCCAGAAGGCCGGGAACAGCAGTACCAGTACGGTCAGGATTTCCAGGCGCCCGAGCAGCATGCCGAAGCTCAGCAGCCACTTGGCCAGATCGGGGATGGTGGCGTAATTGCCGGCCGGACCGACCATCTCGCCCATGCCCGGGCCAACGCCGGAGACTATTGCCGCAGCACCGGTCAGCGCAGTGATCCAGTCCACTCCGCACAGGGCTACGCCGAGCCCCAGAGTGGCGATGGTGATGGTGTAGAAGAAGGCGAAGGCGAGGATCGAGCGAACGATATCTTCATCCAGTGGGTGGCGGTTGTACTGCTGCTTGATCACCGCACGCGGATGGATGAGCTGCTTGAGGTTGGCCTTGAGCAGGATGTAGGCAACCTGGAAGCGGAAGATCTTCAGGCCGCCTGCGGTGGAGCCGGAGCAGCCGCCGACAAAGCCCAGGTAGAAGAACATCATGCTGGCGAACGGCCCCCACAGGTGGTAGTCACCCACGGCGAAACCGGTGGTGGTCATGATCGAGGTAATGTTCACCGCCACCAGGCGCAGTGCATCGAGCCAGTACAGATCACTGGTAAGCCATTTCCAGCTTGCCAGCACCAGCCAGCTGGCCGCCAGCAACAGCAGAAAGCCCCGTACCTGAGCATCGCGTAGCAATGCACGGTAGTTGCCGCGCAGGGAGCTGACGTAGAGCGCGAAAGGCAGGCTGCCGAGGACCATCACGACAATGGCAACCCAGTGAATGGCGGGAGACTGCCAGTTGCCCAGTGAGGCATCCGAGGTGGAAAAACCACCGGTGGCGATGGCGGACATGGCGTGGTTGACCGCATCGAAAGGCCCCATTCCCGCCAGCCAGAAGGCTAGCATGGCGAGGGCGCTGAGGCCGACGTAGGCCAGTACCATGTACTTGGCGACCATGTGCGAGCGCGGCATGACCTTTTCCGAACGATCCGAAGATTCGGTCTGGAACAGTCGCATGCCACCGATGCGCAGGATCGGCAGGATCGCCACGGCCATGCCGATGAAGCCGATACCGCCGAGCCAGTGCAGCAGTGAGCGCCAGATCAGCGTACCGGGCGACATCTCGTCCAGGCCGCTGAACACCGTGGCGCCGGTAGCGGTGATACCGGACATGCTCTCGAAATAGGCATCGGTGATGCTCGCGTGCTCGGCGAAGATGAACGGCAATGCGGCGAAGATCGACACCATCACCCAGCTCGAGACCGTCAGCATGTACATGTCGCGTGGACGCAGCTGCGTTTCCTGGGGCCGTCCCTGAGCGATCATGGCGACACCGACGAGCGCCGTGATCAGGCTCGACCAGAGAAAGGCATTGATCTTTTGCGTCTGTTCGAAGATCAGCAGGGTGACCACCGGCACGAGCATGCTCAACGCCAGCGTGACGAGGAATATGCCATTGATGAAGGCGAGGATGCGCAGGCTGGCTAAGGGCATCGGTCAGTGCTTCCAGAAACTGCGGGTGACCAGCACCAGCACGGTCAGAATTTCCAGGCGGCCGATCAGCATGCCGGCGCTGAGCAGCCACTTGGCCGAGTCCGGCAGGCTGGCGAAGTTGCCGGCCGGACCGATGATCGGGCCGAGGCCCGGGCCGACATTGCATACGGCGGTAGCGGCGCCGCTCAGTGCGGTGACCCAGTCCAGGCCGACCAGTGTCAGGGCAAGGGCGAGCACACCGATGGTGATGGTGAAGAAGAAGGAGAAGGTGATCAGCGAGCGGACGATCTCTTCATCCAGGTTGTGATTGTTGTATCGCTGCTTGATCACTGCGCGCGGGTGCACCAGTTGCATCAGGTTTGCCTTGAGCAGCACATAGGCGACCTGGAAGCGGAAGATCTTCAGGCCGCCGGCGGTGGAGCCGGAGCAGCCACCGACAAAGGTCAGGTAGAAGAACAGCAGTACGGCAAAACTGCCCCAGGTGGTGTAGTCGCCCAGGGTGAAACCGGTGGTGGTCACCACCGAAGTGATGTTCACCGCGACGATGCGCAATGCGTCGAGCCAGGCGTAATTCGAGTTGATCCACAGCCAGGTGCCGAATACCAGCCAGGTCAGGAGCAGAAAACCGATGAAAACACGGACCTGATGATCCTTGAACAAGGCCTGGCGATTGCCGCGAACGAAGGCCACATAGAGCATGAATGGCATGCTGCCGAGCAGCATCAGCATGATGGCCGTCCAGTGCACCGTAGGCTGCGGCCAATGTGCCAGGGACGCGTCGGAGGTGGAGAAACCACCGGTGGAAATGGAAGCCATGGCGTGGTTGATGGCATCGAAGGGGCTCATGCCCGCCGCCCAGAATGCCAGGAAACCGAACAGGGTCAGGGCGATATAGATCAGCAGCAGTGACTTGGAGGCCGAGTGGGAGCGGGGCATGACCTTCTCGCCCCAGTCCGAGGATTCGGTCTGGAACAGGCGCATGCCCCCGACGCGCAGCAGCGGCAGAATGGTCACGGCCATGCCGATGAAGGCGATGCCGCCCAGCCAATGCAGCATCGAGCGCCAGATCAGAATGCCGGGAGACATGTCGTCCAGCCCGGTCAGCACGGTGGAGCCGGTCGTGGTGATGCCGGACATGGTCTCGAAGATGGCGTCGGTATGGCTGATACCGGCGATCAGCATCAGCGGCAGGGCGGCGAAAGCGCAAACCAGGGTCCAGCTTCCCGTCATCAGCAGATACATGTCGCGCGGGCGTAGCCGTGCATTCGCCGGGCGACCGGGGATCACCAGCGCGAGGCCGGTGAGCAGGGTGATCAGGCTGGACCAGAGAAAGGCGTTGAGATCTTGCGGGTGCTCGAAGATCAGCAGGGTCAGCATGGGGATGGTCATGCCGACCGCCAGGGTAATCAGGAATATGCCGATGATGAAACCGATGATGCGCAGCGTCGGCAAGGCCATGTAGAAGGCTCTGGCGGGTTGTCAAAATGCGCCATTCTACCCGTGGACGTGCAGCTGTAAACCGCTGCACGAGGGGGCTTTACAAGCGCATGCCCAAGCATAGAATAGCCGTCCGTTGCCGGCGTTCGCCGGTTTCCGAGTTCTCCTCAAATGTCCGAAGCCAATCCCTGCCTCACGTGCGGCGCCTGCTGCGCGTTCTTTCGTGTGTCCTTCTTCTGGGGCGAGTGTCAATCCGCGGGCGGTAGCGTCCCGGACGAACAGGTCATTCAGATCAGTCCGCACTTCGTTGCCATGCGCGGTACCGAGAGCAAGCCGGCGCGCTGTGTTCAGCTGTTGGGCGATGTCGGTTGCGGCGTGCGCTGCACCATGTATGAACAGCGTTCGAGCAGTTGCCGCGAATTCAAGGCTTCCTGGGAGGACGGTGTGCACAACCCGCGTTGCGATGAAGCGCGCATGGCCCATGGTCTGCCGCCGCTGACACCTCCGGTGCAGCCGGTGATATCACCCGATCGCGTCGCCTGAGCCTGGTCACGGCCCGAGAAGCCAAAGCCGGTCTGGCTGCAAGAGCCTGCTAGAATGCGCCATCTTTGTGTTTCGGAGGTGGCCGATGGAGGCTCTCGACGCTCTGCTCAACCGTGTTTCCGTTCCCCGTCTGGTCGAGCCGGCGCCGGATGCGGCGCAGCGTGAACTGCTGTTTCGCGCGGCGTTGCGTGCGCCGGATCATGGTCAGCTGCGCCCGTGGCGCTTTCTCACCGTAGAAGGTCAGGCGCGCGAGCGCATGGGGGAGTTGTTCGCCGAGGCCTTGCAGGTCGCCGACGCTCAGGTCTCGCCGGAAGCGTTGAACAAAGCACGTGGCATGCCGCTGCGCGCTCCGTTGCTGGTCGTGGTGATAGCCCGTGTCCAGGCGCACCCCAAGGTGCCTGCGTCCGAGCAGGTGATCGCCGCCGGCTGCGCTGCCCATGGCATGCTGCTGGCTGCGCATGCCCAGGGTATCGGTGCGGTCTGGCGTACCGGCGACATGGCCTACAACGCTCATGTGGCCAAAGGTCTGGGCCTGGCGGCGGATGAGCAGATCATCGCCTATCTCTACCTCGGCACGCCGGAGCGCGAGCCGCGCCGCGCTCCTGAACTACGAGTCGAGGATTTCGTCAGGACCTGGCAAGGCTGAGCGGGCTCAGGCCGTCAGCTGCTTGGCTGGCAGCCTGAGGGTGGCGACGAAACCGCCTTGCGGATGGTTTTCCAGCAACAGCTCACCGCCATGACGCTGCGCCGCCCGGCGCGCAATGGCCAGCCCGAGGCCGTGGCCGGAACTGCTTTGGCCCGGCGCGCGGAAGAAGGGCGTGCCCAACTGCTGCAGGTGTTCGCTGGCGACTCCCGGGCCATGGTCGCGAACACTCAGCAATACGTCCGCTCCCTGGCGCTGCACGCCGATAACCACGGGCTGGTTCTCGGGGGTGAAGCGCAGGGCATTGCGCAGCAGGTTGTCGAGCGCGCGCTCGAGCATATCCGGCCAGCCTTCGAGGTGTGCTGCCTGATCGAAATCGATCTGCAGCGGCTGCTGCGGCGTGGTCAGGCGTGCGTCCTCCTGCAGCTTGCCGAGCAGTGCGCGCAGATCGATCGCCTGGGCCGCACCCGGATCGGCGTCGAGGCGGGCGAGGGCGAGGATTTCGCTGATCAACGCTTCCAGCCGGTCGCATTCCTGGCCAAGCCGTGGCCAGAGCTTTTCCCGCTCTGAGGCATCAGCGCGTTCTGCCAGCGCCAGAGCGATACGCAGACGCGCCAGGGGCGAACGCAATTCGTGGGAGACGTCGCGCAGCAACTGGCGTTGGCTGCCGATCAGCCCCTGCAGACGCTCGCCCATGCGGTTGAAGTCCTTGGCCAGCAGCCCCAGTTCGTCGCGGCGGGTGGCCAGGCGGGCCAGACTGTTCTGCTGGTAGGCAGTCTGGCCAAGGTCGTGCACGGCGCCGCGCAGGCGATCCAGTGGGCGGGTGATCGACAGCGTCAGCATCAGGCTGAACAGCGTCAGCACCACCAGGGCGATGGCCAGGGCGCTGAGTGGCCAGAACAGGCTGCCACGGTGCCAGGCCGCCAGTTCCGGATGCGGGATGCGGTAGATGAACAGATAGCTCTCGCCGCTTTCCGGGCTGGTGTACTCGGCGGTCAGGCGGCGCCAGGGTAAACGGCGGTCATCGCCATGACGCGCTTCGAACGCAGCGGCGCGTGACGGGAAGGTGCCCTTGACCAGCTGCTGACCACTTTCCCCGAGCACCTGGGTGTCGATGCGGTATTCGCGTTTGCGCTGTTCGAGAAAGGCCTGGGCCGCCGCCGGCCCCTCTTGCTCGTAGCGCTGGACCCACTTGTTGTCGAGGTCATCCAGGCCCGGGTGCAGGCTGAGAATCCAGGCGTCCTGATTCAGGGCGCGGCCGAGCAATAGCGACAGGCCGGCCACCAGGGCGATGGCCAGCCAGAAAGTCGCCAGAATGCGCCAGAACAGTGATCGCACGGTGATTCCTCATGCAAAAGCCGCCGGGCTCGGCGAGCGCGGCGGCGGGTCAGGGTTTACGGCTTAGTTGCCGCTTTTCGCCTTCTCGGCTTTCCAGGCCTTGAACTCGGCCATTTCAGCGCGGCGAGCTTCCATTTTCTTCTGGTGCTCATCGAAGGCTTTCTGCTGTTCCGGGTTGAGCAGGTCACGCAATGCCTTGTGCTGGTTGGCGCGGGCCTGTTCCAGCTCCTTCTTCATGGCCTGTTTCTCGGCTTCCGGCAGCTTGTCCAGGTAGCGCTTGGTGATGTCGCGATGGGTCTTCATCTGCTCGCCCATCAGCTTGCGGAACTCCTGGCGCTGTTCCTTGCTCAGGTTCAGCTCCTTGAACATGCCGTGGCCACGGTCATGGTGGCGTGGGCCGCCGTCGGGCATGGCGAAGGCCAGGGTCGGCAGGGTGGCAGCGAGCAGCAGTGCGGTGAGGGTCTTGCGCATGGTGATTCTCCTTGTCTCGAAACCGGTAACGACCGGATGGGCTCAGTATGCGGCGGTCAAGGTCAAGGGCAGTCAGGCGTGGGTAAAGCTTGGGTAAAGGCAATGTTGCAAGGTCTTTACCAGAGGTCGGCACACGTTCTACAGCGCGTAGTAATAGCCGCGGCTACGCAGGGCGAGAATGCGCGGGCGACCGTCAGGGTGCGGGCCGATTTTCTTGCGCAGATTGCTGACGTGCATGTCCAGGCTGCGGTCGTACAGGGTCAGCTTTCGACCCAGGGCGAGTTGCGCCAGTGCCTGTTTGTCCACCGGCTCGCCCGGTTGGCGCAGCAGGGCCTCCAGCAGGCGACTTTCCGAGAGTGTCAGGGGAATGTCATGTCCGCCGATGCTCACCACGCCGCGGTTGGGGCTGAAACTGAGGTCGCCCAGCTCCAACTGGCTGCTGGTCGGGGCGGGAGCGGTACGCCGCAGAACGGCGCGCAGGCGTGCGGTGAGCTCGCGTGGGTCGCACGGCTTGGCCAGGTAGTCATCGGCGCCCAGTTCCAGGCCGAGGATGCGATCCAGTGGCTCGCCGCGAGCCGAGAGCATCAGCACAGGCAGGTCCGGATGTTCGCCGCGTAGTTGCTTGAGCAGTTCCAGGCCACTGCCATCGGGCAGCATCACGTCCAGCACCACGGCGTCAGGCGCCTGGGCAGCAAGGGCCTGACGCGCGCTGCCGGTCTCGTGGCAGGCGGTAACCTGGAAACCTTCCTGGGTCAGCCAACTGGCGAGCAGCTCACAGAGTTCCTGGTCGTCGTCGATCAGCAGCAGTCGGCTCATGGCTCAGTTGATCCACTCGCGACGGCTTTTACGACGACCGCGCAGCAGAGCGCCGAACAGTATCGAGACCAGGCTCAGGGCGGCGCCAAGCGCGAACCAGGTCTGCTCTTCATTGAGCAGACGCGGCTGGCTCTGCGCCTGGCTTTCCTTGAGCTGCATGCGCAGGCGCTGGTTTTCCTGGCGCAGGCGCTGCAGTTGTACAGCGCTACTGGCCTCCTGTTCGCTGCGCAGCTGTTCGCTTTGGGCCAGGCGCTGCTCGAGCTCACGACTCTGGCTATCGACTGCGACTTCCGGCGCGGTCGGTTGCACGATTTCTTCTTCGGCCTGTACCGAGACGCAGGTCAGCAGCAGGGTGACCAGCAGAGACGACGGGATCGAGCGCATCGCGATTCCTTGTATGCGAAAGCAGCTTGGCTGGTGCTGCGTCAGGGCAGCACTTTCTTGAAGGGTTTGACCACAACGCTGGCATACACGCCGGCTGCGCGGTACGGGTCGGCATCGGCCCACTTCTGCGCGGCTTCGAGCGATTCGAACTCGGCAACCACCAGGCTGCCGCTGAAGCCCGCCGGGCCCGGGTCGTTGCTGTCGATGGCCGGGTGCGGACCGGCCAGCAGGAGGCGGCCTTCCTCCTTCAACTGCTCCAGGCGAGCCAGGTGAGCGGGGCGGGTGGCCAGGCGATTTTCCAGGGAGTTTTCGACGTCGGTGGCGATGATGGCGTAGAGCATCTCAGTCCTTATTTGGGGGCGAGGCAGGAGGGAGTGAAGTATTTGTGCCATACGGCAGTTGCCCAGCAGGCTGTTGAGAAACTACCTACGTTGCCATTGCTGCGTTAAAGGCAGGCTAAAAATGCTCATCTACAACTCGTGACTGCGCTTTTTCGCCTGCATTTGCCTTGCACTGGCTGTCTCGCCTGGGTTTTTCAACGGCCTGCTTGTGGCGGATGTGGGGCATAATAACAAACATCAATCTCAACGAAAGCGCCGCCATGATTGTCGATCTGCACTGCCACAGCACTGCCTCCGATGGCGCCCTGGCACCCGCCGTACTGGTGGCCCGGGCGTATGAGCGCGGAGTGAGGCTGCTGGCGCTGACCGACCATGACACCGTTGAGGGCCTTGACGAGGCGCGCCGCGCGGCAACGGCCCTGGACATGAAGCTGATCAACGGTATCGAGCTGTCCTGCACCTGGGGCGGAGCGACCATCCATGTGCTGGGTTATGCCTTCGAACAGGACGCGCCGGCCCTGCGCGAGGCCATCGAGGCCCTGCACCATGGGCGCTGGCAGCGTGCCGAGGAAATCGACCGACGCCTGGCTGCCAAAGGCATGCCCGGTGCGTTGGAGGGGGCTCGGGCTGTCCAGCAGGAACTGGGCGACAGTGGCAACGCGCCGGCGCGACCGCACTTCGCCGAGTTTCTCGTGCGCGCCGGGCACGTGCGTGACCGCGCCGAGGCGTTTCGCAAATGGCTGGGCTCGGGCAAGTTGGGTGACGTCAAGCAACATTGGCCTATGCTGGAAGAAACCGTTGCCACCTTGCGCTCGGCCCGGGCCTGGATCAGCCTGGCGCATCCGTGGCAGTACGACTTTACTCGCAGTAAGCGTCGACGTCTGGTAGCCGACTTCGCTGCGGCCGGTGGTCATGCCCTGGAAGTGGTCAACGGCATGCAGCCGGCGGAACAAGTGGGTGGCCTGGCGATTCTGGCGCGCGAGTTTGGCTTGATGGCCAGCGCCGGCAGCGATTTCCATGCGCCGGGCGACTGGTCCGAGGTGGGCATGTACCGCCCGTTGCCCGATGACCTGACCGCGCTCTGGGAGCGCTTCGAACATGCACAGCCATCCGCTGTCACTTCATGAGCTGGGAGCAAGCGTGAGTCAATTTTTCCAGATTCATCCGGAAAACCCGCAGGCACGTCTGATCAAGCAGGCCGTGGAGATCATTCGTGGCGGCGGTGTGGTGGTCTATCCGACCGATTCCTCCTACGCGCTGGGTTGCGCCATTGGCGATAAGAATGCGGTGGAACGCATACGTCGTCTGCGTCAGCTCGATGACAAGCACAACTTCACGCTGGTCTGCCGCGACCTTTCGCAGATCGGCCTGTTCGCCAAGGTCGACACTGCGGCCTTCCGCCTGCTGAAGAACCACACGCCAGGCCCCTATACCTTCATTCTCAATGCCACCCGCGAAGTGCCGCGCATGCTGCTGCACCCCAAGCGCCGCACCATCGGCATCCGCGTGCCCAGTCATCCCATTGCCCTGGCATTGCTGGAGCAACTGGGTGAGCCGTTGATGAGCGTCAGTCTGATCATGCCGGGCGACGATCTGCCGTTGTCCGACCCTTATGAGATGCGCCAGGTGCTCGAGCATCATGTGGATCTGATCATCGACGGTGGATTTGGCGGGCTGGAGGCCTCCACTGTGGTCAATCTCGCCGGCGAAAGCCCCGAGGTCGTGCGCGTCGGCTGCGGCGACCCGACAGCGTTCAACGAACTCTGATACGGGCTTTTCCGTTGTGAGCGCAGCTACCCTATACTCCAGCGCCTTGTCTGGATTTTTTGGATAGAACGGTTTGAGCCTTAACGACTCCGAACGTCGGGTGCTGTCAGGAATGCGTCCGAGCGGACGCCTGCACCTCGGGCACTACCAGGGTGTGCTGAAGAACTGGGTCAAGTTGCAGCACGAATACGATTGCTACTTCTGCATCGTCGACTGGCATGCGCTGACGACCGAGTACGCCGATACCCGTCTGATTTCCCAGCATGTCATGGACATGGCCGTGGACTGGCTGGCGGCAGGTGTCAGCCCCAGCTCCGCGACTCTGTTCGTGCAATCCCAGGTGCCGGAGCACGCCGAGCTGCACCTGCTGCTGTCGATGATCTGCCCGCTGAGCTGGCTCGAGCGGGTGCCGTCCTACAAGGAGCAGCAGGAGCATCAGAGCAGCAAGGACCTCGCCACCTACGGTTTTCTCGGTTACCCGCTGCTGCAGGCGGCGGACATCCTGCTTTATCGCGCCGGTCAGGTGCCGGTCGGTGCGGATCAGTTGCCCCACATCGAATTCGCCCGCGAAGTGGCGCGCCGGTTCAACCATCTGTACGGCAGCGAGCCGGATTTCGAACTCAAGGCCCAGGCTGCCATCGGCAAGCTCGGCAGGAAGGTCGGCAAGCTATACAGCAACCTGCGCAAGGCCTATCAGGAACAGGGCGATATCCAGGCGCTGGAGACGGCACGGGCGCTGCTCAAGGAGCAGAGCAGCATTACTCTGGGCGACCAGGAGCGCCTGTACGGCTACCTGGAAGGCGGCGGCAAGGTGATTCTGAGCGAACCGCAGCCGCTTCTCACCGAATTCTCGCGGGTGCCCGGCCTGGACGGGCAGAAGATGGCCAATGCCAGCGGCAACGCGATATTCCTGCGCGATAGCGATGCCGAGATCGAGGAAAAACTGCGGCGCATGACCACCGATCCGGCACGCGTGCACCGCGACGATCCGGGGGAGCCGCAACGTTGCCCGGTGTGGTCGCTGCACCAGTTGTATTCCACCGACGAGCAGTTGCATTGGGTCATGGAGGGCTGTCGCAGCGCCTCGATCGGTTGCGTCGATTGCAAGAGCGCTCTGTGTTCGTCCCTGCAGACCGAACTCGCGCCGTTGCAGCAGCGCGCCATCGATTACGCGGAGAGCCCGGACCTGGTGCGCAGCATCCTCGCCGAGGGTGCCGAGCACGCGCGTGACCAGGCGCGCGAAACCCTGGCCGAAGTTCGCCAGGCCATGGGCCTGAATCATCGTTGAAGGAGCCTCAGTCGATGAGTGAGTCCGCCACGCCAGCCGTGGACAGCCAGGCCGGCGCTCAGCAGGAGCTGCCGTTCGCCCTGGTCTACGGCGAGGCGGTCACCGAACTGCCGCTGGATCTTTATATTCCCCCGGATGCCCTGGAGGTCTTTCTCGAAGCCTTCGAGGGACCACTGGATCTCCTGCTCTATCTGATTCGCAAGCAGAACATCGACATCCTCGACATACCCGTGGCCGAGATCACCAAGCAGTACATGGGTTATGTCGAGCTGATGAAGTCGGTGCGACTGGAGCTGGCTGCAGAGTATCTGGTCATGGCCGCCATGCTCGCCGAGATCAAGTCGCGCATGCTTCTGCCGCGTTCCGCCGAGGCGGAAGAGGAAGAGGACGATCCGCGCGCCGAGTTGATTCGTCGCCTGCAGGAGTACGAGCGCTTCAAGGCCGCTGCCGAGAATATCGATGAACTGCCGCGCGTGGGCCGCGACGTGAGCGTGCCCAGGCTGGACGCCCCGGAAGCCCGTGCGCGCAAGCTGCTGCCGGACGTCAGCCTGGAAGAAGTGCTGCTGTCGATGGCCGAGGTGCTGCGCCGCGCCGACATGTTCGAGAGCCACCAGGTCACGCGTGAGGCCCTGTCCACCCGCGAGCGCATGAGCGAAGTGCTGGAGCGTCTCAAGGGGGGCGCGTTCGTGCCGTTCGTCGAGCTGTTTGCCGTCGAGGAGGGTCGGCTTGGCGTGGTGGTGACCTTCATGGCAGTTCTCGAATTGATCAAGGAATCCCTGGTGGAGCTGGTGCAGAATGAGCCCTTCGCCGCCATCCATGTCCGAGCCCGTGCCGAATGAATCTGAACGACCCCAAAGAACTGGCCCAGTTGCTCGAAGCCTTCCTGCTCGCCTCCGGCAAGGCGCAGTCGCTTGAGCGTCTCTTCGAGCTTTTCGAGGAGGGCGAGCGGCCCGAGCCCGAGCAGTTCAGGGCGGCGCTGGAAGTTCTGCGCCAGTCCTGCGAAGGCCGTGCCTTCGAGCTCAAGGAAGTCGCCTCGGGTTATCGCCTGCAAGTGCGTGAGCGCTTCGCCCCCTGGGTTGGCCGGCTTTGGGAGGAGCGCCCGCAACGCTATTCCCGTGCGCTGCTGGAGACCCTGGCGCTGATCGCCTACCGTCAGCCCATTACCCGTGGCGAGATCGAGGATGTGCGCGGTGTGGCGGTCAACAGCAATATCACCAAGACCCTGCTGGAGCGCGAATGGATTCGTGTGGTGGGCTATCGCGATGTACCGGGCCGTCCGGCGATGTTCGCCACTACCAAGGGCTTTCTCGATCATTTCAACCTGAAAAGCCTCGACGAGCTGCCACCGCTCGCCGCCCTGCGCGAACTGGAGCCCGAACCGGAGCTGGCGCTGGACGACGATGCCGAGGTGCCGGCCGGCTTGCAGGCGCGCGCCGCCCTGGCTTTGCAGGAGGAAGGTGAAGCTGCAGAGCAGCCGCGTGAGGAGACCAGTTTTCGCAGCCTGCTGGCCGAGCTGGACGACATGGAACAAGGGCTCAAGACCGACTTCGATGACCTGCACCTGGATGACGAAAGCGACGACGAGCCAGTCGAAAGTGATCTGGCCGACCTGGATGGTGACGAATCGTTGCATTGACAGGGTTTAAGCCGGGTATCGAATCCTTCAATCACGCTTGCCTGCCCAGGCCATTATTCTTGCCAGCATCCGACCCGCACTGGTCGAGGAGAGGCAATGAGCAAGAATCCCTGCATCAAGGTGTGTGAGTTCGACAAGGACATCTGCCTGGGCTGCGGCCGCAGCCGTCAGGAAATCAAGGGCTGGAAGCGCTTGGACAAGCACGAACGCCTGGCGCTGATGGCCGAAGCCGATATGCGCCTGCTGGCGCTGGAGGCGACCGGCCGGCGCAAGTACTGACGACCCCCACGCCCTGCGGGCGAATAGCGCAGCATCGTCTACCCTATGGGCTCTACAGCGCGTATGATGCGCGCCCTTCGATCATCCTTTACTACACCGGGAGGTGCCCAAGATGACTGAGCACGAACAACCGCGTCCTGCAGGCGAGAAACTGCAGAAAGTCCTGGCCCGCCTCGGGCTGGCCTCGCGTCGCGAAATCGAGACCTGGATTGCCGAAGGGCGGATCAAGGTCAACGGCGCCGCTGCAACCCTGGGTCAGCGTGTCGATGCCAACGACGCCATCGCCCTCGACGGCCGCTTGCTCAAGCGCGAAGAAATCACCGGTTCGGTTCGCCGCGTGCTGATCTACAACAAGCCGGACGGCGAGATCTGCACTCGTGACGACCCGGAAGGCCGTCCCACCGTGTTCGACCGCCTGCCGCGACCGAAGGAAGGTCGCTGGATCAACATCGGGCGCCTCGATATCAATACCACCGGCCTGCTGCTGTTCACCACCGACGGTGAGCTGGCCAACCGCCTGATGCACCCCTCCTATCAGATGGACCGCGAATACGCGGTGCGCGTGCGTGGCGAAGTCACCGAGGAAATGCTGGAAAACCTCAAGAACGGCGTGATGCTCGAGGATGGTCCGGCCAAGTTCACCGACATCAAGGAAGCGCCCGGTGGTGAAGGCTTCAACCACTGGTATCACTGCGTGGTGATGGAAGGGCGCAACCGCGAGGTGCGTCGCCTGTGGGAATCCCAGGGCCTGGTGGTGAGCCGTCTGAAGCGAGTGCGCTTCGGCCCGGTGTTCCTGACTTCCGAGCTGACCATGGGCCGCTGGCGCGAAATGGAGCAGCGTGAAGTGGACATTCTCAGCGCCGAAGTTGGCCTGACCCCGCAGGCACTGCCGGCGATGAAGGAAAAGACCCGCGAGAAGCTTGACCGCCTGCAGCGCAAATCGGCCAAACCGGTCGAGGTGCGTGGCAAGCGCGTGCTGCGCCCGGCGAAGGATGATGCGGCTGAGGGCGCGCGTCCGAGCCGCGCGCCGCGCCGTGAGGATAGCGAGCAGCGTACGCCACGTGCGCCGCGCAAGGAGGGTGGCGAGCGTCGTGAAAACAACCGCGGCACGCCAGTCGCCGAACGACCGAGTGATATGAAGAAGCGTCAGCCGCGCCCGGCCGTCGAGTTGTCCGAGCGTCCGGCGCGCAAGCCGCGTCCGGCTACCCCGGGTAAGCGACCGCCAGCGGGTGACGGTCAACGGCCGGGCTTCGGGCGCAAGCGCTAGAAATCTATAGTCCCAAGCGGTTTACAAACAAAAACGCCCCGCACAACTGCTTGTGCGGGGCGTTTTTGTTGGTGAAGGTGTATGTAGGTCAGTTGACCTTCAAGACGCCACCGGTACCCAGGCCACCTTCAACTTCCTGTGCCTTGTAGTTTTTCAGGGAGACGATCATCTTGTTCCAAGCGTCGTTGAACGCTGCCACGGTGGCTTTGCCTTCCGGGGTGCGGGAGAAACCACCCAGGCCGCCGGCCACGCCGCTGCTGGTGAGGGCGCCCATGGCTGCACCATAGTTGGTAGCGGTGGCGTTGCCTTCGGAGGTGGAAATCTGTACCGAGGAGCGAATGTCAAACAGCGACAGGGTTACTACCGATGCCTTCGATTGCAAGGCACCCGCCAGACCCGCCACGGCGCTGTTGCCCAGTAGGCCACCGATGGCTGAGCCCACGCCGCCTACCGAATCGTTATCGATGATGATCTTGGGTTCTAGGAAGTAATCAGCGGCAACGCGCTGGCCCTTTTGCTGGTTGGAGCCGGCACGGTATTCGCCGGAATTGCGCTGCTGGTCGGTTATCTTGCTCAGACGGCTGTCTAGCTGCTGGTTGCCGATGGAGGTGATCACGAAGCAGTTGGATTGCTGTACTGCCAGGCGCAGGAGTGGTTCGATGCTGGTGACTTGGGTTGCGCTGCCAAACTGGCCATACCAGTCGGAATTGCGCCCATCATCGATGGCGATGGTTCCCAGGGTGCGATCGCAGCGCTCCAGTTCTGGGTTGGCGCCGACGCTGGTGCTACCACCAGCAGATCCGGACATGGCAGTGGACTGGTTGCCGGTACTGATCATGCCGCCGCCAGCACAGGCGGACAAAGTCGCGCCCAGCAGGCACAGGCTGAACAGTTTGAGAGGCTTGGATGGGAGGCGAGACTTGTTCATGAAATGCACTTCTCCATATGTTGTCGTGTCGGATGATCATTCGCTTAGCCAGATACGGTAGGGATCACCCTTGCCTTCCCTGGCCGAGCTTTCTTACTTATTGTTGAGGGCTGTCAGTAGTAGTACCAATAGCCCTGTCGCCAGTAGCCGAAGTACGAATAGCCTCGATACCAGTATCCGCGGTAGTACTCACGCCAGTGCTTGCGCCAGCGGTAGTCTTCAGCTTCTGATTTCTTCGCTTCCGTGGCTTCTGCCAGACGCGCGGCAGATTCCTGGTCCCCTTGCGCTGCTGCCATCGATAGCCATTTCTCAGCTTCTTGGGGATCGCTGCCCATTTCCTCAAAACCGCTCAGGTAATAGCCGCCCAGTGCCTTCTGGGCCTCCAGTAGGCCACCATGGCCTGCCTTGCGCATCCATTGTAAAGCCTGATAACTGTTGCGCTGTACGCCGTCGCCTCGAAAGTAACGCAGGGACAGATCGTATGCGGCCTTGGGTTCGCTGGCGGCAGCCTCTTCGAGCTTGAGGATTTCTTCGCTTTTGACCACGGCCGGTTTGTTCAGATAGTCGGCCGAGACGGAGGAGAGGGGGCGTTCGGAACAGCCGCTGTCATCGCAGAAACGGGCGCTCTGCTGAGAGGTGCTGCTGCAGCCGCCTGCTAGAAGGGCGAAGCCGAGCAGGACAAATAGCTGTTTCAACGAGGTAGTGTGTAGGCGACAGTCCATATCTGAGCACTCTTATGGGAAGTGCGCAGGATAAATATGTAGAAGTCAAAGGGCAATCGCCTGTTGTACGCGATGCGCAGTACCGTACAGGTATTGCTCGGGATGCCCGCTATTAGGCGTGGTTATCCCGCCATGTTCAGACGATTGCGTCCCTCGCGCTTGGCGATATACAGCGCGTTGTCGGCGCGATGTAGCAGGCTTTCCACCGACTCGCCCGGCAGCAGGCTGGAACAGCCCAGGCTGATGGATACGTCGATGTGGCGGCCGGCATCCAGGCATTGCAGCTCCATCACCGCAAAGCGCAGGCGCTCGCCCACCAGCGCAGCGCCTTCGCGGTTGGTGCCGGAGAGAATCACCAGAAATTCCTCGCCGCCGTAGCGAAATACCATGTCGATGTTGCGCAGCTGGTTCTTCAGGGTCTGGGCGACTGCTTTCAGCACTTCATCGCCAAGCGCATGGCCGTGGTTGTCATTGATGCTCTTGAAATGGTCGATATCGAGCATCAGCAGTGACAAGGGTTGCAGGTTGCGGCGGGCCAGATCCACCTCGCGCTGCAGCACCTGGTCCATGGCAATGCGGTTGCCAGTGTCGGTCAGTGGGTCGCGCAGCGCACTTTGCAGAGCAGTGCGGTAGAGCAGGGCATTGCGCAGTGGGAACAATAGGCTGGCCAGCAACGACTCCAGCTGAATCAGCTCCTCTTCGGAGAAACGTTGCTTGCGGCGGAAAATCAGCTCGCCCAGGTATTCCCCCTCATGACTCAGACGATAGCTGGCCGAGTGCGGCGCGCGTTCTCCCAGCTCAAGGCGCAGATCGTGAGAGGGATGCTGGAAGGCCAGCGCATCGAGCGGCACCAGGCGCTGCACTTGGCGAAAGAACAGGTTGAGGATGCGCTCCACATCCAGGCTGGTCTGCAGTTGTAGACTCAGCTGGTGGCGCAGCTCTGCCAGGCTGGCGGGCTTGAGCGGCAGATTGCGGCTGCCGGTGAAACCGAGACGCTGCAGTTTGGCTGCGTCGAAATCGATGGTATTGGAATGGTTGGGGGGAACCATGGAGCTCAACCTCAGGTGCGGTAGTGCGACGAGAGGGTTAGAGCGAATTCCATGCCAACTGGTTCGCGGCCTAAAAACCCCTATAAAATCAGGTGCTTGGAGCTAAGTCGCGGCTTTTGTCGGCAAGCCTTTGCCGGATGTTTGGCGGCAGTGGTGGCAATGTGCTGCCGTGCGGCAGGAGGCGTGGCGGATTTCTGTCACGCCATGACCCGCCACTCGCGACGGGCCATGGTCCTGGCTTACTGCGCGTCGAATGCCTGGCCGTTGACGCCCTTGCTGTCCGGACCCATCAGGTAGAGGTAGAGCGGCATGATCTCTTCGGGCAGTGGGCGGGTGGCCGGATTCTCGCCCGGATAGGCCTGGGCGCGCATGGCGGTGCGGGTTGCACCCGGGTTGATGCTGTTGGCGCGCACGTTGGCGATGCCGTCCAGCTCGTCGGCCATCACCTGCATCAGGCCTTCGGTGGCGAACTTGGAGACCGCATAGGCGCCCCAGTAGGCGCGGCCCTTGCGGCCGACGCTGCTGGAGGTGAAGGCCACGGAGGCGTCCTCCGACAGCTTGAGCAGCGGCAGAAGGGTGCTGCTGAGCATGAACATGGCGTTGACGTTGACGTGCATCACGCGCATGAAGTTGTCGCCGGAGAGCTGTTCCAGCGGCGTGCGCGGGCCGAGGATCGAGGCATTGTGCAGCAGACCGTCGAGGCGACCGAACTCGTTCTCGATCATTACCGCCAGTTCGTCGTACTGGTGCGGCAAGGCGGTTTCCAGGTTGAAGGGAATCACCACCGGCTGAGGATGACCGGCCGCTTCGATTTCGTCATATACCTCGCTCAGGTTGGCCTCGGTCTTGCCCAGCAGCAGCACCGTCGCACCGTGGGCGGCGAAGCTCTTGGCGGCCGCTGCGCCGATACCGCGGCCGGCACCGGTGATCAGGATGACGCGATCCTTGAGCAGGTCAGGGCGGGCGGTGTAGTCGAACATGTTCAGGTCCTTCGTGATGCTGAAATGGGGCGGGATCCCGCCGAAATGGGAGGCGTCTTAGCAGCTGCAGAGGGCACGGTCGAGCACCGCACGCAGTTCCGATGGGTGATCGACGACGACATCGGCGCCCCAGTTGCGCGGGTTGTCTTCGGGGTGAATATAGCCGTAGGTGACCGCTGCGGTGCGGCAGCCGGCGGCGCGGCCGGATTCAATGTCGCGCGCGTCGTCGCCGATGAACAGGGTTTCCTCGGGCTTTACCCCCATCTTCCTGCAGGCGAGCAGCAGCATGTCCGGTGCGGGTTTGCTCCGCTCGACATGATCAGGGCAGACCAGCACGGCCGAACGCTCGGTCAGGTTCAGGCGCTGCATGATCGGTTCGGCATAGCGCGCCGGTTTGTTGGTGGCCACGCCCCATTGCAGGCGCGCCTGTTCGATATCGCCGAGCAGGGCTTCGATGCCTTCGAACGGGCGGGTGAGCACCGCGCAGTGCTCCTGATAACGCTCGAGGAACTCCAGGCGAAGGGCTTCGAAGGCAGCCGAGTCCGGGGCTTCGTCGAAGGCGCAGGCGACCATGGCGCGGGCGCCGCCGGATACCTGGTCACGAATGGTCTTGTCTGGCAGTGGCGGCAGGCCACGAGCGGCACGCATGGCCTGGGTGATGGCGATGAAGTCCGGCGCCGAGTCGAGCAGGGTGCCGTCCATGTCGAACAGTACAGCGCGCAAACGCATCAGTCTTTCCTCAGCGTCTGGATCATGTAGTTGACGTCGACGTCGGCTTCCAGCTTGTAGTGCTTGGTCAGCGGGTTGTAGGTCAGGCCGATGATGTCCTTCACCTCGAGGCCGGCAGCGCGGCTCCAGGCACCCAGCTCCGAGGGGCGGATGAATTTCTTGAAGTCGTGGGTGCCGCGCGGCAGCAGGCGCAGGATGTATTCGGCACCGATCACCGCGAACAGATACGCCTTGGGATTGCGGTTGATGGTGGAGAAGAACACCTGGCCGCCCGGTTTGACCAGCTTGTGGCAGGCGCGGATGACCGAGGACGGATCCGGCACGTGCTCGAGCATCTCCAGGCAGGTGACCACGTCGAACTGGCCCGGCATTTCCTCGGCCAGGGCCTCGGCGGTGATCTGCCGGTACTCCACCTCGACGCCCGACTCCAGCTGGTGCAGCTGGGCCACCGACAGCGGCGCTTCGCCCATGTCGATGCCGGTAACGCTGGCGCCGCGCTGGGCCATGGCCTCGCTGAGGATGCCGCCGCCACAACCGACGTCCAGTACGCGCTTGCCGGCCAGACTGACGCGCTCGTCGATCCAGTTGACCCGCAGCGGATTGATGTCGTGCAGAGGTTTGAACTCGCTTTCGCGATCCCACCAGCGGTGTGCCAGGGCCTCGAATTTGGCGATTTCGGCGCGGTCGACGTTGCTCATAAGCATCTCTTTCAAATCTGGAAAGCGTATTGCCGCTATGTTGCCAGTTTAGGAACGGGCATGGGGCGGCGCGGATTCGTTCAATGTATGTCAGTTTGTCGCAGTGCTGCGGATCACTTCCTGGCGATTTTCTCACCCCAGGCCCGGGCCTTGGCGATCAGCTCGTCTTCGTCCATGCGCGTCAGGCGACCGTCGTCCAGCAACTGCTTGCCGCCAACCCAGAGGTGCTTCACGCAGTCGCGGCCGCTGGCGTAGATGAGTTGCGAAACCGGGTCGTAGATCGGCTGCTGAGCCAGGCCGGAAAGGTCGAAGGCGACCACATCGGCCAGCTTGCCCAGCTCCAGCGAGCCGGTCTGGGTTTCCAGACCCAGTGCGCGGGCGCCATTGAGGGTGGCCATGCGCAAGGCGCTGTGAGCATTCAGAGCGGTGGCAGAGCCTGCGACGGCCTTGGCCAGCAGGGCAGCAGTGCGGGTTTCGCCGAGCAGATCGAGATCGTTGTTGCTGGCTGCACCATCGGTGCCGACGGCGACGTTGACGCCGGCCTGCCACAGGCGCTCGACCGGGCAGAAGCCGCTGGCCAGCTTCATATTGGACTCGGGGCAATGCACGATGCTGCAGTTGTGCTCGACCAGCAGCGCCAGGTCTTCATCATCGATCTGCGTCATGTGCACCGCCTGAAAGCGCGGGCCGAGCAAGCCGAGGCGCGCGAGGCGCGCCAGCGGGCGTTCGCCGTTGCTGGCGACGGCTTCGGCCACTTCCTGGGCGGTTTCGTGCACATGCATATGAACGCCGGCGTCCAGCTCATCAGCCAGTACGCGAATCTGCTCGAGCTTGTCGTCGCTCACCGTGTACGGCGCATGCGGGCCGAAGGCGATGCGGATGCGCGGATGCTGCTTGAGGTCGTCGAACAGTTGCAGGCCCTTGCGCAGCGCCTCGGCAGCGTTGAGTGCGCCGGGCACCGGGAAGTCCAGCACGGGAACGGTGATCTGCGCCCGTACACCGGCGTTGTGCACGCATTCGCAGGCCACCTGCGGGTAGAAGTACATATCGGAGAAGCAAGTGATGCCGCCCTTGATCTGCTCGGCGATCGCCAGGTCGGTGCCGTCGCGGACGAAATCCTCGTCGACCCACTGACCTTCGGCGGGCCAGATGTGTTCGTGCAGCCAGGTCATCAATGGCAGGTCGTCGGCAATGCCGCGCAGCAGGGTCATCGCCGCATGGCCGTGGGCGTTGATCAGACCGGGGGCGAGCAGGCATTGCGGCAGTTCCCGTATTTCTCTCGCCGGCTGGCGCAGTGCCTCGCTACGTGGTGCGATCAGGGCAATGCGCCCGTCGCGGATGCCCAGCCCATGATCGCGCAGGACGACCCCGGCCGGCTCCACGGGCACCAGCCAGGTAGGTAGCAGCAACAGGTCGAGAGGGGCTTCGGGCATCGGGCTTGTCCGTCTGGCTTGGTCGGTGCATGAAAGGTCGCCAGTGTATAGATGAACGCGTGCAGCTTGAAGTCGCGAGGGCGAGCCGGATTGTTCGGTTGGCAGCTGTCGGTCTGCGTATAATCCGCGACTTTTTGGCGGCCAAGGGTGGAGTGCGCGATGCGCGAGCAATTGCTGGCGGTGGAGAAGATTCGGGCAATCGAGTGGCGCGATGGTGCGCTGTACCTGCTCGATCAGCGCCTGCTGCCGCATCGGCAAAGCTGGTTGCGCCTGGATACCGTGGCCGAGGTGGTCGATGCGATTCGCGACAGGGCGGTGCAAGGCGCGCCGGCCGTGGGCATTGCCGGCGCCTATGGCGTGGTGCTGGCGGCTCGCGCCCGGCTGCAGGCTGGGGGAGACTGGTGTGAGGCGCTGGAGGCGGATTTTGCCTGTCTCGAGCAGTTGCGCCCTGCGACGGTCAATCTGTACTGGGCGCTGCAGCACCTGCGTGAGCGCCTTGTGCGGCTCAAGGATGGCGACGATGCTCTGGCGTTGCTGGAGTTTGTGGCGCTGGGTATTCATGCCTCCGATCGCGAGGCGAATCTGACCATGGCGCAACTGGGCATGGAGCTGATCCGCAGGCATCAGGGCAATGCGCAGGTGTTGCTGACCCACGGCAATGCCGGTGCGCTGGCTACCGGGGGCTTTGGTACCGCGCTCGGGGTGGTTCGTGCGGCGCATCTCGAAGGGTTGATCGAGCGGGTTTATGTCGATGAAACCCGTCCCTGGTTGCAGGGAGCAAGGCTGACCGCATGGGAATTGGCCGCTGACGGCGTGCCGGTCAGTGTCAATGCCGATGCGGCTGCGGCGCACCTGATGAAGGTCAAGGGCATTACCTGGGCCGTTGTCGGGGCCGAGCGCATTGCAGCCAATGGCGATGTGATCAACGCCATCGGAACCTATCAGCTGGCGGTCAACGCCATGCATCACGGTGTGCGCCTGATGGTGGTGGCGCCCAGTTCGAGCATCGACATGAACCTGGAAAATGGCGAGGACCTCCTGTTCGAAGAATGCGAGGGTGACGAACTGCTGGAGGTTGCTGGGCATCGGGTGGCGGCCGACGTGCATGCGGTCAATCCGTCGTACGATGTGACGCCGGCGGATCTGGTTGACTACATCGTGACCGAGAAGGGCGTGGTCGAACGCCCCGATAGTGCCAAGCTGGCGCAACTGATGTGCCGCAAGCGTCTGCATTGACTGCCCATGCCCGGTCTTTGCGGGGTAGGTGTGTCGCGCGCTTTGTGGTAATCTCCGGCAGTTTTCAAGGGGGCTGGCAGCAGCCGCAGTCACTGCATCGAATCGTGACGTAACTCGTTGATTTGTCGTGAGTCGCTGATGGCCTGAGGCTATCGCGACGAGCTCCATGGCGTTCAGGAAGAATGACGCGGAGTTTCACCAGAAAAAGGAACCAGGCTTCTCATGGGCGAACTGGCCAAAGAAATCCTCCCGGTCAATATCGAAGACGAGCTGAAACAGTCCTATCTCGACTACGCGATGAGCGTGATCGTCGGGCGTGCGCTTCCGGATGCGCGCGATGGCTTGAAGCCGGTCCACCGTCGTGTGCTCTATGCCATGAGCGAGCTGGGTAACGACTGGAACAAGCCCTACAAGAAATCAGCCCGTGTGGTCGGCGACGTGATCGGTAAATACCACCCGCACGGCGACACGGCGGTGTACGACACCATCGTCCGTATGGCCCAGGACTTCTCCCTGCGCTACCTGCTGGTCGACGGTCAGGGCAACTTCGGTTCGGTGGACGGCGACAACGCTGCGGCCATGCGATACACCGAAGTGCGCATGACCAAGCTGGCTCACGAGCTGCTGGCCGACCTGGACAAGGAAACTGTCGACTGGGTGCCCAACTACGACGGCACCGAGCAGATTCCGGCCGTCATGCCGACCAAGGTGCCCAACCTGCTGGTCAACGGTTCTTCCGGTATTGCCGTGGGTATGGCCACCAACATCCCGCCGCACAACCTCACCGAGGTGATCGATGGCTGCCTGGCGCTGATCGACAATGCCGATCTGACCGTCGATGACCTGATGCAGTACATCCCCGGCCCTGATTTCCCTACTGCGGGCATCATCAATGGCCGCGCCGGCATCATCGAGGCCTACCGCACCGGCCGCGGACGCATCTACATCCGCGCCCGCGTCGAGGTCGAGGATATCGACAAGTCCGGCAACCGCCAGCAGCTGGTGGTCACCGAGCTGCCGTACCAGCTGAACAAGGCGCGTCTGATCGAGAAGATCGCCGAGCTGGTGAAAGAGAAGAAAATCGAAGGCATCACCGAACTGCGTGACGAGTCCGACAAGGACGGCATGCGCGTGGTGATCGAGCTGCGTCGCGGCGAAGTGCCGGACGTGGTGCTGAACAATCTGTACGCCCAGACCCAGATGCAGAGCGTGTTCGGCATCAACGTCGTGGCGCTGGTCGACGGTCAGCCGAAGACCATGAACCTCAAGGACATGCTCGAGGTGTTCGTCCGTCACCGCCGTGAAGTGGTGACCCGTCGGACCGTGTACGAGCTGCGCAAGGCGCGCGAGCGCGGCCACATCCTCGAAGGCCAGGCCGTTGCGCTGTCCAACATCGACCCGGTCATCGAGCTGATCAAGAGCTCGCCGACCCCGGCCGAAGCCAAGGAACGCCTGATTGCCACCGCCTGGGCGTCCAGCGCCGTGGAAGCCATGGTCGAGCGCGCCGGTGCCGATTCCTGCCGTCCGGAAGGGCTGGATCCGCAATACGGTCTGCGTGACGGCAAGTACTACCTGTCGCCGGAACAGGCCC
The DNA here is from genome assembly GCF_025837155.1 of Pseudomonas sp. Z8(2022). Classification (NCBI taxonomy): domain Bacteria; kingdom Pseudomonadati; phylum Pseudomonadota; class Gammaproteobacteria; order Pseudomonadales; family Pseudomonadaceae; genus Pseudomonas; species Pseudomonas sp. Z8(2022). The sequence goes on along the minus strand of NZ_CP107549.1, from coordinate 2,686,784 downwards.
AGGCCATCCTCGAGCTGCGTCTGCACCGCCTGACTGGCCTGGAGCACGAAAAGCTGCTGGCCGAATATCAGGAAATTCTCGGCCTGATCGGCGAGCTGATCCGCATCCTGACCAGTCCCGAGCGCCTGATGGAAGTCATCCGCGAGGAGCTGGAGAAGGTCAAGGCCGAGTTCGGCGATGTCCGCCGTACCGAGATCATCGCCTCGCGTCAGGACCTGACCATCGCCGACCTGATCACCGAGGAAGAGCGCGTCGTCACCATCTCCCACGGTGGCTATGCCAAGAGCCAACCGCTCGCCGCCTACGAGGCGCAGCGTCGCGGCGGCAAGGGCAAGTCCGCCACCGGCGTGAAGGATGAGGACTACGTCGAGCACCTGCTGGTGGCCAACAGCCACGCGACCCTGCTGCTGTTCTCCAGCAAGGGCAAGGTCTACTGGCTGCGTACCTTCGAGATTCCGGAGGCCTCGCGCGCTGCGCGTGGTCGTCCGCTAGTCAACCTGCTGCCGCTGGACGAAGGCGAGCGCATCACCGCGATGCTGCAGATCGACCTTGAGGCCCTGCAGCAGAGCGCGGGTGACGAGGACGAGCTGGAAGAACACGAGGGCGTCGTGCTGGAGGGCGAGGTGGTGGAGGCCGAGGAGGCCGATGACGCCGACGGCGATACCGCCGAGCTGGATGCCGAGCCGACTGGCGCGTACATCTTCATGGCCACCGCCTTCGGTACCGTGAAGAAGACCCCGCTGGTGCAGTTCAGCCGCCCGCGCAGTGCCGGTCTGATCGCGCTGAAGCTGGAGGAGGGCGACACCCTCATCGCCGCGGCCATCACCGATGGTGCCAAGGAAGTCATGCTGTTCTCCGACGCCGGCAAGGTGATCCGCTTCGCCGAGAGCAAGGTGCGCGAAATGGGCCGTACTGCCCGCGGCGTACGCGGCATGCGCCTGCCCAAGGGGCAGCAGCTGATCTCCATGCTGATCCCGGAAAGCGGCGCGCAGATCCTCACTGCCTCCGAACGCGGTTATGGCAAGCGCACCCCGCTGGGCAAGTTCCCGCGCCGCGGTCGTGGCGGTCAGGGTGTGATTGCCATGGTCACCAGCGAGCGTAACGGCAAGCTGGTCGGTGCCATCCAGGTGCAGGACGGCGAAGAAATCATGCTGATCTCCGACCAGGGCACCCTGGTACGTACCCGCGTCGACGAGGTCTCCAGTTCCGGCCGTAACACTCAGGGTGTGACCCTGATCAAGCTGGCCAAGGACGAGACACTGGTCGGCCTGGAGCGTGTGCAGGAGCCAACACCTGTCGATGAGGACGAACTGGTCGAAGGTGAAGAGGGCGCTGAAGTCGCCGAAAACGCCGACGTACCGGTCGCTGACGCCGAGGAAGGCGGCGAGCAATAGGATTGTAGGAGCGGTCGGGCGGCGAACCGCTTTGGTCGCGAAGCTTCCGTGCTTCGCTCGGGTTCGCGGCCAAAGCCGCTCCTACAGGTTCAGGTCGTAGGATGGGGTGGCCCCATCGAATGAATTGAGAGAAAAGAAGTGAGCAAGCGAGCATTCAACTTCTGCGCCGGCCCGGCCGCGCTGCCGACCGCTGTACTGCAACGCGCCCAGGCCGAGATGCTCGACTGGCAAGGCAAGGGCCTGTCGGTGATGGAAATGAGCCATCGCAGCGACGATTACGTGGCCATCGCCAGCCAGGCCGAACAGGACCTGCGCGATCTGCTCGCTGTGCCCAACGACTACAAGGTGCTGTTCCTGCAGGGCGGCGCCAGCCAGCAGTTCGCCGAAATCCCGCTGAACCTGCTGCCGGAAGGCGGCGTGGCGGACTATGTCGAGACCGGTATCTGGTCGAAGAAAGCCATCGAAGAAGCGCGTCGCTACGGCACCATCAATGTTGCCGCCAGCGCCAAGGCTTACGACTACTTCGCGATTCCCGGGCAAAACGACTGGCAGCTGTCGAAGAACGCCGCCTACCTGCACTACTGCAGCAACGAAACCATCGGCGGTCTGCAGTTCGACTGGGTACCGCAGACCGGTGACGTGCCACTGGTAGTGGACATGTCCTCGGACATCCTCTCGCGCCCCATCGACGTGTCGCAGTTCGGCCTGATCTACGCCGGTGCGCAGAAGAACATCGGTCCCAGCGGCCTGGTGGTGGTGATCTTGCGTGAAGACCTGCTCGGTCGGGCACGCTCCAGTTGCCCGACCATGCTCGACTACAAGATCTCCGCCGACAATGGCTCGATGTACAACACCCCGGCGACCTATTCCTGGTACCTCTCCGGCCTGGTCTTCCAGTGGCTCAAGGAGCAGGGCGGCGTCGAGGCCATGGAGCGTATCAACCGCGCCAAGAAGGATCTGCTGTACAAGGCCATCGATGACAGTGACTTCTACAGCAACCCCGTTGCGCACAATGCGCGCTCGTGGATGAACGTGCCGTTCCGCCTGGCCGACGAGAAGCTGGACAAGGCCTTCCTCGCCGGCGCCGATGAGCGCGGCCTGCTCAACCTGAAGGGTCACCGTTCGGTCGGCGGCATGCGTGCGTCGATCTACAACGCGGTCGGCCTGGATGCGGTCGAGGCGCTGGTGGCCTACATGGCCGAGTTCGAGAAGGAGCACGCCTGATATGTCCGAGCAGGAACTGCAAGCGCTGCGCGTACGTATCGACAACCTCGACGAGCGCATCCTCGAGCTGATAAGCGACCGCGCGCGCTGCGCCGAAGAAGTGGCTCGGGTGAAGATGAAGGAGCTGAAGGAAGGCGAGTCGCCGGTCTTCTACCGTCCCGAGCGCGAGGCTCAGGTGCTCAAGCGCGTGATGGAGCGCAATCAAGGGCCGTTGGGCAACGAGGAAATGGCGCGACTGTTCCGCGAAATCATGTCCTCCTGCCTGGCCCTGGAGAACCCGCTGAAGGTCGCTTATCTCGGCCCGGAGGGCACTTTCAGTCAGGCGGCTGCGATGAAGCATTTCGGTCACGCCGTGGTCAGCGTGCCGATGGCAGCCATCGACGAAGTGTTCCGTGAAGTGGCGGCCGGCGCGGTCAACTTCGGCGTGGTGCCGGTGGAGAACTCCACCGAAGGTGCAATCAATCACACCCTCGACAGCTTTCTCGAACACGACCTGGTCATCTGCGGCGAGGTGGAGCTGCGTATCCACCATCACCTGCTGGTGGGCGAAACCACCAAGACCGACAAGATCACCCGTATCTATTCCCACGCCCAGTCCCTGGCCCAGTGTCGCAAGTGGCTGGACGCGCACTATCCGAATGTTGAGCGTGTTGCAGTTTCCAGCAACGCCGACGCAGCCAAGCGGGTGAAGAGTGAGTGGAACAGCGCGGCCATCGCCGGCGACATGGCGGCCAGTCTCTATGGCCTGACCAAGCTGGCCGAGAAGATCGAGGATCGCCCGGACAACTCCACGCGCTTTCTTATCATCGGCAACCAGGAAGTACCGCCGACCGGTGATGACAAGACCTCGATCATCGTTTCCATGCGCAACAAGCCGGGCGCGCTGCACGAGCTGCTGGTGCCGTTCCACAACAACGGCATCGACCTGACCCGTATCGAAACCCGCCCGTCGCGCAGCGGCAAATGGACTTACGTATTCTTCATCGACTTCATCGGCCATCACCGTGATCCGCTGATCAAGGACGTTCTGGAGAAGCTCGCGCAGGATACCGTGGCCCTCAAGGTGCTGGGTTCGTATCCGAAGGCGGTACTGTAAGTCGCGCCCTTGCACGAGGGGCTCGGCCGCGATGTTCGCGATTGAGGTCGCTCCTGCGCAGCCTGTGGCGTTCGGTCGAGACAATGAGGTTTTGTGATGAGTTGCGATTTCCTGACCCTGGCCCAGCCAGGGGTGCAAAAGCTGTCCCCCTATGTACCAGGTAAGCCGGTCGATGAACTGGCCCGGGAGTTGGGGCTCGATCCGGCCGGTATCGTCAAGCTGGCCAGCAACGAGAACCCGCTTGGCCCCAGCGACAAGGTACTGGCTGCGATTCGTGCCGAGCTGGACGAGCTGACCCGTTACCCGGACGGCAATGGCTTCACCCTCAAGACCGCTCTCGCGGCGCGCTATGGCGTGGATGCCGCTCAGGTCACGCTGGGCAATGGTTCCAACGACATCCTCGAGCTGGTCGCGCGGGCCTATCTGGCGCCCGGCCTCAATGCGGTGTTCAGCGACTACGCCTTCGCCGTATATCCAATCGCCACCCAGGCGGTCGGCGCGCAGGGCAAGGTCGTGCCGGCCAAGGATTACGGTCACGACCTGCCAGCAATGCTGGCGGCCATCGATGACAACACGCGTGTCGTTTTCATCGCCAACCCCAACAACCCGACCGGCACCTGGTTCGGCCCGGACGCGTTGGAAGCCTTCCTGGCCAAGGTGCCGGAGTCGGTGCTGGTGGTGCTGGACGAGGCGTATATCGAGTACGCCGAAGGCGACGAACTGCCGGACGGTCTGGACTACCTGGCGCGCTATCCCAACCTGCTGGTGTCGCGCACTTTCTCCAAGGCCTATGGCCTGGCTGCGCTACGCGTGGGCTATGCGATCAGTTCGCCGGCGATCGCCGATGTGCTCAACCGTGTACGTCAGCCGTTCAACGTCAACAGTCTCGCCCTGGCCGCTGCCTGCGCCGCGCTGACCGATGCCGACTACCTCGCCGAGAGTCGTCGCCTCAACGATGCCGGTATGCAGCAACTGGAAGAGGGGCTGCGCGCACTGGGGCTTAGCTGGATTCCGTCGAAGGGCAACTTCATCGCCGTCGACTTCGGCCGCGATACTGCCGCGATCAACCAGGCGCTGTTGCGTGAGGGGGTGATCGTGCGGCCGACGGCGGGTTACCGCATGCCCAACTTCCTGCGTGTCTCCATTGGTCTGCCGAAAGAGAACGCACGTTTCCTCGAGGCACTGGCCAAGGTGCTGTCGGCGTGACTGTCACTTCGGTGCAAACGAATGCACCCAGAATCGGCCGGCTGGTGGTGGTCGGCCTCGGTCTGATCGGGGGCTCCTTTGCCAAGGGGCTGCGCGAGCGCGGCCTGTGCCGGGAAGTGGTGGGTGTCGATCTGGATGTCGAATCGCGTCGCCTGGCAGTGCAGTTGGGAGTTGTCGACCGCTGCGAGAGCGACCTGGCTGTCGCCTGTCAGGGGGCTGAGGTCATTCAGCTGGCTGTGCCTATCCTGGCCATGGAGAAGCTGCTGGCTCAGCTGGCCAGGCTCGATCTCGGCACTGCCGTGCTGACTGACGTGGGCAGCGCCAAGGGCAATGTCGTGCGTGCGGCGCGTTTGGCCTTTGCTGATAATGCCGTGCGCTTCGTGCCCGGGCATCCCATCGCCGGCTCCGAGCAGAGCGGGGTGGAGGCGGCCAACGCCGAGCTGTTCCGCCGCCACAGGGTCATTCTCACGCCTTGCGAGCACAGTGATGAGGCAGCCGTGGCGTTGGTCGAGGGCTTGTGGCGTGAGCTTGGTGCTGACGTCGAAGCCATGGATGTGGAACATCACGACCAGGTACTCGCCGCCACTAGTCATCTGCCGCACCTGCTGGCCTTTACTCTGGTCGACTCGCTGGCCAAACGCAGCGAGAACCTGGAAATTTTCCGCTATGCCGCTGGCGGTTTCCGCGACTTCACGCGGATTGCTGGCAGTGATCCGGTGATGTGGCACGATATCTTCCTCGCCAACCGTGAGGCCGTGCTGCGCACGCTGGACACGTTTCGCGACGACCTCGACGCTCTGCGCGACGCGGTCGACGCCGGGGATGGGCATCAACTGCTGGGCGTATTTACCCGCGCCCGCGTTGCCCGCGAACATTTCAGTAAAATTCTCGCCCGCAGGGCCTATGTGGACGCTATGCACTCGACCGATCTGATTTTCCTGGCAAAACCTGGTGGCAGCCTGTCCGGACGTATTCGCGTACCCGGTGACAAGTCCATCTCGCACCGTTCGATCATGCTGGGTTCGCTGGCCGAAGGGACTACCGAGGTCGAGGGCTTCCTCGAGGGTGAGGACGCGTTGGCGACCCTGCAGGCATTCCGCGACATGGGTGTGGTGATCGAGGGGCCGCACCACGGTCGCGTGACCATTCATGGCGTCGGCCTTCACGGTCTGAAAGCGCCGGCCGGCCCGCTGTATATGGGCAACTCGGGCACGTCCATGCGTCTGCTTTCAGGTCTGTTGGCCGGGCAACCATTCGACACCACGCTGACTGGCGACGCTTCACTGTCCAAGCGTCCAATGAATCGTGTGGCCAAGCCGCTGCGGGAGATGGGGGCGGTCATTGAAACCGGACCGGAAGGCCGTCCTCCGCTCAACATCAAGGGCGGCCAGCGCCTGACAGGCATGGACTACGAGATGCCCATGGCCAGTGCCCAGGTCAAATCCTGCCTGTTGTTGGCAGGCCTGTACGCCGCCGGCAGCACCTCGGTCACCGAGCCGGCGCCAACCCGTGATCACACCGAGCGCATGCTGCGTGGCTTCGGCTACCCGGTCAGTGTCGACGGAAGCACGGCCTGCGTCGAGTCCGGTCATGGGCTGACGGCCACCCGTATCGAAGTGCCGGCTGATATCTCGTCGGCGGCTTTCTTCCTGGTGGCGGCCAGCATTGCAGAGGGCTCCGAGCTGGTGCTGGAGCACGTCGGCATCAACCCGACCCGCACTGGCGTGATCGACATCCTCAAGCTGATGGGCGGCGACATTACCCTGGAGAACCAACGCGAAGTGGGTGGCGAGCCGGTGGCCGACATTCGTGTGCGTGCAGCCAGGCTCAAGGGGATCGACATCCCGGAAGATCTGGTGCCTCTGGCGATCGACGAGTTCCCAGTGTTGTTCGTGGCGGCGGCCTGTGCCGAGGGTCGCACCGTGCTGCGTGGCGCTGAAGAACTGCGGGTCAAGGAATCTGATCGTATTCAGGTCATGGCCGATGGCCTGATCTCTTTGGGCGTCAAGGCAGAGCCGACCCCTGATGGCATCATCATCGAGGGCGGCCCCATTGGGGGGGGCGAAGTCTGGGCGCATGGCGACCACCGTATCGCCATGTCCTTCAGTGTCGCGTCGCTGCGCGCCACCGCACCGATCCGAATCCATGACTGTGCCAATGTCGCCACCTCCTTCCCCAACTTCCTCTCCCTCTCGGCGGAAGTGGGTATCAACGTGGCCGTCGAGGAGACCGCATGAGCGCCCCGGTGATCGCCGTCGATGGGCCGAGCGGGTCCGGCAAGGGCACGCTTTGCGCGCTGCTGGCCAGGCAGCTCGGCTGGAATCTGCTCGATTCCGGCGCGCTCTATCGCCTGTTGGCCTTCGCGGCCGGCAATCACGGTATCGACCTGACCAACGAAGAGGCGCTCAAGCAACTGGCTGCGCATCTGGATGTGCAGTTCATCGACAAGCGCATCATCCTCGAAGGTGAGGAGGTGACCGACGCCATTCGTAACGAACAGGTGGGGGCGGGGGCTTCGATGGTGGCTTCGCTGCCGGCCGTACGTGATGCGCTGCTGCAGCGGCAGCGGGCGTTTCGGGAAATGCCGGGCCTGGTGGCTGATGGTCGCGATATGGGCACCGTGGTGTTCAGCGATGCGCCGCTGAAGATTTTTCTCACCGCCAGCGCCGAGGAGCGTGCTCGTCGGCGTTACCTGCAGTTGAAGGCCAAGGGAGATGATGTTAATCTCGCGAGTCTTCTCGACGAGATTCGGGCGCGCGATGAGCGTGATACCCAGCGCGCAGTGGCTCCACTCAAGCCGGCAGCCGACGCGATCCTGCTGGACTCCACCGAGCTTTCCATCGAGCAAGTGCTGGAACGAATTCTGCGCGAGGTCGCTGAACGCGATCTCGCCGGTTAAGGGTTATCGGTTGCCTTAAATCGATGAACTCGCAAGGAGGCATGCGGGAGACCAGTCCCTGTCCCGCAGGCCTCTTTTTACATGAACGAACCCACATGGTCTGGAATGTGGTTTGGGCGAATCCCCGCCCTTGATCAACAGGAATCAACATGAGCGAAAGCTTTGCAGAACTATTTGAAGAAAGCCTGAAATCCCTCGACATGCAGCCGGGTGCCATCATCACCGGTATCGTGGTCGACATCGACGGTGACTGGGTTACCGTTCACGCCGGCCTGAAGTCCGAGGGCGTCATCCCGCTCGACCAGTTTTTCAACGAACAAGGCGAGCTGACCATCAAGGTCGGTGACGAAGTCCACGTCGCGCTGGACGCGGTTGAAGATGGCTTCGGTGAAACCAAGCTGTCCCGCGAGAAAGCCAAGCGCGCTGAATCCTGGCTGGTTCTGGAAGCTGCGTTCAACGCTGAAGAAGTGGTCAAGGGCGTTATCAACGGTAAGGTCAAAGGCGGCTTCACCGTTGACGTCAACGGCATCCGTGCGTTCCTGCCGGGTTCCCTGGTTGACGTCCGTCCGGTGCGTGATACCACTCACCTGGAAGGCAAAGAGCTGGAATTCAAGGTCATCAAGCTCGACCAGAAGCGCAACAACGTTGTCGTTTCCCGTCGCAGCGTCCTGGAGGCCGAGAACAGCGCCGAGCGCGAAGCTCTGCTGGAGTCCCTGCAGGAAGGCCAGCAAGTCAAAGGTATCGTCAAGAACCTCACCGACTATGGTGCGTTCGTCGACCTGGGCGGCGTAGACGGCCTGCTGCACATCACCGACATGGCCTGGAAGCGCATCAAGCATCCGTCCGAAATCGTCAACGTTGGCGACGAGATCGACGTCAAGGTTCTGAAGTACGACCGCGAGCGCAACCGTGTATCTCTGGGTCTGAAGCAGCTGGGTGAAGACCCATGGGTTGCCATCAAGGCTCGTTACCCGGAAAACACCCGCGTTGTTGCCCGTGTCACCAACCTCACCGACTACGGCTGCTTCGCCGAGCTGGAAGAGGGCGTGGAAGGCCTGGTACACGTTTCCGAAATGGACTGGACCAACAAGAACATCCACCCGTCGAAAGTCGTTAACGTCGGCGACGAAGTGGAAGTCATGGTTCTGGACATCGACGAAGAGCGTCGTCGTATCTCCCTGGGTATCAAGCAGTGCAAGACCAACCCGTGGGAAGACTTCTCCGGTCAGTTCAACAAGGGTGACAAGATCTCCGGCACCATCAAGTCGATCACCGATTTCGGTATCTTCATTGGTCTGGACGGCGGCATCGACGGCCTGGTTCACCTGTCCGACATCTCCTGGAACGAAGCCGGCGAAGAAGCCGTGCGTCGCTTCAAGAAGGGCGACGAGCTGGAAACCGTCATCCTGTCGGTTGACCCGGAGCGCGAGCGCATCTCCCTGGGCATCAAGCAGCTGGAAGACGATCCGTTCAGCAACTACGTCTCCATCAACGACAAGGGCACCATCGTCCGTGGCGTTGTGAAAGAAGTAGACGCCAAGGGTGCCATCATCGACCTGGGCAACGAGATCGAAGCTACCCTGAAAGCCTCCGAAATCAGCCGTGACCGCGTTGAAGACGCGCGCAACGTCCTGAAAGAAGGCGACGAAGTAGAAGCCAAGATCATCAGCGTCGACCGCAAGTCCCGCGTCATCAGCCTGTCCGTCAAGTCGAAAGACGTTGAAGACGAGAAGGATGCGATGAAGGAACTGCGTAACAAGCAAGACGTTGAAAGCACTGGCCCGACCACCCTTGGTGATCTGCTCCGTGCTGAAATGGAAAAACAGAACTAAGTTCGGTTTTCCATCCAGAAAAAGGCGACCTTCGGGTCGCCTTTTTTCGTTTCAGGGGCTCGCTCTGTTGCTGCGTATCAGCCTCCCCTGATACGCATTGCGGCTTGTAAATTTCCTTCCAGGCTCATTGCTAAGATCGACAGGGTATTTGCTTGTGGTCGAGTGCGATGAGGTCGACATATAGACGACCAATCCCGTATTGCGCTAACACCTTGTTTTTTAGGCTGTTCAAAAGCTGATCAGCGTGCTAAAACCAAGCCGTCGAGTCATCTAGCCGCTTGAAAAAGAAGGGAAAACCATGACCAAGTCGGAGTTGATCGAAAGAATCGTCACTCATCAGGGGCAACTGTCTTCCAAGGATGTCGAGCTGGCCATCAAGACCATGCTGGAGCAAATGTCTCAGGCACTGGCGACGGGGGATCGCATCGAAATTCGTGGCTTTGGCAGCTTCTCGCTGCACTATCGCGCGCCGCGCGTCGGGCGCAATCCGAAAACCGGCCAGTCGGTGCGTCTGGATGGCAAGTTCGTACCACACTTCAAGCCGGGCAAGGAGCTACGTGATCGGGTCAATGAGGATGAGTGACTGCGCTTTGCCCTTTGTTGCGGGTGGCAAGTCTCCTGATTAGGCGGTCGCCCGGCGTCATGCTTTTGTCATGCTTGAGAAATCATGAAAAACCGGCAAAATGTGCGGGCTTTCACAAGGCGCGCCTTCGCCAGTTTTCAGCTAGTTCAGTTAATTGCCTTATCTGAACAGTCAGCCGCGCTACTGGGTTGATTCCCTTTAAATTTCGCCAGCGTTAAGGGATTGGCTCGTGCGGTACCCCTCCATTGTTCACCACGGCGCCGTAACAGGCGTGACGGGCTCCTGTCATCAGCTGCAGATGGATGCTGAGCATTCGCTGCTGATTGATTGCGGCCTCTTTCAAGGCGCCGAAACCTCCCCTGAAGGCCGGGCAGGCGCCGGCAAGCTCGCAATCGACTTCTCTCTGGACGGCATCAAGGCGCTGGTCTCGACTCATGTCCATATCGACCACGTTGGCCGCATCCCCTATTTGTTAGCGGCTGGCTTCAAAGGCCCGATTCTTTGCAGTGAGCCGTCTGCCAAGTTGTTACCCATCGTCCTCGAGGATGCCTTCAAGCTCGGTTTCAGCCGCGACCAGAAACAAGTCGAGCGCTACCTAAAACTGATCGACCAGCGCATCGTCGCCTTGCCCTACAAGCAGTGGTTCAGCTTGATCGACACGCCGCAGCTCAAGGCTCGCATTCGTTTGCAGCGTGCTGGCCACATCCTTGGCTCGGCCTACGTCGAAGTGGATGTTCACTACCCCGATACGGGTGAGAAAAAACGCATCGTATTTTCTGGTGATCTGGGGGCGCCACACGCACCAATCCTCTCGGCCCCGAAAGCCCCATACAAAGCAGATATCCTGGTCATCGAAAGCACTTACGGCGACCGGCTACACGAAGACCGTCGCAGTCGACGTGCGCGACTGGAGAAAGTGCTCGAACATGCGTTGAGCAACCAGGGCACGGTCATGATTCCGGCCTTCAGCATTGGTCGCACTCAAGAGTTGCTCTACGAACTTGAGGACATCATCCATCGCAGAGCACTGAAAGAGTCAGCTAAGGTTCAATCGAGTGCTTCCACGCCGAAAGCAAGCAAAGCTCCAGCGCTCGACTGGGCAAATTTGCCGATCATTCTCGACTCTCCGCTGGCCAGTCGTTTTACGGCGGTGTATCGCGAGCTTGATCACTTCTGGGATGCAGAGGCGAGGGCGCGCCTGGCCAAAGGCCGTAACCCACTGGCCTTTCGTAACCTGCTCACGGTCGACAGCCACCAGGCCCACCTGGCCATGGTCAACCGTCTGGCGAAAACCGCTCAACCGGCCATCGTCATCGCGGGTAACGGTATGTGCTCCAGCGGGCGTATCGTCAACTACCTCAAAGCCATGCTGGGCGATGCACGACATGATGTGCTGTTTGTCGGCTACCAGGCTGAAGGCACGCCTGGACGACAGATCCAGCGCTTTGGCCCGCGTAGTGGCTATGTGGAATTTGACGGGCAGCGCTATGACATTCGAGCTCAGGTGCATACCATAGGCGGCTATTCAGCTCATGCGGATCAAGCAGGGTTAATGAGATTTATTACGGGTATGCGTAAGTGGCCTGATGAAGTTCGCATCGTGCATGGAGATAGGCAGGCCAAATTGGCTTTCGCGCAATGCCTACGTGGCGCCTATGCACACGGCGGGCGTTCTTTTGAAGCTGTAATCCCCGGTTAATGTCATCGGATATGAAAATCTTTTTGTGGCGAAATGCCGGTATTGCAGACGCTGAGAGTACTTCTTTCTTCAGTATTTTGAGTGTGCTTAGAGGGCGTGAAAGCTATCAACGCTGCTGTGGCTGCCAATTCTGCTTCAGTTGGAATGCTCTCCAGTTATGCCGCTGATGCGCGTGAGTCATCTTGATCGCCTTTTCAACCTCGGCATGCGAGGGATGACGCTACTTGCCAAATTTTTGCTGATCTTCTTTCTTGCCAGATTTCTAGAACCTCATGAGCTGGGTCTTTATGGGTTGTTGGTTGCTGCAATAGGTTATGCCCTCTATTTGCTGGGGCTTGACTTCTATGCTTACACAACCCGAGAGCTCCTCAAGTACGACAGGGCTCATTGGGGCGGGATGCTGAAAAGTCAGGGCGCATTAACGTTGGTGCTTTATAGCATTGTGTTGCCGTTGCTCTTGCTGGTGTTTGTGGGGGGGAAGCTGCCTTGGTGGGCTGCTGGTTGGTTTTTCGCGTTGATCATTCTTGAACACCTCAATCAGGAGGCTTCGCGCTTGCTGATTGCAGTTTCAGATCCATTGTTCGCCAGTGCCGCACTGTTCTTGCGCCAGGGGGCTTGGGTGCTACTACTCGTGCCGGCGATGTATGCCGATCCTGATATACGCATGTTGGCCAGTGTGCTGGTGGCTTGGACAGTAGGTGGCTTCGTGGCTCTATCTCTGTGCGTATGGCGATTGATATCGATGCGGATGGGGGGGTGGTCTCTGCCAGTCGATTGGTCTTGGATCGTCAAAGGTGTCAGGGTTGCTCTGCCGTTGTTGGTCGCTACCCTTGCAATACGTGCTTTGTTCACGATTGATCGCTACTGGCTGGAGAGCCTGGCGGGGCTTGATGTACTGGGTGCTTACGTATTGTTCATAAGCATTGCCACTGTTATGGGAGCATTCCTCGAGGCTGGAGTTTTCGTGTTTGCCTATCCGGGGTTGATTGCAGCTTTTCAAAAGGAGCAGCCGGCCAACTTCAGGCTGGGTATGCGTAAGCTCTGCATGCAGACCGTTTTTCTCGTGATTGGATTCTGTATCCTCGCGTTGTCGCTAATCGATCCTTTGCTCCACTGGCTTGATCGCCCGCTGTATCGCGAGCATGTTGAAGTGTTCCCCTGGGTTTTGCTGGCGATGGCACTCTACAATCTCAGTATGATTCCTCACTACGCACTGTATGCGCAGCGGTTGGATCGGGCGATCATTCAAAGTCATATCGTGGCTTTGCTGCTGTTCGTGCCGGTTACTTGGTCACTCGTTTCTACTTGGCCTACGTTGGCTGTTCCCGTCGGCCTTTGCGTTGCCTTTTCACTGGTGCTCGTCTGGAAAGTAGCGGCCTATATTCGGCTCACTCCGGTGCGGTATCGCCATCACAGCCCTGCATCAGGGGTTTAATGTAAGGACTTACCCATGCTTCAAAATAAAACCATTCTCATTACCGGGGGCACTGGCTCTTTCGGCAACACATTCGTGCCGATGACATTGGCAAAATACAATCCCAAGAAAATTATCATCTTCTCTCGCGATGAGATGAAACAATGGGACATGGCCAAGAAATTCGAAGGCGACCCGCGTGTTCGCTTCTTTATTGGCGATGTTCGCGACAAAGATCGCCTCTATCGCGCCCTCGATGGCGTGGATTACGTGGTACATGCCGCCGCGACCAAGATCGTTCCGACCGCTGAATACAATCCGTTCGAATGCATCAAGACCAATATCAATGGGGCCATGAACCTGATCGATGCCTGCATCGACAAGGGCGTCAAGCGTGTGGTCGCACTCTCCACCGACAAGGCCAGCAGCCCGATCAACCTTTACGGTGCCACCAAGCTAGCCTCGGACAAGCTGTTCGTCGCGGGCAACTCCTATGCTGGTGGTCACGATACCCGCATGGCGGTGGTGCGTTACGGAAACGTGATGGGTTCGCGGGGGTCAGTGATCCCGTTCTTCATGTCGATCAAGGACAAGGGCGTGCTGCCGATCACCGATGAGCGCATGACCCGCTTCATGATCTCGCTCGAGGAGGGCGTCGAACTGGTCTGGCATGCATTCGAAGACATGGTTGGCGGGGAAATCTACGTCAAGAAGATCCCGTCCATGAAGGTGACGGACCTGGCCCGAGTGGTCGCCCCGGAAGCCCGCCTGGAAGTCGTCGGCATTCGCCCCGGTGAGAAGCTGCACGAGCAGATGATCAGCGCTGAAGACGCCTACTACACCTACGAATACCCGGAGCACTTCAAGATCCTGCCCACAATCCACGACTGGGGCACCTGCGCAAAGCGCATCAAGGATGGCATCAAGGTGGCGGAAGGTTTTGTCTATTCCAGTGACAACAACAGCGAGTGGATGAGTGATGCCCAACTGCAAGCCTGGATCGACAGCAACCGTGAAAAGATCGGGAGCATCTGAATAATGATCCCCTACGGTCGCCAAGACATCAGTCAGGCCGACATCGATGCGGTTCTGGATGTCCTGAAATCCGACTTCCTTACCCAGGGCCCACAGGTACCTCGCTTCGAGCAAAACGTGGCCCTGCACGTGGGTGCCAGCCATGCGCTGGCAGTCAACAGTGCCACCTCGGCGCTGCATATCGCTTGCCTGGCGTTGGGGCTTGGCCCGGGTGATGTGTTGTGGACCACGCCGATTACCTTTGTTGCGTCGGCAAATTGCGCGCTGTACTGCGGTGCAGGTGTGGATTTCGTCGACATCGATCCGCGCACCTATAACCTCTGTCCAAAAGCATTGGCCGACAAGCTGGAGCAGGCCGAGCGAGACGGCAAGCTGCCCAAGGTTTTGGTCGCGGTACACCTGAGCGGTCAGCCCTGCGACATGCAGGCTATCGGCGCTCTTGCGCAGCGCTACGGCTTCAAGATCATCGAAGATGCCTCCCACGCCATTGGGGGCAAGTACCGAGGCGAGTTCATCGGCAGTTGCCGCTATAGCGATATCACCGTTTTCAGCTTCCACCCGGTGAAGATCATCACGACTGCCGAAGGTGGCATGGCGCTTACCAACGATGCTGAGTTGGCCAGCAAGATGGCTCTCTTGCGCAGTCATGGGATAACCCGTGATGCAAATCAGATGACTCATGAAGCCGATGGCCCGTGGTACTACCAGCAGATCGACCTGGGCTTCAACTACCGAATGACGGAGCTGCAAGCGGCTCTCGGCAACAGCCAGATGGAGCGACTGGATCAGTTCGTTGCGCGTCGCCACCAGTTGGCCAGCCGCTATGACACGCTGCTTGCCGAGCTGCCTGTCACCACTCCCTGGCAGCACCCGGACAGCTACTCCGGCCTGCATCTTTATGTCATCCGTCTGCAGCTGGACAAGATCGGCAAAACTCATCGACAAGTGTTCGAAGCCCTGCGCGAACAGGGCGTCGGTGTAAACCTGCATTACATACCCGTGCACACCCAGCCGTATTACCAGCGAATGGGGTTCCGACAGGGGGACTTCCCTGAGGCCGAGCGCTATTACGCCGAGGCGATTAGCTTGCCGATGTTTCAAGCATTGAGAGAGCATGAGCAGGGGCAGGTTGTTAAAGTATTGAGGCGTGCATTAGGAATTCACGGTGGTTGAGGGCGTTTCCCACCGTTCAATTTGCCAAGTCATCTTTAAATATGGGCAGGGTGAATAATGAAAATTGCAGTAATTCCAGCCCGTGGGGGCAGCAAGCGAATTCCCCGCAAGAATATCAAGCTGTTTTACGGAAAGCCTATTATCGCATGGTCTATTGAGGCAGCATTAAACAGCGGCTGTTTCGATCAGGTCATCGTTTCTACTGATGATGAGGAAATAGCGGAAGTTGCCCGAGCGCATGGGGCTACCACTCCATTTGTTCGGCCTGCGACATTATCGGATGACTATACAGGTACCATCCCAGTTATAGCGCATGCTATTAAGTGGGTGAATACGAATTCTGAACAGCAGGTCACGCTGGCTTGCTGCATTTACGCCACAGCTCCTTTTACGTCTACAGTGGATTTAAAAAAGGGGCTGGATATGATGGCCGATGAATACTGCGATTATGCTTTTGCTGTTACCAGCTACGCTTTTCCTATTCAGCGGGCTATACGTATTACCAAGGAGCAGCGGGTGGAAATGTTCGATTCCACGCAATTTAACACGCGCTCTCAGGATCTTGAAGAGGCCTGGCATGATGCAGGCCAGTTCTGTTGGGGTAAGGCGGAAGCCTGGTTGAACGGAAAACCGGTATTTTCGCAGGACGCCGCTCCGGTTGTGCTTCCTCGCTATCGTGTACAGGATATCGATACGCTGGAAGATTGGGTGAGAGCAGAATGCCTATATAGAGTCATGCAGGAAACGCAGCGCTCATGAACGTAGTTATTCGTGTGGATGCCTCGCAGCATATGGGGTCGGGCCATGTTATGCGATGCGTTTCTCTGGCTGAGGTCTTGATTGAGCGCAATCATGAGGTGGTATTTGTCTGTGTGGCTTTCGTCGGCTCTTTGATTAAAGAGTTGACTGAAAGAGGTTTTCAGGTCTGGCCTTTGCCAGCAGTAAGGCAAGAGTTTTCCGATTCCGGATGGGATTGGCTGCAAGATGCGGAGAATACCTTAGGAGTGCTTAACAACAATGCTTATGAGCCAGACTGGGTAATTGTTGACCATTATCAGTTGGATGGTCGCTGGCATAACGCCGTAGTTCAATGTGGCGCTCACATTGCTGTTATAGATGACTTGGCCAATCGGCAGTATGCCTGTGACTTGCTAGTGGACCAGAATGCTATTTCTTCAATCCACGAGCGTTATCCCGCTCTGGTTCCGGAATATTGTCAACTACTGTTGGGGCCGCGCTTCACTCTGTTACGCCGGGAGTTTAGTCAGGTATTCGACTTGCGTATATCCAAACAGAAGTGGCTGAGCCAGCAGGGATATATTGTTGTTTTCATGGGTGGGGCAGACTCTGGAAATAATACGCAGAAAGTGCTGGAGTCTCTTATTACTCAAGGTATGCCGTACCCGTTGCATGTATTAGTTGGCGTAATGAATACACGGCAGTCAGAGTTACAGACATGGTGCCAGTCTCATGGCGTAGCCTTTACGGTAGCACACCGACAAATAGGACCTTTACTGGCGGAGACCAGGGCAGCCATTGTCGCTTGTGGTATGTTCGCTGTTGAGTTGCAGGCGTTGGAGATAC
The DNA here is from genome assembly GCF_025837155.1 of Pseudomonas sp. Z8(2022). Lineage (NCBI taxonomy): Bacteria > Pseudomonadati > Pseudomonadota > Gammaproteobacteria > Pseudomonadales > Pseudomonadaceae > Pseudomonas > Pseudomonas sp. Z8(2022). The sequence goes on along the minus strand of NZ_CP107549.1, from coordinate 2,669,645 downwards.
CATGTCTATTGACGCCACTATCTGATATTCAGAAGGATGTAGCTGAGTACTTTATCAGTAATGGTCGTGCTTTAATGTTGCCCCTGGAGAGTTTGGGATCGTCAGAGCACGTAACTATTGCTTTGAGTCGTTTGTTAAACCTGCCTTGGGAGCCAGATGGGCGTGGTGTGGTTCCTTTGGACGGGGCTCGACGAATTGTAGAAATTATGGAAGAGAGTTTTAGATGAAAGACATTAGGTCACATTACAATGATTTACTAAAAATGCATGGCGATACATATGAAGCCGCGCAATATTCTTCTAAGGAATCACAGGAAGCCCGATTCAAAGTATTGACCGGCGTTGCGGATTTGGATGGTGCTAAAATATTGGATTTTGGTTGCGGGACAGGGCATTTCGCCACGTACCTGAAGCAGCAAGGGATCTCTGTAAGTTATACGGGCGTTGATATAGTTGATGAATTTTTCGTCTATGCGAAGGATAAACATCCTGAGCATAGATTTGGGAGTTGGGAAGATTTTTGTGAGGAAACGTTTGATTACGTTTTTGTAAGCGGTGTTTTTAATAATCGCATTGAAGATAACTGGTTTTTTTTCAGTGCTACGATCCAAAAGCTTTTTGCTATAGCGGGGAAGGGCGTGGCGTTCAATCTCATGAGTAGCCATGTTGATTACTATGATGATGGCCTTTGGTATGTGGAGCCAGAAAAAGTATTTGGTTTTATTAAAGGCCTTACGCCGTATGTTTCTATTCGGAATGATTATGTTGTAAAAGAGACGATAGTGCCATTCGAGTTTGCAGTTTATGCTTACAAATTGGCGAATCGGCCATGAATGTATCGATAGTAGGTGGAGGTATTTCTGGCTGCCTGCTGGCTTTGAAGTTTTCTGATCTCGGGCACGCTGTCTCTCTCTACGAGGCGAGTGACTGTCTGGGTGGTATATGCAGGGATGTTCAAGTAGGCGAGAAACTATTTTTCAGTAACTGTCAGTATCTGAATGTTGGTGCTGAGAGTCATGCTCTTTTCAAAAGAGTCGAAGGTGTTGATCTCTTTGAGTTTCCGCATCGCTATGGATCTGTGAACGATCTTTTCGGAGATTTAGTTATTTATGATGACTTTGCCCAAGTTGTGGTGCCGGGCCAGTCTGACGTTACGGTGTCTGATCATGACAATAATACAGTGGCTGAGCGCTTGGGTGCCTATGAGCCTGTTGTGGCTGATGCGTTATTGTCATGGGCAAAAAGGTTTGGGGATCTGCATAACCTAGATGCCGGTAACTGCACGCACATGCAGCTTGGGCGCGTCTTCTATTCAGATGCCGTAGAGCGCGTTCGGAATACGAAAGAAGAATCTCCGTGGGCAAATGATATGCTTGGTCTGCCAAGGCATTTATTTGAGCCACCGTTAGCTGTTCAGGCCGCGGCACTGCCGGCACATGGTTATAATAATTTTTTTGACGCTATTCATACAGAGATGGTAAAGCGCGGGGTAATGGTGCATTTACAGGCGCCGGTAACACCGCGCATGATCTCAGGGAAATTAGAGTTCAGTGTCAGGAAGAAAAAATTACCTGATGACTTGAAAGTATGGTGTGCGAACCCCACTGCCTTGGCTCATTTGGTCACCGGGCGTCGTCTGGAGATGCCAGCGATGTCTTGCTTCAATCTGGTGGCAACCTTGGATATAGAGCCGGAAGGGGTGCCAGTTTACTACCAGACGTTCTTGCGTGATTCGCCATTCTTGCGAATTTTTAAATATGACTTGCAAGGTGTGAGCAAGATAACTGTTGAAGGTTTCGATACAGGGCGTTCTTGCGGTGAGCTCATAACAGAACTTAATGCACTGATGCGGCGGATGGGATGGGCTTGCAAGGTGACCTCGGAGCATCTTGTGCTGCAGAAGCGATATACACTATTGACGCTTTCTGACAAAGAGACCCTAAGCCTGCTTGCCTCTTCATTGGCTGAACATGCTGTAATTCCGGGCGGCTGGCAATTTTATGGTCGTGATGAAAAAGTTAAAGCGGCATTCTCGGCTTTTCAGTGTACGGAGGCCTCCTCATGCGCTGTGCAATAATGCAGCCAACCTACTTGCCCTGGGCAGGTTACTTCAATTTGATGGCCTCAGTCGATGTGTTCGTTTTCTTGGATGATGTGCAGTACGAACAGCAGTCATGGCAGAATCGAAACAGAATTCTGTTAGATGGCAAAGAGCATTATCTTACAGTACCCATTAAGAACGTATCGCATAAAACGATGCTTGCTGATATACAGCTGGTTGAAAATAAACATTGGAAAACTAAACACTGGAAGACTTTGGTTTCAGCTTATCGCAAAGCACCCTATGGGGATGAGCTCTTAGATTGCCTCTATCCAATATTTAATGAAGAGTCATTTTCACATCTTGTGCCGCTGAACCAGCGAATTATTCTTGAGTTGGCTGATAGGGCTGGATTGGCGATAAAGTGTATTTCTGCCTCAGAGCTCAATTGCGGCGGGCATAGAACGGAACATGTTATTGCGATATGTGAGAAGCTAGGGTGTGATACCTACCTATCTCCACAAGGTGCGAGAGAGTATCTCGAGTCCGATGGCTTTTCATTGAAGACAACTATAAATTTGGAGTTTCAAAACTATAGTCCGGCCGATTACGAGCAGTATCGTACTGATCTCTTTCACTCCCACCTTTCGTTTATCGATGTTGTGGCTATCCAAGGCTTCAAGCAGGCTGGAAATTATGCAATGGAGAGTTTATGAGCAAGTATATTGAAGTTGCGGGTGTGGGTATTGGGGAGGGCTGCCCTCCTTTTATCATTGCGGAAATGTCCGCTAACCACGGCGGCAGCCTAGAGCGAGCTAAAAAGCTAGTAACCGCTGCATTAGAGGCAGGTGCTTCGGCGGTTAAGCTCCAAACATATACGGCAGATACTATAACTTTGCGTAGCGACAATGAGGAATTTCGTATTTCCGGAGGATTATGGGACGGGCGTACGCTTTATGATCTATACGAGGAGGCGCATACTCCCTGGGAGTGGCACAAGCCATTGTTCGAACATGCCCGGAAAATTGGGATTACCATGTTCAGTTCGCCCTTCGATAACACGGCTGTAGACCTACTAGAAGACCTCAACGCGCCGGCGTACAAAATCGCCTCTTTTGAGGCTGTAGATCTGCCATTGATCAAATATGTAGCCAGCACTGGAAAACCGATGATTATCTCCACGGGTATGGCAGATGCTGAGGAAATTCAGGAGGCCATCGAGGCGGCACGTGAAGGCGGCTGCAAAGAGCTGGCAATCCTCCATTGCGTCAGTGGCTACCCGGCTCCAGCCGAGGATTACAACCTGCGCACCATCCCGGACATGATCCAGCGCTTTGGTCTGGTAACGGGTCTATCCGACCACACGTTGGATAACACCACAGCTATAGCTAGCGTGGCGCTGGGTGCTTCCATCATCGAGAAGCACTTCACTCTGGATCGCAGTGGCGGTGGACCCGACGACAGCTTCTCCTTGGAACCGAAAGAGCTGGAAGCCCTGTGCCGAGACAGCAAGACGGCTTGGGCCGCCTTGGGTCGAGTTGACTATGGAAGGAAGTCAAGTGAGCAGGGTAATGTCAAATTCCGTCGGTCTTTGTATTTTGTTAAGGATTTGGCAGCGGGAGAAATCATTACTGCGGATTCTGTCCGTAGTGTAAGGCCGGGTTTTGGGATGCATCCAAAGTATTATGAAAAGTTGATTGGTAGAGTGGTTGTTAATTCAGTAAAGGCATTTGCTCCAGTGCGGCCTGATGACTTGAGTTTTAAAGATGATTAAAGGTTTTTGGCGCGCTTCGTACTCAGAAATTTTTTCTTATTTTCTTCTTGAGGTTCCTGGTTTTAATGCGCCGCAGCGTATAGTGAAAGCCTATGGTTCAAGATTGAGGGCTTTTTGTAGTCTGCCAATTTCTTTATTCAATCGAGGAAGGGCGGATGTGCTTTTTTGTGGGGGGAGATTTGCTGATCTGATTCGTGTGGTTGATATGCACAGGTCTGTAAAGGTTTTAGGGGGGGGCAAGGAATTATATTTTTCACTTTTGGGGCGTTTTGGCTATTTTTGTTCTTGGGGGCTTTCCTATCGAGCCTATAAAATATTCTTATCAAAAGATGAATTGGCTCTCGAGGAGCTGGTAGGGCGATGTGAGAGGTTGCTCCGTCAATGGGGAATCAAAGCGGTAGTGGTGATGAGTGACTCACTGCCATTAGAGAGAGTATGGATTCTAGCTGCACGTAGAGTGGGTGTTCGCAGTATATGTATTCAGCATGGACTATTCTCTGAGTCGGGTGGCGTTATCAATGATGGAAAGTATGCGGACGTCATGGCTGCATACGACCAATGTCAGGTCGATATTCTGAAGCGTACTGGTGCCTTGAATCCTGTTGTTTTTGGTTTCTATGGGGATGTCAAGTCGCGAGTATGGCGTGAGCAGCGCTCGGTTGTCTGTATTTTGGGGCAGCCGTTGCCTCAGTACTATGAGGATAAAGGAGATGTTTATAAGAGTCTTCTGTCTTCTCTGGTATCTATACTCTCACTTGGAGGTATTCATATTGTGTATAAGCCTCATCCTGGCGAGGCTGGGGTTCGTGATTATATTGATGGCGGTGTTGAGTTGACTGATTTGTCGCTGGATGCTGTTTTTGATGAATATGATATATTTCTTTCTTTTACCTCCACAGCTTTGTTTGAGGCTTCGCTGGCTGGCAAGTTGGCTATACAGATTTTTGATGAGCGTTTGTCGTCGGAGCGATTTTCTGAAATGGGATATGCTCACACGCTTCAAAGTAACTCGTTAGATAGTCAGCTTCTTGAGTTGATTAGGATGGGGAGTCCCTTTATGCCTTTTTCTGATTCTCGTACGGTCGCTCAGCGGTTTCTCGCGCTTATGGAGGATCATTGTTTATGATTGAAGATATGTATGAGGAAAAAAATCCTCTTGGTTATTTCGATAATATTCGTATGGATGTGATCTCTTTTATTGATAAGCCGGCTGGCGAAGTTTTAGAGATTGGTTGCGGTGCCGGTGGTACATTGTCTTATTTAAAATCTAATGGCCTTGCTCAGCATGTGGTTGGGATTGATATTGCTAGCAGCCAAATAGAAGTCGCTCTGCGGCAAGGGGTGGATGAGGCCTTTGTCTCTAATCTAGATGATTTGGAGGAGATACTGCATGGACGTACCTTTGACGCTATTCTCATGCTGGATGTGTTGGAGCATCTTGTTGATCCATGGTCTGTTCTAAAGCGCATCTCTGGTTTTTTGAGGCCTGGTGGGCGTGCTTATGTGAGCCTGCCTAATGTACAAAGTGTCCGGGTTTTGGTGCCGTTGTTGATGGGGCAGTGGCGGTACAAAGAGTTAGGGATTTTAGATAAGACGCATTTGCGCTTTTTTACTAAGCGAACAGCAGTTGAATTGCTGCGGGGGGCTGGTTTTGAGTTGGAAAGTGTGCATCACAAGCTTGAGTCTCACACTTTACCAAGACTCATTAATTTTTTGACATTGGGTGTTTTTAAGCGCTACCTAACAGTTCAATATATTCTAGTTGGACGCATATAGTATTTAGGCTGGGTGTTGAGTATGGCGCGGGTTGCTGTGTTGATTGCTACTTATAATGGTAGCCGTTATCTATCGAGTCAGATTGATTCTATTTTGGCTCAGGATGTAAAGGATTCTGATATTTTTGTCTCTGATGATGGGTCTTCTGATTCTACCCTGTCCATCTTGGGAGAGTATTCCGAGAGGTTGATAGAGCCCTCGTTAAACGTATTCGCGGGGCCAAGAAAAGGCTTTGCATGGAATTTCATTTCCCTGCTGAGTAGGGCTGGTGATAATTATGATTTTTATGCTTTTTCTGATCAGGACGATGTGTGGGAGTGCGATAAGTTAAGCCGAGCGATTTCGGCTTTGGGTGATCTGGGAGAGCAGATTCCTGCTGTCTATTGTGCGCGCACCCGGTTAGTAGATGAGGCAGAGAATGAGATTGGTTTTTCGCCGCTATTCTCGATAGAGCCATCTTTCAAGAATGCTCTTGTTCAGAGTATCGGGGGGGGCAATACTATGGTTATGAATCGGGCGGCGCGCGACCTGCTGGTAAAGGTCCCGTCGGGGTTGAATATTGTTTCTCATGACTGGCTTGCCTATTTATTGGTAACTGCTTGTGGCGGTCGCGTGATTTATGATGCCTATCCATGTTTGCGCTATCGACAGCATGGTGCGAATTTGGTCGGAGCAAATAACTCATTTCTAAATCGATTGTCTCGTATGCGGCAACTGCTTGCGGGGCGATTTAAGGGGTGGTCTGATTCGAATATAGAGGTTTTGAATTATTTTAAAGACGAAATGACTCCGCTGAATCGTTCTGTGTATGATGCCTTTTTGCAAGGGCGTGAGGGGGGGGTGATGAAGCGTTTGGTCGCTTTTAAAAAATCTGGCGTCTTCCGGCAGTCGTCATTAGATAATTTGGGGTTGTGGCTGGCTATGCTTTTTAAACGTATCTAGGTTCTGTACGAAAAGTCCGAACGGGTAGAATCGGCGCCATGACCGGCTGGAGGCCCGCATGGCAAAGCGTTACGAACTCCCGGATGCAGCTTGGGAGCTGATCGCGGATCTGGTTTCCCCCGAGCAGAAAATGGGGCGACCTCGCAGTGATGACCGGCTGATGCTCAACGGCCTCCTCTGGATCCTGTGCTCAGGCGCAGCTTGGCGTGACCTGCCAGAGCGGTTTGGCCCATGGTCGACGGTGTATCAACGGTTTCGTGACTGGCGGGATGACGGTACGTTCGACCAAGTTCTTGAGCGTTTGCAGATTCGATTGAATCAGGAAGGACTGATTGATCTGGATACCTGGATGATCGACTCGACAGCGGTACGAGCAACCCGAGCCTCTTCTGGCGCCGGGAAAAAGGGGGGCCAGAAGAGCCGGTAGACCATGCGTTGGGACGTAGCCGAGGTGGCCTGACCACCAAGATTCATATGCTCTGCGATGCCAACGGCGTGCCTCTGCGCTTTTTGCTGTCGCCGGGCCAGGCCAGCGACATCTCGAATGCTCAGGCACTCCTGGATCAGGTTCGTATCCCCGGCAAGCCAGGCCGACCTCGCAAGCGCTGCCGCTGGCTGTTGGCAGACAAGGGCTACGATGCCGAGCACTTGCGTCAGTACTGCGACCGTTACCGGATGCAGCCTGTGATTCCGCTGCGAACCATGAAACGCAAGCCCAAGCCGGGACTACCAAGGCTGTTCGACCGCCCGAAATACCGACAGCGCAACATTATCGAGCGGATGTTCGGCTGGCTGAAGGAGAGCCGCAGAATCGGCACTCGCTACGACAAGCTGGCAAGAAGTTTTGCCGCAATGGTCACGCTGGCTTGCACGCTGCGGTGCCTACGACAGTACTTTTCGTACAGAACCTAGGTATATGTCATGCACGTTCTTGTGACAGGGGCTAATGGATTAGTTGGGGGGGCGCTTCATCGCTCGTTATCAAGTGCGAGTCGTTTTCACTCTGTCGGCCTCTGCCGTACTTTTACATCAGATTGTATCGCTGCGCCCGATATTGTTTATGCTGATTTTTTGTCCCCTGACTTTAAGAATGTCGGGGTTTTCTCACGGGTTTCGGCTGTCGTTCACTGTGCCGCTAGAGTCCATGTCATGTCGGATGCCGTCAGCGATCCGCTGTCTGAATTCCGCCGAGTAAATGTCGAAGGTACTCTGAATCTTGCTCGGCAGGCAGCTGCCAGCGGCGTAAAGCGTTTTATTTTTATCAGCTCGATCAAGGTCAACGGTGAGGCGACCTATGCTGGTAGATCTTTTGGTCCATCTGATACGCCGGCGCCAGAGGATCCCTATGGTATTTCCAAGCTTGAGGCTGAGCGCGGTCTGATGCAGTTGGCGGATGAGACCAGCATGGAGGTCGTGATCATTCGTCCACCTCTGGTATACGGGCCAGGAGTAAAGGGTAACTTTGCTAGCCTGATCAAACTCATGAGAAAAGGATTCCCCCTGCCACTTGGTGCCATTAACAACAAGCGCTCTCTGGTGGGGGTCGACAACCTGGTTGATCTGGTCATTCGGTGTATTGATCATCCTGCGGCTGCCAATCAGGTGTTCCTGGCTGGTGATGGCGAGGATTTATCGACAACCGAGCTGCTGTGTGGACTGGCTGAGGCGATAGGGAGCCCTGCGCGTTTGATTCCTGTACCTGCCGGTTTGCTCAGTTTGGGTGCTGCCGTTCTGGGCAAGCGTGCGGTCGCTCAGCGCTTGTTGGGTTCGCTGCAGGTAGACATCAGCAAGGCGCGTGATTTACTGGGCTGGGAGCCGCCTGTTTCCGTTAAAGAAGGGTTGAGAAGGTGCGTGCGTGATTCGTCTGTTTGATGTGCTGTTTGCTTCGTTGGGACTGGTGCTTGGCTTCCCTGTGCTGCTACTGATTTATGTATTGGGGCTTTTCGATACGGGTTCGCCACTCTTTCGTCAGGAACGAGTAGGGCGCCACCAGAAGTCTTTCATCTTGGTGAAGTTTCGCACCATGACGGTGGACACTGCCTCGGTGGCCAGTCATTTGGCATCTTCCGCATCGATTACTCCGATGGGTAGATTCTTGCGACGCACCAAGCTGGACGAGCTGCCTCAACTTTGGAATGTTCTCAAAGGTGAGATGAGCCTAGTAGGGCCGCGCCCCAATCTGTTCAATCAGACCGAGTTGATTTCTGAGCGAAAGGTGCTTGGGGTGTATGACGTCCGTCCAGGTATTACGGGTGTAGCTCAGGTGCAGGGCGTCGATATGTCCACGCCCAGGCTTTTGGCTGAAACGGACGCGCAGATGATCCGGACCTTGTCGCTTTCCTTGTATTTCAGGTTGATCATGCAGACGGCTCTCGGAAAGGGCGGTGGTGATCGAGTTGTGCGCTGAGTTTGTGCCTGTGTATGACTCTGGATACGCTCTGCTGCCTAACAGCGTTCGGCGACGTTAGCTGGCTGGTTGGGTTAAAGCTTAGGGATGATTCTTATGCGTGAATTTCTGGTCGCTCTACCCAGGCGGCAGAAGCGTTTCTTGCAACTAGCAGCCGATACACTGCTGATCTGGGTTGCGCTTTGGCTGTCATTCGCTGTGCGGCTGGGCGACTTTTTCGCTGCCAAGCCTTTCGACGGCCATGGTTGGCTTTTTATCACTGCACCCCTAATCGCTCTGCCTATCTTCATTCGTATGGGCATGTATCGGGCAGTGATGCGTTATATCGGTAGTGATGCGCTATTCACCATTGCCAAGGCCGTTTCCTTGTCGGCTCTGGTGTTGGCGCTTGCGGTTTACTGGTACATCGGTCCTACGGCGATTGTGCCACGCTCGATGGTTTTCAATTATTGGTGGCTTAGTCTGTTGCTGTTGGGCGGCTTGCGCTTGGCGATGCGCCAGTTCTTTATCGGCAGCTGGCTAGATCCGTTGAACTGGCAAAGTGACTCCGAAAATGGCGTGGCGCGGGTGGCCATTTATGGCGCTGGCACCGCGGGCAATCAGTTGTTGGCCGCCTTGCGCTTGAGCAAGACAATGCGCCCAGTGGCTTTCGTGGATGATGATGCCGGGGTCGCCAATCGCGTCATCGCGGGGCTGCGTGTGTATACCCCTAAACACATTCAGCAGATGATCGATGAGACGGGGGCGGATGAGATTCTGCTCGCCATGCCTTCGCTCGCGCGCGCGCGCAGACGAGAGATCCTAGACGCGCTTGAACCTTATGCTTTGCACGTGCGCAGCGTGCCAGGGTTCACTGATTTGGCCAGTGGGCGGGTAAAGGTCGAGGATATTCAGGAAGTCGATATCGCTGATCTTCTCGGGCGGGATGCCGTGCCGCCTCGGCAAGACTTGTTCGAGCGCTGCATCAAGAATCAGGTCGTCATGGTTACCGGCGCTGGGGGCTCAATCGGTTCGGAGTTGTGTCGCCAGATCCTGGCGAGCGGTGCTCGTACGTTGCTGCTTTTCGAACACAGCGAATTCAATCTCTACAGTATCCATGGTGAATTGCGGCAGCGTATCCAGCGGGAGTCGCTGCCGATCCAGTTGGTGCCGATGCTTGGATCGATCCGCAATTTCGAGCGATTGTTTGACATTCTGCAGACCTGGCGCGTGAATACTGTTTATCACACTGCGGCTTACAAACATGTACCCATGGTCGAGCACAATATCGCGGAAGGGGTGCTGAATAACCTCGTGGGTACCGTCAATGCCGCGCAGGCTTCGATCAAGGCCGGAGTTGCTAACTTCGTTCTGATTTCCACGGACAAGGCTGTACGCCCCACCAATGTAATGGGCAGTACCAAGCGTTTGGCCGAGATGGTGCTGCAGGCGTTGAGTCGTGAGTCCGCGCCGTTGCTGTTCGGTGATGATTCAGGTGTTCATCACGTCAACAAGACCCGTTTCACCATGGTGCGTTTCGGTAACGTGCTGGGTTCGTCCGGCTCGGTGATTCCGCTGTTCAGAGAGCAGATCAAGCGGGGTGGCCCGGTAACCGTCACGCATCCGAATATAACGCGCTATTTCATGACCATTCCCGAGGCGGCCCAGCTGGTGATTCAAGCTGGGGCGATGGGGCAGGGCGGCGATGTGTTCGTGCTCGACATGGGATCGCCGGTGAAAATTGCCGATCTGGCCGAGAAGATGATTCGCCTGTCTGGTCTTTCCGTTCGCGATGAGAGCAATCCTAATGGTGACGTCGCCATCGAGTTTACTGGCCTGCGCCCAGGCGAGAAGCTTTATGAGGAACTGTTGATCGGTGAAGACGTGAAGCCGACCGAGCATCCGATGATCATGAGCGCCGAAGAGGATATGTTGCCTTGGGAGGACCTCAAGCTACGGTTGCAGGAGCTGTTGGCCGCAGTTGAGCAGGATGATTACGCTCGTGTGCGTGTGCTGCTACGCGAAACGGTACATGGCTATGTGCCGGAGGGTGAAATCGTCGACTGGATTCATCTCAGAAACCGGGAGCGCTGAGGCTTGATTTGACAGCTGGGAGATAGCGTCTAGTTTGAAAAGCGAGGCGACGGCTGCCTCGCTTTTCATAAACAAAGGAGTGTTTCCCATGCTGAAAATCCGTCTGTCTTCCATTCTGTTTGCTGTTCTTGCTTCCTTCTCTCTGGCTGCTGCTGCAGCTGAAAACCCAAAAACCGAAAGTACCAAAGCGGCTGCAGTGCAGGTCGCGCAGGTTGCCGCGGTCAATCTGAATACTGCCGATGCTGAAACGCTACAGCGTGAGCTGGTGGGGATTGGTGCGACCAAGGCGCAGGCGATTGTGGCTTACCGTGAGGAGCACGGTAATTTCGCCTCGGTGGACGAGTTGTTGGAAGTTAAGGGTATTGGCGAGGCGACGCTGGAGAAGAATCGCGACAAGTTGAGTGTGAACTGACGCCTGGCGGCGTTTCCATTTGGGCCGGTCTTTGACCGGCCTTTTGTGTTTCTGAGGGGCAAGAACTGTTGTGCTAAAGGAGGGCGGATGTGGGTGGCCTTCCATACGAGGGCAATGAGAAAACCAGCACCAGGCAGGGTGCTCGTTTGGGTTCCGCGACCTGGGCCCGACAGCGAAGCTGAGCGCGCTTCAGCGGCGAGCGAAGCGAATAACCTGAGACGCAGTCCCTGGTGAGAGTCCGCAGGCAATAAAAAACCCAGCACAAGGCTGGGTTCTGGGATTTGGCTCCGCGACCTGGACTCGACAGCGAAGCTGAACGCGCTTTAGCGCGGCCCCGTAGGGGGGAGCGAAGCGAATAACCTGGGACGCCGTCCCTGGTAAGAGTCCGCAGGCAATAAAAAACCCAGCGCAAGGCTGGGTTCTAGAATTTGGCTCCGCGACCTGGACTCGAACCAGGGACCCAATGATTAACAGTCATTTGCTCTACCGACTGAGCTATCGCGGAACAACGGCGCGTATGTTACTGATTAAAAAAGAGAAGTCAATACTTTGCCGCGATATCTATGTGGTTGGAATTCGGGGTGTTCAGCAATGGCGTCGTAGGAGGGGCTTTAGCCGCGACAGCAGTGGTGGAACGCGGCTGAAGCCGCTCCTACAGGGACCCGGTTTATACGAAAACGCCGGCTTATGAGCCGGCGTTCTTGTTTATCGCAGAGGCTTACAGCACTTCGTGTATCGCGCGCGTGACTCTGTCCAGGTTGCCGTTGTTCAGCGCCGCGACGCAGATGCGGCCGGTGCCGACGGCGTAGATGCCGAACTCTTCCTTCAGGCGTTCCACCTGCTCCACGGTAAGGCCGGAGTAGGAGAACATGCCGCGCTGCTCGGCGACGAAGCTGAAATCGCGCTTGGCGCCCAGAGCCGCCAGTTGCTTGACCATGGCCAGGCGCATGCTGCGAATACGGTCGCGCATCTCGCCCAGTTCGGCTTCCCACATGGCGCGCAGCTCGGGGTTGTTCAGCACGTTGGCAACTACGGTCGCGCCGTGGGTCGGCGGGTTGGAGTAGTTGGTGCGGATCACACGTTTGAGTTGCGACAGCACGCGCGTCGACTCTTCACGGCTGCTGGTGACCAGCGACAGGGCGCCAACGCGCTCGCCGTACAGTGAGAACGACTTGGAGAAGGAACTGGAGACGAAGAACTCCAGGCCGGAGTCGGCGAACAGGCGCACGGCTTCGGCGTCCTGATCGATACCGTCGCCAAAGCCCTGGTAGGCGATGTCGAGGAACGGCACGTGCTCACGCTCGCGCAGGACTTCCAGCACGGCTTTCCAGTCTTCCAGCTGCAGGTCGACGCCGGTCGGGTTATGGCAGCAGGCGTGTAGCACGACGATGGAGCGTGCCGGCAGGTTACGCAGGTCTTCGAGCATGCCGCCGCGGTTCACGCCGTTGCTGAACGGATCGTAGTAGCGGTAGTTCTGCACCGGGAAGCCGGCGGCCTCGAACAGAGCACGATGGTTCTCCCAGCTCGGGTCGCTAATGGCCACGGTCGCGTCCGGCAGCAGGCGCTTGAGGAAGTCGGCGCCGATCTTCAAGGCGCCGGTACCGCCGAGGGCCTGGGTGGTGATCACGCGGCCGGCTTCGATTAGCGCTGCACCCTTGCCGAACAGCAGTTCCTGCACGGCCTTGTCGTAGGCGGCGATGCCTTCGATCGGCAGGTAACCTCGCGGAGCGTGCGCCTCGATACGCGCTTTTTCGGCTTCTGCGACGGCGCGCAGCAGCGGAATTCGCCCCTCCTCGTTGTAGTAGACGCCCACGCCAAGGTTGACCTTGGTGCTGCGGGTGTCGGCGTTGAATGCTTCGTTGAGGCCCAGGATGGGATCGCGCGGAGCCATTTCGACGGCAGAGAAGAGACTCATGATGGGTGCGGCAACTCGAGTGAGGGGTGGGTGGCCAGGCGTCCCCAACGAAAGCGCTAGGGAGCGCGTAAACGGGGCGTTAGTATAACGACCCTGAATCCAGGGGGCGACAGCGCAAAGCCCTGAATTAAGGCCTTTTGCCAGGTAATTCGACTCTATCTGGAACTATCGCCAGATCGCCCCGCAATTCATGGCTTTTGACGCAGTCCGAAAGTATGCGTCACAGTCATTTGTCGAGGTACTGCATGTCCGAGTTTCAGTTGGTGACCCGCTTCAAACCTGCCGGCGATCAGCCCGAAGCGATCCGGCAGATGGTCGAGGGGCTTGAGGCCGGTCTTTCGCACCAGACCCTGCTGGGGGTGACCGGCTCGGGCAAGACTTTTTCCATCGCCAACGTGATTGCCCAGGTGCAGCGTCCGACTCTGGTGCTGGCGCCGAACAAGACCCTGGCCGCGCAACTGTATGGCGAGTTCAAGGCGTTCTTCCCAAACAACGCGGTGGAGTACTTCGTTTCCTACTACGACTACTATCAGCCGGAAGCCTATGTGCCGTCCTCGGACACCTTCATCGAGAAGGACGCCTCGATCAATGACCATATCGAGCAGATGCGCCTGTCGGCGACCAAGGCGCTGATCGAGCGCAAGGACGTGATTGTGGTCTGCACCGTGTCCTCGATCTACGGCCTGGGCAGTCCCGAGGAGTACCTGAAAATGGTGCTGCACCTCGATCGTGGCGACAAGATGGACCAGCGCGCGCTGTTGCGGCGTCTGGCCGAGCTGCAGTACACGCGCAACGACATGGATTTCGCCCGCGCGACGTTTCGCGTGCGCGGCGACGTGATCGATATCTTCCCGGCGGAATCGGATCTCGAAGCCATCCGCGTTGAACTGTTCGACGACGAGGTGGAGAGCATCAGCGCCTTCGATCCGCTGACCGGCGAGGTGATCCAGAAGCTGCCGCGTTTCACCTTCTACCCCAAGAGCCACTACGTCACGCCACGCGAGACGCTGCTGGAGGCGGTGGAGCACATCAAGGTCGAACTGCAGCAGCGTCTGGAATACCTGCGTGGTGCCAACAAGCTGGTGGAGGCGCAGCGTCTGGAGCAGCGCACACGCTTCGATCTGGAGATGATCCTCGAGCTGGGCTACTGCAACGGCATCGAGAACTACTCGCGCTACCTGTCCGGACGTCCGGCCGGCGCGCCACCGCCCACTCTTTATGACTACCTGCCGGACGAAGCGCTGCTGGTGATCGACGAATCCCACGTTTCGGTGCCGCAGGTCGGCGCGATGTACAAGGGCGACCGCTCGCGCAAGGAAACCCTGGTGGAATACGGCTTCCGCCTGCCCTCGGCACTGGACAACCGGCCGATGCGTTTCGAGGAGTGGGAGGCGGCGAGCCCGCAGACCATTTTCGTCTCCGCCACACCAGGCCCGTACGAGGCGGAGCATGCGGGGCGGGTGATCGAGCAGGTGGTGCGGCCTACCGGCCTGGTCGATCCGGAAGTGGAGGTGCGTCCGGCGCGTACCCAGGTCGACGACCTGCTATCGGAGATCCGTTTGCGCGTGGCAGCGGGGGATCGCGTGCTGGTCACCACTCTGACCAAGCGCATGGCCGAGGATCTGACGGATTATCTCGGTGATCACGACGTCAAGGTGCGCTACCTGCACTCGGACATCGATACCGTGGAGCGGGTGGAGATCATCCGCGACTTGCGTCTTGGCGCCTTCGACGTGCTGGTGGGCATCAACCTGTTGCGCGAGGGCCTGGATATGCCCGAAGTGTCGCTGGTGGCCATTCTCGATGCGGACAAGGAAGGTTTCCTGCGCAGCGAGCGCTCGCTGATCCAGACCATCGGCCGGGCGGCGCGCAACCTCAATGGCAAGGCGATTCTCTACGCCGACAACATCACCGGCTCGATGCAGCGTGCCATTGGCGAGACCGAGCGGCGCCGCGAGAAGCAGATCGCCTTCAACCAGGCCAATGGTATCGTGCCCAAGGGCGTGCAAAAGGACGTCAAGGACATCCTCGAGGGCGCCGTGGTGCCGGGCGCGCGCAGCAACAAGCGCAAGGGCATGGCCAAGGCGGCGGAGGAGAGTGCGCGTTACGAGAATGAGCTGCGCTCGCCCAGCGAGATCACCAGGCGCATTCGCCAGTTGGAAGAGAAGATGTACGCCCTGGCGCGCGATCTGGAGTTCGAGGCCGCCGCGCAGTTACGTGATGAGATTCAGAAGCTGCGGGATAGGTTGTTGCAGGTTTGATGTTGCCGCGTGGCGCGGGGGCGCCGGTGTAGGAGCCCCGCCCCCGGGGCGAAGCTTCTGGAGGTGCGGTGTTCTTGCGATTCGCCGCGAGGCGCGGCTCCTACAGGGTGGTGCGGTGCCTGTGGAATGTGTGTAGGAGCGGCTGGGCGGCATTCCGCTTCAGCCGCGAAATGCCCGGCCTAGAAGACCGCCGCAAACTATGGGAGGGGGCTTCCGCCGCGACAAACCATCGCCGCTAAAGCGCCTCCCACAAAGGTTGATACCGCAGACCGCGTAGCCCGGATGCAATCCGGGGCCAGCAGCCCGAGCTCCCCGGATTACATCCGGGCTACGCCTCGGCGCCTCGCGTAGGGTGGATGACGCTCTGCTCATCCACCATTGCGTGTGCAAGTGGTGGACGGATAGAGCGTCGTCCACCCTGCGATAGGGCGACGTTGGCTCTGCTGGGCAGGGTTCAATGTCCTGCGCCTCCGCCTGCCATGTTCTGCGGCAGCTTTCGCGTCAGCAGGATCGCCAGCATGCTCATGCCCAGGGCGATGCCGATGAAATGGAAGGCGTCGTTGTAGGCCATGATGGTCGCCTGTTCATGGACGATCTGGCTGAGCCTGGCCAGTGCCGCTTGTTCGCTGCCCAGGGTTTGTGTCAGCAACTGCAGGCGCTCCTCCACCTGCGGATTGGTGGGCACGATGGATTCACGCAGGTAGTCGAAGTAGACCTTGGCGCGCGCATCCAGCAGGGTCGCGAGCAGAGCGATGCCGATGGCGCCGCCGAGGTTGCGCAGGATGTTGAACAGGCTGGAGGCCGAACCTGCGTCCTGCGGCAGGATGTAGGCCGTGGCGATCAGCGATACCGTGACCATCACCAGCGGCTGACCCAGCGCGCGGATGATCTGGATATGGTTGAACTGCGGGCCGGCGAAGTCCGGATTGAGCACGCCGGAGAAGAAGCTCGCCGCGCCGAACAGGGCGAAGCCCAAGGCGCATAGCCATTTCGGCGAGAGGATCTTCATCAGCTTGGGCACCAGCGGGATCAGGAACAGCTGCGGCACGCCCATCCACATGATCACCTCACCGATCTGCATGGCGTTGTAACCCTGGATCTGCGCCAGATACAGCGGCAGCACGTAGATCGAACCGTACAGGCCGACGCCGAGGCCGATGCTGGCGATGCTGGCCAGACCGAAGTTGCGCTCGCGCAGCACGGCGAGGTTGATCAGCGGGTTGGGGCGCGACATCTGCAGGATGACGAACAGGATCAGGCTCACCAGGGCCACGCTACCGAGGCCGACGATCAGCTGCGATTCCAGCCAGTCCTTGCGGTGGCCCTCCTCGAGAAACACCTGCAGGCAGCCCATGCCCATGCCCAGGGTGACGATGCCGGCATAGTCGGTGGTCTTCAGCAGTTCCCAGTGCGGCGCCTTCTTCTCCAGGCCGTAGAGCAGACCGGCGATCATGATCAGGCCAGGCGGCACGTTGATGTAGAAGATGTATTCCCAGCCCCAGTTCTCCGTCAGCCAGCCGCCCAGCGTCGGTCCGATGGACGGCGCGAAGGTGGCAGTAATGGCGAACAGCGCCATGCCCTTGGCCCGGTGGTGTTCGGGCAGCTTGATCAGCGTCATGGTGAACGCCAGCGGGATCAGCGCGCCGCCGGTGAAGCCCTGCAGCGCGCGGAACACGATCATGCTCTCCAGGCTCCATGCCATGGAGCAGAGCAGCGAGGCGAACAGGAAACCTACCGAAACCCACACCGCCAAGCGTCGGGCCGAGAGCAGCTGCACCAGCCAGGCGGTCAGCGGGATCATGATGATCTCGGCCACCAGGTAAGAGGTGGAGATCCACGAGCCTTCCTCAAGCGTGGCGGACAGCGCGCCCTGGATGTCCTTCAGCGATGAGTTGGTGATCTGGATATCCAGCACCGCCATGAAGGCGCCGAGCATGGCGCTCATCACCGCGATCCAGTCGCGGCGGCTGGGCTCCGCCGTGGGGCGGATCAGCGCATCACCCGCCATGGCTTTCGTCGCTACGCAGGTCCACGGTGACCTCCACCGACATGCCGGGGCGGATCAGCCCGCGCAACGGATTGTCGGCGGCCAGGGTCAGCTTGACCGGGATGCGCTGTACCACCTTGGTGAAGTTGCCCGTGGCATTGTCCGGCGGCAGCAGGCTGAACTGCGCGCCGGAGGCGGCGAACAGGCTGTCGATGCGGCCTTCGATGGGTGTGTCCGGGAAACTGTCGAACAACAGTTCGGCCGTCTGTCCCGGGCGCATGCGGCCAATCTGGGTTTCCTTGAAGTTGGCCTGGATCCAGATGTCCTGATCCGGCACCAGCGACAGCAGGTAGGCGCCACTCTGTACCACCTGGCCTTCACGAGCCGAGCGCTGGCCAACTATGCCGCTGATCGGCGCATGAATCTGCGTGCGCGAGAGGTTGAGATCGGCCTGTTCCAGATCGGCCTGGGCGGAAAGAATCAGCGCATCCAGGCGCTTGAGTTCGGCTTCCAGGCTGGACACCTGCTGGCGCTGCGCCTGCAGATCGGCCTGAGCCTTGGCCAGTTGTGAGCGGGCCACGCGGTTGTCGGCGGCCAGGGTGGTGACGCGCTCTTCGGAAACATAGCCCGGCTTGCGCAGGGTCTGAGCACGGCCGAGATCGAGCCGGGCGCGATCCAGCGTGGCCTGGCTGGCGGCTACATCGGCCTGGCTGGCGGCAATCAGGCTGGCCTGCTGGTCGAGTTTGCTCTGCGCCTGGGCGCGCTCGGCCTGATGGGTTTGCAGGGCGGCGAGGGCGCGCTGGCGGGCCAGACGGAAATCGGCGTCTTCCAGCACGGCCAGCAACTGGCCGGCTTGCACGTGCTGGTTGTCACGTACCAGCACCTTCTCGATGCGTGCATTCAACTGGCTGGAGACACGGGTGATCTCGCCCTGTACGTAGGCGTTATCGGTGCTCTCGTGGTAACGGCCGACTAGCAGCCAGTGGGCCAGCAGGGCGCCGGCGATCAGGGCCAGCAGGATCACGAAGACGATGAGGCGGCGTTGCAGTTTGGCGGGCATGCTTGAGGCTCGGGATGCGACATGGAAATGTAAGCAAATTTAACAATGTTCCCTTTGAGCTAGTAGACTCTAGACTTGGCATGCTTTGTTGCTTATGAGGAACAATCATGGGGTTGGATGACGCGCTGATCTTTACCCGAGTGGTGGAATGCCACAGCTTTACCCAGGCGGCGACCAGTCTGGGCATGCAGAAGTCGACGGTAAGCCGGCGCATTGCGTTGCTCGAGGAGCGCCTGGGCGTGCGCCTGCTCAATCGCACCACGCGCAAATTGCGCCTGACCGAGGTGGGGCAGGCCTACTACGAGCGCTGCCGGCAGATCATGCTCGACTTCGCCGAGGCCGAGCAGGCGGTCATGCAATTGCAGCGCGAGCCTTCCGGGCTGTTGCGCATCACCTCGCCCATTGAGTTCGGTCAGCTGTTTCTCGGCCGCGTTCTGGGTGAGTTCATGCGTCAGTACCCGCAGATCGACGCCGAGGTGGAGCTGACCTCGCGAACTGTCGATCCGTTGGAGGAGGGCGTGGACATCGCCATTCAGATCGGGCAGCCGCAGGACTCCACCCTGATCGCGCGCAAGCTGTTCGAGAGCGGCCGGCGCCTTTGCGCGAGCCCGGCCTATCTGGCCGCGCACGGTACGCCGCGCAGCGTCGCCGAGCTGGAGGGGCATCGGGCGATCCTCCTGCAGCACGATGCGCCGCGTTACTGGCCGCTGCTGGGTGAGCATCTGCCCTGTCAGCGTGTGATGACCTGCAACAACATCACCTTCGCTCGCGAGGCGACGCTGGCGGGGGCGGGGATTTCCGGGTTGCCGGTGATGATCAGCGAAGAGGCTGTGCGCAGCGGGCGCCTGATCGAGCTACTGCCCGAGGCGCGGCTGCCGGTGGGGGAGGTGTATGCCATCTATCCGTCGCGGCGCTTCCAGGCGATGAAGGTCAAGACCTTCCTCGACTTCCTGATCGCCAGCTTGCCGATCACCCGTGGCGGGTTGCTGGAGCCGGGGGCCGTCGGCCTGATAACATCGCCTGCTTGATTCAAACCTCGTGTCTTCCATCCGAGAGCATTCATGACCACCGTCCGTACCCGTATCGCGCCTTCGCCGACTGGCGATCCCCATGTCGGCACCGCCTATATCGCACTGTTCAACCTGTGCTTCGCCCGTCAGCACGGTGGCCAGTTCATCCTGCGCATCGAAGACACCGACCAGTTGCGCTCGACCCGCGAGTCCGAGCAGCAGATCTTCGACGCCCTGCGCTGGCTGGGTATCGAATGGGACGAAGGCCCGGACGTCGGCGGCCCGCACGGCCCGTACCGGCAGAGCGAGCGTGGCGAGATCTACAAGAAGTACTCCGATGAGCTGGTCGCCAAGGGCCACGCCTTCCCGTGCTTCTGCTCCGCCGAGCGCCTCGATCAAGTGCGCGCGCAGCAGATGGCCAACAAGGAAACTCCGCGGTATGACGGTCACTGCATGCATCTCGATCCGGCCGAGGCGCAGCGTCGCATCGCCGCCGGCGAGTCGCACGTGGTGCGCATGAAGGTGCCGAGCGAAGGTGTCTGCGTGGTGCCGGACATGCTGCGTGGCGATGTCGAGATTCCGTGGGATCGCATGGACATGCAGGTGCTGATGAAGGCCGACGGCCTGCCCACCTACTTCCTGGCCAACGTGGTCGACGACCACCTGATGGGCATCACCCACGTGCTGCGTGGCGAAGAATGGCTGCCGTCGGCGCCGAAGCTGATCAAGCTGTACGAGTATTTCGGCTGGGAGCAGCCGGCGTTGTGCTACATGCCGCTGCTGCGCAATCCGGACAAGAGCAAGCTGTCCAAGCGCAAGAACCCCACCAGCATCACCTTCTATGAACGCATGGGCTACCTGCCGCAGGCCATGCTCAACTACCTGGGGCGCATGGGCTGGTCGATGCCGGACGAGCGCGAGAAGTTCTCCCTGGCTGAGATGATCGAGCACTTCGACATCAATCGTGTGTCGCTGGGCGGGCCGATCTTCGACCTGGAGAAGCTGTCCTGGCTCAATGGTCAGTGGCTGCGTGAGCTGCCGGTGGAGACCTTCGCCGCCGAAGTGCAGAAATGGGCGCTCAACCCCGAATACATGATGAAGATCGCGCCGCACGTGCAGGGCAGGGTGGAGACCTTCAGCCAGATTGCGCCGCTGGCCGGGTTCTTCTTCTCGGGTGGTCTGAGCCTCGACGCCAAGCTGTTCGAGCACAAGAAGTTGTCGTCTGACCAGGTTCGCCGGTTGATGCAGCTGATCCTGTGGAAGCTCGAATCGCTGCGTCAGTGGGAAAAGGATCGCATCACCGGTTGCATCCAGGCCGTGGTCGAGCATCTGGAGCTGAAGCTGCGCGATGCCATGCCACTGATGTTCGCCGCCATCACCGGTCAGGCCAGCTCGGTATCCGTGCTCGATGCCATGGAAATTCTCGGTCCGGACCTGACCCGCTTCCGCCTGCGTCAGGCGCTAGAGTTGCTGGGCGGCACTTCGAAGAAAGAGACCAAGGAATGGGAAAAACTACTGGCGAGCATCGGCTAAGTTGAGGTGTGCAACTGTGAGAGGGGCTTAGCCGCGATGATTTGATTTTGTCGTCGCTACGACTGCATGGATGCAGGAGTTAGAACGAAGCATGATGCCAGAGTCGAAAGCGCCTCCCGCGGTGACGGCTGACTCTCCACGAGTGAAAGCCCTAAGTAATTGTTCTAGTGGCAAAAACTTTTGGCTGGCAGGAAAAATGTTGTTGACAGCCAATCGGGGCGCTCTTAACATGCGCCCCGTCCTCGAGATGGGGCTATAGCTCAGCTGGGAGAGCGCTTGCATGGCATGCAAGAGGTCAACGGTTCGATCCCGTTTAGCTCCACCAATCTCGACTCCTTCGGGAGTGCCAGAATCGATGTGAGTCGATTCACGATCAGGGTCTTGCGTCCCCTTCGTCTAGTGGCCTAGGACACCGCCCTTTCACGGCGGTAACAGGGGTTCGAGTCCCCTAGGGGACGCCACTTATTCCAGCCGCAGCGCTCAGGCGTTGCAGCCAGACCGAAAGGTTTCGGGGCTATAGCTCAGCTGGGAGAGCGCTTGCATGGCATGCAAGAGGTCAACGGTTCGATCCCGTTTAGCTCCACCAAACACTGACAAGGCCAGCTTAGTGCTGGCCTTGTTCTTCGAAGGTTTTGTCCCCTTCGTCTAGTGGCCTAGGACACCGCCCTTTCACGGCGGTAACAGGGGTTCGAGTCCCCTAGGGGACGCCATTTTCCAGTCGCAGCGCGCAAGCGCGGCGAGCCGACCGCAAGGTTTCGGGGCTATAGCTCAGCTGGGAGAGCGCTTGCATGGCATGCAAGAGGTCAACGGTTCGATCCCGTTTAGCTCCACCAATCACACACAAGGCCAGCCTAGCGCTGGCCTTGTCGTTCGAAGGATCCGTCCCCTTCGTCTAGTGGCCTAGGACACCGCCCTTTCACGGCGGTAACAGGGGTTCGAGTCCCCTAGGGGACGCCATTTTTCTTGCCGCATTTGCGGAATCCAGGGGCTGCTTCTTCAGAGGTGGCCCCTTTTTGTTTTCCCCTCCGACCTTCTCTGATTTTTCGCCCCTTTTTCAATGCTGACCAGCGGTCGTGGATAGCGCTTGCAAATTCATATGATGGTCGTAATATTTTGATTATCATATAAAGGGCTGCGGTCATGAGCGAACGCAAAAGCGAAACCCGTAAACGCATCCTCGCCGCGGCTGGACGGGAACTGGTCGAGCGCGGGCCAACTGACCCGGCAGTGGCCGAGGTGATGGCTGCAGCCGGGCTGACCGTGGGCGGTTTCTATGCACATTTCGCCAGCAAGGAGGCGCTGATGCTCGAAGCCTTTGAGCAGTTGCTCAGGATTCGACGCGAGCGCCTGACGCGGGTCGATCGGCGTCTGAGTGGCAGAGAACGCAGGGTGCTGGTGGCAGCCTTCTATCTGTCGCGCAAACACCGTGATGACGCCGCAGAGCGTTGCCCGCTGCCGAGCTCGCTGAGTGAAGTCGAGCGTCTGCCGGCTGGTTTTCGCCAGGTGCTGGCCAGGCATGTTGAGTTGACGGCGGCACAGATGAGCGATGCGCCAGAAGAAGCGGATGCCGCGCTGGCCGACCTGGCGTTGATGGTCGGTGGTCTGGCGCTGGCAAGGGCACTGGGGCCGGGAGAGCTGTCCGACCGGCTGTTGCGTGCTGCCAAATCGGCAGTGATCTGATCTCGAGCGAGAGGAGAGGGTTATGAACCAGATGACATGGGTGCGCGGCGTCAATGCAACCTTGGGCAGGGTAGCGCCGCAATGGCTTGCCGGCCGCATGCGCGAGCGCTTCATGACGCCGCACAACTTGCCTCCGCGCGAGTGGGAGCTGCCCCTGTTGGCCAGTTCCGAGCGCATTACTCTGCGTTTCGGGCTGTCTGCCTTGCGCTGGGGGAGTGGGCCTACGGTTCTGCTCATGCATGGCTGGTCAGGACGGCCGACTCAGTTCGCGTTGCTGATCCGCGGTCTGGTCAATGCGGGCTACGGCGTCGTCGCGCTGGATGGACCGGCCCATGGCCGCTCGCCTGGGCGGGAGGCCAATGTGGTGCTGTTTGCACGCGCACTGCTCGAGGCCGCCAGTGAGTTGCCGCCGCTACGTGCCGTGATCGGTCATTCAATGGGTGGCGCCAGCGCGCTGCTGGCCACGCAGATGGGCTTGCGTAGCGAAACTCTGGTGACCATCGCCACACCGAGTCGCATTCTGGGGCTGCTGCGCGGGTTCGCCAGACACATGGGTTTGCCGCCCGAGGCGCGAGCGCACTTTGTGCGCCAGGTCGAAAGGGTTGCCGGAATCCCTGCCGCCCATCTCGACGTACAGCGCTATCAGCTGGATTTGCCGGGCATGATCGTGCATGCCGAGGATGATCAGGTGGTACCTGTGAGCGAAGCCGATCTGATCCACCAGGCCTGGTTCGACAGCCAGCTGCTGCGCCTGCCTGCCGGAGGGCATCAGCGTCTGTTGAGTGAACCGCTGCTCGTGCAGGCAGTACTCGAACTGCTGGAGCAGGTGCCTCAGACGTCGTTGAAGGCCTTGGCTTCGTAGTTGACGATACGGTTACGACCGTTCGCCTTGGCGCGATAGAGCGCGCGGTCTGCCAGTTCCAGCCATTGCTCGGCGACGCTGGCGTCGCTCGGCATCCCGGCATGCAGACCGATGCTCAGGCTCAACGTGATCGAATGCTGCTGGTAGAGGCAGGGATTCTGCGCGAGCTCTTCGCGCAGATGTTCGGCCAGGTCGAGTGCGCCGGTGAGATCGGTATTGTCCAGTAGCGCAACGAATTCTTCGCCGCCGAAGCGTGCCAGCAGGTCGCTGCTGCGCAGGCGTTGCTGGATGCGTTGGGCGGTATGGCGCAGACAGGCATCGCCGGCGAGATGGCCATAGCGATCATTGACCTGCTTGAAGTGATCCAGGTCCATCATCAGGATCGCCAGCGGCTGCTGGCTGCGTACCGCGCGGGCACAGGCGCGAGCCAGTTCCTCGCTCAGTGTCTGGCGGTTGAACAGGCCCGTGAGCCCGTCGCGGCGGTTCAGCTCGGCCAGCCGCAGGTTGGCGTTGGACAACTGATGCAGGGTCTCCTGCAGGGTCGCGGTACGCTCCTGTACACGGTGTTCCAGGGTATCGCTGATCTGCGTCTGCAGTTCCAGATGCTTGGCCTGTTCGTTGCGCAGTCGGCGTTCCTGCTCGATCAGTCTGGCCTGGGCCAGGCGCTCGGCTTCCTGTACCTGGCGAATGCGTGAGGCCAGTGCAATGGAGAACACGGTCATCTCGATCAGGCCGCCAATCTGCTGGGCATGCAGCGTCAGCAGCGAGTAGGGCAGCAGCCCGGTGCCGGTGAGAATACTGGCGATGCTGGCTGTAATCAGTACGAACCAGCCCAGGGCGAACAGGCGTGCGGACGGGTAACCGCCACGCCAGCGCAGCAGGGTGATGACGAAGGCGGCCAGGGCACAGGCCCCCACCAGGACGAAGCTGCCGATCAGCGCTGCCGCATACGGGCCAAGCAACGCCATGCCAATGACCAGCCAGGTGCAGGCCTTGAGCGCGTTGGCGACCCGGCGGTAAGGGCTCGCGGCCTTTTCCAGCTCCAGTGCGCCGTAGATGAAGTGGATGCCGAACAGCGTCGCCAGTGCCGAGCTGAGCGGGAAACTCAGTTGATGCCAGGCCAGGGCGTTGGGCCACAGCCATTGCAGGGCGAAGCCGAGCTGGATGAACTGGTAGATGCTGAAACTGGCCACGAACAGGCTGTACCACAGGTAATTGCGGTCGCGGGTGATGCAGAAAATGCTCAGGCTGTAGATCAGCATCGCGATCAGCGAGCCGAAGAACAGTCCTTGCAGCAACAGGCTGCGCTGTTCCTGGTGGTCGAAGGTGTCGCGCGTCATCAGGCTGGCACTGAGGTTGGCCGAGCCATCGGTCTGCATGCGCAGCCAGATGCGGCGCTGTTCGCCTGGTTCTACGTGCAGAGGAAGTACAAGCTGGCGATGGTCGACCCAGCGCCAGTCGAACGGGCGCTGGTCGCCTGCCTGATAGATTCGTTCGCCATCCAGGCCATAGGCATCCAGGTTATCCAGCAACGGATTGCCGATCACCAGAACCCAGCCAAGCGAGCGTTTGTGAGGGTTGTGTACGTCCAGGCGCAGCCAGTAGGTGCTGCCGGTGTAACCGAAACTGGCATCGCGCCGTTTCACCACCTGCCAGGCGGAGTCGGGAAGGGCGCGGATATCCGTGAATTTGGCCTGGCCGCTTGGGTCTTCCCAGTAATACAGGTAGGGGCCGGGCAGCATCTGCGTCTGACCGATGGGCAGAGGCAGGCTGTCAGCCCAGGTAACTGCTGGCAGCAGCAGAAGCATCAGTAGGCGCAGAGTGGCAGTCAATTGCTCGTTCTCGGGCTGTCTGGCGAATTCGCCCATTATGGCGTGCTGCCATGACACGATGAAAGCTCGGCACTGCATGTCATGGCTTCGCGGCGTATCATGCGGCACCTGGCCGGTCAGGCCGTTGATGCTATGACCGGTTTTTGAGGTGAATCACAGAGCACGCCGTGCGGCAGCAAACCTGGAGGTACAGCCATGAACTGGGAGTTGCCCAGCCCCTTCGTCATCGATATCGAAGTGGCGGCAGAGGACATCGACGGTCTCGGCCATGCCAACAATGCGGTGTACGTGAGCTGGCTGGAGCGTTGCGCCTGGCGCCATTCGCAGTTCCTGGGGCTGGATCTGGCCGAATATCGCCGCCTGGACCGGGCCATGGCGGTGGTGCGTCACGAGATCGACTATCTGGCCAGTGCCTATGAGGGGCAGCAACTGCAGATGGGGACCTGGATCGTCGAGTCCGATCAGCGTCTGAAGATGGATCGTCGTTTCCAGCTGGTACGCCCCGAGGATGGGATGACGTTGCTCAGGGCCAAGACCACCTTCGTCTGCATCGAACTGTCCAGCGGCCGCCCCAAGCGCATGCCGGAGGAGTTCGTCGAGGGCTACGGCAAGGCGTTGATGCCGCCTTATCCGCTGGAGCTGTAAGGGCGCTCAGTCGATCAGCGGTGTGAGAAACACCTGCTGTGGTTCCACCATGATGGCGAACTGGCGGGTCTCGCCGGGGCGCAGCAGGACCGATTGTGAGGCATCCGGTCCGCGGCCGCCGCAGTAGCCATCCGGCGACAAGGCCACGGCGACACTCAGCTCGCCGCTGGGCAGATCCAGGCTGGTGTGCTCGCCGGGACCCAGTTTCGCTACCACCTGCTGGTTGACGTAGAGCTCGACGTCGCAGGCGTTCGGCGCATTGCTGTCGCGGCTGACCATCAGACGGCCGGGGGCTTCGGTCACCGGGGCTGCCGGTACCTTTTCGATACCCGCAGGCAGTGCATCGCCAGCCTGTGCCCCCAGGCTGCAGATAGTCAGAGCGATGAGTGCGGAATAGCGCATGGCGGCTTCCTCCATAAATGTCTGGACCGGCAGCCGGCCCATCGTTCGCGTTGCGCGCAGCGCCACGGACGAGGTTGGCAGCAATGACGTTCAAAGCCGGTGCGCAGCGCCCAAGTTCAGTTTGTGCACTGGGCATTCTCGGTTTCTTCCCCTCGCCTGAGCTTTGCTCGACGACTTTTCGTACAGAACCTACACTGTTCGCCCATTTTTTCCGGACAACCTCATGCAAATCGCTCTGGCGCCCATGGAGGGGCTGGTCGACGAGATTCTGCGCGACGTACTGACCCGTATCGGCGGTATCGACTGGTGCGTCACCGAGTTCATTCGTGTGAGTGAGCGGCTGCTGCCCGCTGCCACCTACCACAAGCTGGCGCCGGAGCTGTTCAACGGCTCGCGGACCCAGGCCGGTACGTCGATGCGCGTGCAGTTTCTTGGCTCCGATCCGCAGTGCCTGGCCGACAACGCCGCTTTTGCCTGCACCCTTGGCGCGCCCGTGATCGATCTCAACTTCGGTTGCCCGGCCAAGACGGTGAACAAGTCGCGCGGTGGTGCGGTGCTGCTCAAGGAACCTGAGTTGCTGCATGCCATCGTTCGCGAAGTGCGGCGCACGGTGCCGGCCGAGATTCCGGTGACGGCAAAGATGCGCCTGGGTTTCGAAGACAAGGACGGAGCGCTGGACTGCGCGCGGGCGCTGGCCGAAGGCGGGGCGAGCCAGATCGTCGTGCATGCGCGCACCAAGGTCGAAGGATACAAACCGCCGGCGCACTGGGAATGGGTCGCGCGGGTGCAGGATGTGGTGGCCGTGCCGGTATTCGCCAACGGTGAGGTATGGACGCTGGACGATTGGCGCCGTTGCCGCGAGATCAGTGGCGTGGATGACATCATGCTGGGCCGTGGCCTGGTATCGCGTCCCGGCCTGGCGCGGCAGATCGCGGCGCTCAGGGCAGGCGAGGAACCCGAGGAAATGAGCTGGGCCGAGCTGCAGCCGCTGTTGCTCGATTTCTGGCAGCAGGCACGGCGCAAGCTGGCGCCGCGCTACGCACCAGGGCGTCTGAAACAGTGGCTGGCCATGCTCACGCGGACCTACCCGGAGGCGGTCGCATTGTTCGCCGAGGTTCGTCGTGAGCAGGATTGCGAACGCATCGACCAGTTGCTGGTGCTGCCCCGGCAAACCGCATTGAATGAATTTTCCGGCTCTTGAAAAAACTCCGACCGACCTCAGATAAGTGGCTGCGGGATGCCGAAGTCGGGTTCCGCGAAATGACCCTTGCTGATATTTCAGGAGAATACTCATGAGCAACGTACTGTCCCTGGCTCCTCTGTTTCGCCAGTCCGTCGGTTTCGACCGTTTCAACGATCTTTTCGAATCTGCCCTGCGCAGCAATGACGCCGGCAGTTCCTATCCTCCCTACAACGTCGAGAAGCACGGCGAAGATCATTACCGCATTGTGGTCGCGGCTGCCGGCTTCGAGGAAGACGATCTGGAGCTGCAGGTCGAGCGGGGCGTGCTGACCGTAGTCGGCAACAAGCGTGATCGCAGCGCCGAGAGCATCAGCTACCTGCATCAGGGCATCGCCCAGCGCGCGTTCAAGCTGTCCTTCCGCCTGGCCGACCATATCGAGGTCAAGGGCGCCAATCTGGTCAACGGGCTGCTCCATGTCGATCTGGAGCGTATCGTCCCGGAAGAGGCCAAGCCCAAGCGTATCCCCATCGGCAACCAGCGTCCGGCGCTGGAAAACTGAGTCGATGCTGAAAAAAGGGCGCCCTGCGGGGCGCCTTTTCGTTCGGCTTCAGCCGATCTGCATGCCCAGCAGGTCACGGAAGGCAGTCTGCGGTAGCGGTTTGCTGAACAGATAGCCCTGGTAGAGATGGCAGCCCTGCGCCTGCAGGAATTTCAGCTGGTCCTGCTGTTCGACGCCCTCGGCGATCAGCGCCAGGCCCAGGCTGCGTGCCATGGCGACGATGGCGCGGATGATCTCGGCGTCGTTGGGGTCGTTGGTCGCATCGCGTACGAACGACTGGTCGATCTTCAGCATGTCCACCGGCAGGCGCTTGAGGTAGGTCAGCGAGCTGTAGCCGGTGCCGAAGTCATCCATGGCGAAGCTGACGCCATGTTTCTTCAGGCGCAGCATCTTGCCCACGGTGTCGTCGATGTTCTGAATGACGATGCCTTCGGTGATTTCCAGCTTGAGCATGGCGTTGGGCAACTGGCTGTCGCGCAGGCTGCTGGCCACACGCTCGACGAAGTCGTGCTGGCGGAACTGACGAGGGCTGATATTCACGCACAGGCTGAAACGCTCGTCATCGATCAGGCCTTCAGTCAGCAGTTGGGAGCAGAAGTGACAGGCTTCGGCCAGTACCCAGCCGCCGACTTCGACGATCAGGCCGCTTTCTTCCAGCACCTGGATGAAGTGCGCCGGTGACTGCGGGCCCAGCTGCGGGTGCTGCCAGCGCAGCAGTGCTTCGGCGCCGACCACCTTGCCGTCACGGGCGTCGACCTGCGGCTGGAAGTGCAGTTCGAACTCGCCGCGAGCCAGGGCCAGCCGTAGATCGTTCTCCAGGCGCAGGCGGGCGCTGGCGGCTTCCTGCATGGTGGTGCGAAACAGCTGGATGGCGTTGCGGCCGGAATCCTTGGCGCGGTAGAGGGCGATGTCGGCGCGTTTGAGCAGATCCGCCGGCGTGTTGCCGTGGTCCGGAATCAGCGCCACGCCGATGCTCGGGGTCACCTGCAGGCGGTGGCCATCGAGCAGCATCGGTTCGGCGAGCAGCTGGCGTAGTTTTTCGGCAACCTGGCGGACCTGGCGGGTGACTTCCGAGCGTTTGCCTTCCAGGCCGGAGAGTAGCACCACGAACTCGTCGCCGCCCAGACGCGCCACGGTGTCTTCCAGGCGCACGCTGGCTTCTAGGCGCGCGGTGACCAGACGCAGCACGGCGTCGCCGACCGGGTGTCCGAGCGAGTCGTTGATGTGCTTGAAGTGATCGAGATCGAGGAAAAGCAGGGCGCCGCGCAGGTCATGGCGCTTGAGCAGGGAGATCTGCTGGGTCAGGCGATCCATCAGCAGGGCGCGATTGGGCAAATTGGTCAGTGCATCGTGATAGGCCAGGTGCTGCACCTGCGCCTGGGCCTGTTTGAGCTCGCTGATGTCGCGCGCGGTCAGCAGCAGGCAGGGCATGCCGTCAAGCTCGAGAGGCTGTACGGAGACGTCCACCAGGCGAACCTCGCCGTTGCGGGGCTTGCCGTGCATTTCCAGATGCAGCACCTGGCCATGGCGAGCCAGTTGCTCGAGCAGTTGCTGGCGTTCCTCCGGGAAGGCCCAGATGTCCATCTCGAATGCCGTACGCCCGAGTACCTCGTCCGGCGCATAGCCGGTGAGGCGGGTGAAACCTTCGTTGACCTCGATGTAGCGGGCGCTGTCCCGCTCGGTGATGGTGATGGCGTCGGGGCTGGAATGAAACGCCTTGGCGAACTTCTCCTCCGAGGCAATGACGCGTTGCTCGCGGATGACCCGCTCGCTGATGTCGACCAGGGTGCCGACCATGCGCAGTGGCTGGCCGGCCTCATCGAACTGCAGTTTGGCGGTGCTTTCGAGATAGCGCAGGCCGCCGTTCTCCAGCTGCACGCGGTAGGTGACCTGATAGTGGTTGCGGTGTTCCTGGGCCAGCTGCTGGTAGCTCTGGCGCAGGTTATGTCGGTCCGCCATGGGTACGTGGCGGAAGAAATCGAGAAAGGTGCCTTCGAACGCTACCGGCTCCAGCCCCTGCAACTGTGACGCCCGGGCGCTGGCAATCAGTCGATTGCCGGGAATATCCCAGTCCCAGGTGCCGAGGTCGGCAGATTCCAGCGCAAGGCGCAGGCGCTGCTTGCTTTCGTTGAGAGCCTGTTCCTGCGCGCGCTGTTCGGTGATGTTGCGTACGGTGAGCACCAGGCAGGTGCGGCCGTCGAGTTCGATTTCGCCACCGAACAACAGGTTGCTGGTGACGCTGCCATCACGGCTGAAAAGCCGCACTTCGAGGTTGTTCAGGTGCCCGCCGTGCAAGGCTTGGAGCATGCGCTGGCGGTCACCGGGATCAGCCCAGATGCCAAGCTCCAGCGAGGTGCGCCCCACGGCCTCGGTGCTGCTCCAGCCGAACTGTCGTTCGAAACTCCGGTTCACCTCGATGAAGCGCCCGCTCTCCCGGTCGGTGATGGCCACCGCATCCGGCGTGTGCATGAAGGCCTTGGCGAACTTTTCCTCGCTGGCGCGCAACGCGTTTTCCGCGCGCTTGCGCTCACTGGTGTCGAGGAAGGTGCAGAGCAACAGGCGATCGCCCTGCAGTTCGATGTACTGACTCGACAGCACACCGTCGAGAATCTCGCCTGTACGGGTGCGCAGCTGTACTTCCTGAATTATCGGCTCACTGCTCAGCGGCGCCTGCTGACGCAACTGGTCGCGCTGACTGGCATGCACCCAGATGTTCAGATCATGGGTAGGGTGGCCAACAATTTCGTTGGCGTGCCAGCCGAAGGCATGGGTGAAGTGTTGATTGACCTCGACGATCTCGCTGCTGTCGAAGCGAACCAGCATCATGATGTCGGGGCTCAGGCGGAACAGACTGGCGAAGCGCTCCTCGGAGGCGCGCAGCGCTTCGGCACGCTCCTGCTGGGCGGTGATATCGCGGATCACGCCGAACATGCGTGGCTGGCCGTCGGCCTCGCGCTGCAGGCTGCCGGTGATCTCCAGCCAGTGCAGGCTGCCATCGGGCCAGCGGATGCGATGGCGCAGAGCGTTGGAAACCTGTTCGCCCCTGAGAATGGCGCGGAACTTTGCCAGGACCTCTGCGCGTTCCTCTTCGGGAATCAGCTCCATGTAATGCAGCTCCCGGGTCACCGGGCGATTGGGGTCGAGACCAAACAGTGCCTGGGCGCCGCGCGACCAGTTCACCTGGCCACTGCGGATGTCCCAGTACCAGGTACCGAGATGGGCGCCGTTCAGCGCAGCCAGCAAACGCGGCGCGTCTTGCCAGGTTTTCTCGAACTCGGCGGGATCCATCGCCGGTATGTGTGGCAGGGGCGGGGTCTGGTCAGTCGATCTGGCCATGGCCGAACCTTTCTCCGGAGGGCGCAATGCGCGGGGCGGGCATAAATGGCATGAGGGCACTTTTCTTATCGTTATGTCGCCACGTTAGTCTGAGGCCGGCCGCCTATGCAAGGTCGTCACGCTGGCTGTCGAGCAGATCCATGAACGCCCGCGCCGCATTGGACAGCGTGCGCTCGGTATGCAGGATGTAGCCCAGCTGACGGCTCAGCTGGATACCGGGGATCGGCAGACGCGCCACCTGTTCGTCGAGCATGGTGCGCGGCAGTACGCTCCAGGCCAGGCCGATGGAAACCATCATCTTGATGGTTTCCAGGTAGTTGGTGCTCATGGCGATGTTCGGTGTCAGGCCCTGGGCCTCGAACAGACGCTGCACGATGTGGTGGGTGAAGGTATTGCCTCCGGGGAACACCGCCGGGTGCTGCGCCACATCGGCCAGGCTGATCACCTGGCTGCGTGCCAGCGGGTGTTCGGGCGCCGCCACGAAATCCAGCGGGTCGTCCCATACGGCGACGGCGCGAATCGGTTCGCGAGTTTCCGGGGCAAGGGTGATCACTGCCAGCTCGGCGCGACCATGCAGGACTTCCTCATAGGCCACTTCCGAATCGAGGAACTGAATGTCCAGTGCCACTTGCGGATGGGCGCGGGTGAAGGCGCGTAGCAGGGCGGGCAGGCGATGCAGGCCGATGTGGTGGCTGGTGGCCAGGGTTAGGCGCCCGCTGACTTCACCGGAGAGGTTGGTCAGCGCCCGGCGCGTATCGTCCAGCACATTGAGGATCTGGTAGGCGCGTGGCAACAGGGCGCGGCCGGCCTGGGTCAGGCCGATTTCGCGCCCCAGGCGGTCGAACAGGCGCACGCCCAGTTGCTGTTCCAGGCCGGCGATGCGCTTGCTCACCGCCGGCTGGGTCAGATGCAGGCGCTCGCCAGCCTCGGAAAAACTGCCGGTCTCGGCGATGGCGATGAAGGCGTTGAGGTTGGCCAGATCCATGAAGCGCTCCAGGTAAGGAATGATGCATTGAGCATACATTCCGTTGTGGAATCCTTTGAATAAAAAATATGAATTTGAGTTATTTCGTGCCCGCCCATAGCATTCTCCCCATAAGCCGAAGGGCCATTTTCGCCCTGGCATGAATAAAGGCACTTCTGACTCCGGGCGGTGATAACGCAGGCAGGTTCCAGATGTGCTCAAAAGGCGCTGACGAGGTAAGGCTGATGACTGGCAAGACGCTCTACGACAAGCTCTGGGAAATGCACGAAGTGAAACGTCGCGACGACGGTTCTTCGTTGATCTACATCGATCGTCACATCCTCCACGAAGTGACCTCGCCGCAGGCGTTCGAAGGGCTGCGCCTGGCCGGACGCAAGCCGTGGCGCATCGATGCCAACATCGCCACCCCGGATCACAACGTGCCGACCACCAGAGCCGAGCGCCAGGGCGGCCTTGAAGCCATCGCCGACGAAGTATCGCGTATCCAGGTGCAGACCCTGGACGAGAACTGCGATGACTTCGGCATCCTCGAATTCAAGATGAATGACGTGCGCCAGGGCATCGTCCACGTGGTCGGCCCGGAGCAGGGCGCTACCTTGCCCGGCATGACCGTGGTCTGTGGCGACTCGCACACTTCCACCCATGGCGCCTTCGGTGCGCTGGCCCACGGCATCGGAACCTCGGAGGTCGAGCACGTGCTCGCCACCCAGTGCCTGGTGGCCAAGAAGATGAAGAACATGCAGGTTCGCGTCGAAGGCAAGCTGCCGTTCGGCGTTACTGCCAAGGACATCGTGCTCGCGGTGATCGGCAAGATCGGTACTGCCGGCGGTAATGGCCATGCCCTGGAGTTCGCCGGCAGCGCGATCCGCGACCTGTCGCTGGAAGGGCGCATGACCATCTGCAACATGTCCATCGAAGCCGGAGCCCGCGTCGGCTTGGTGGCGGTGGACGAGAAGACCATCGCCTACGTCAAGGATCGTCCGTTCGCGCCCAAGGGCGAGGACTGGGACAAGGCCGTGGCGCAGTGGCAGACCCTGGTGTCCGACGACGATGCGGTGTTCGATACCGTGGTCGAGCTGCGTGCCGAGGACATCAAGCCACAGGTCAGCTGGGGCACTTCGCCTGAGATGGTTCTGGCCGTCGACCAGAACGTGCCGGACCCGGCCCGCGAAAGCGACCCGGTGAAGAAGGATTCGATCACCCGCGCCCTGAAGTACATGGGCCTTGCCGCCAATCAGCCGATCACCGACATCAGGCTGGATCGCGTGTTCATCGGTTCCTGCACCAACTCGCGTATCGAGGACCTGCGCGCCGCCGCAGCGGTGGCCAAGGGGCGCAAAGTGGCCAGCACCGTCAAGCAGGCACTGGTGGTGCCGGGCTCCGGTCTGGTCAAGGCGCAGGCCGAAGCGGAAGGGCTGGACAAGATCTTTATCGAGGCCGGTTTTGAATGGCGTGAACCGGGCTGCTCCATGTGCCTGGCGATGAACCCGGACAAGCTGGGTAGTGGCGAACATTGCGCCTCGACCTCCAACCGCAACTTCGAAGGCCGCCAGGGCGCCGGTGGCCGTACCCACCTGGTCAGTCCGGCCATGGCTGCCGCCGCGGCGGTGACCGGTCGCTTTATCGATGTGCGCGAATTGATCCAGGCCTGAGGAGTCAGATGATGAAAGCCTTTACCCAACACACCGGCCTGGTCTGCCCGCTCGACCGCGCCAACGTCGACACCGATCAGATCATTCCCAAGCAGTTTCTCAAGTCGATCAAGCGCACCGGCTTCGGCCCCAACCTGTTCGACGAGTGGCGTTACCTGGATGTCGGCCAGCCGAATCAGGACAACTCCAAGCGTCCGATCAACCCGGATTTCGTGCTCAACTTCCCGCGTTATCAGGGCGCCAGCGTTCTGCTCGCGCGCGAGAACTTCGGTTGCGGCTCCTCGCGCGAACACGCGCCCTGGGCACTGGACGAGTACGGCTTCCGTACCGTCATTGCGCCGAGCTTCGCTGACATCTTTTACAACAACAGCTTCAAGAACGGCCTGTTGCCGATCATCCTCAAGGATGAAGAGGTCGATGCGCTATTCGAGCAGGCCGAGGCCACCGAGGGTTATCAGCTGACCGTCGATCTCGAGGCCCAGACCGTGACCCGCCCCGACGGCGTGCAGTACAGCTTCGAGGTCGATGCCTTCCGCAAGCACTGCCTGCTCAACGGCCTGGACGACATTGGCCTGACCCTGCAGGATCAGGAGGCCATTCGTGCCTTCGAGGCCAGGCATCGGGAAACCAGCCCCTGGCTGTTCGGCGCGATCAAGTAAGGTATTCAGCCTGGTGCGCGGTGCGCACCGGAACAATTTTTTTCAGTGGTGCGCACGGCGCACCCTGTGTTTCGTGAGGATGTGATGAGCAAGCAGATTCTGGTTCTCCCTGGCGACGGTATCGGCCCGGAAATCATGGCCGAGGCGGTCAAGGTACTGAACCTGGCCAACGACAAGTTCGCTCTGGGTTTCGAACTGGCCTTTGACGAGTTGGGCGGCGCGGCCATCGACAAGTACGGCGTCCCGCTGGCAGACGAGACCCTTGAGCGCGCCCGCGCCGCCGATGCCGTGCTGCTGGGTGCCGTTGGCGGTCCGAAGTGGGACACCATCGACCCGGCCATTCGCCCGGAGCGCGGTCTGTTGAAAATTCGCTCGCAACTGGGTCTGTTCGGCAACCTGCGTCCGGCCATCCTCTATCCGCAACTGGCCGAGGCCTCCAGCCTCAAGCCGGAAGTGGTCGCGGGTCTGGATATTCTCATTGTGCGTGAGCTGACCGGCGGCATCTACTTCGGTCAGCCGCGTGAGAGCAAGGTGCTGGAGAGCGGCGAGCGCATGGCTTACGACACCCTGCCGTACAGCGAGAGCGAGATCCGCCGCATCGCCAAGGTCGGTTTCGACATGGCTCGCGTGCGTGGCAAGAAGCTGTGCTCGGTGGACAAGGCCAACGTTCTGGCTTCCAGCCAGTTGTGGCGCGCCGTGGTCGAGGAAGTGGCCAGGGACTATCCGGATGTCGAACTGAGCCACATGTATGTCGACAATGCCGCCATGCAGCTGGTGCGCGCACCCAAGCAATTCGACGTGATCGTCACCGACAACATGTTTGGTGACATTTTGTCTGACGAAGCTTCGATGCTCACCGGTTCCATCGGCATGCTGCCATCTGCCTCCCTGGACGCCAACAACAAGGGCATGTACGAACCCTGCCACGGATCTGCGCCGGATATCGCCGGCAAGGGTATTGCCAACCCGCTGGCCACCATTCTCTCGGTGTCCATGATGCTGCGTTACAGCTTCGGCCAGGTCGCTGCCGCCGATGCCATCGAGAAGGCGGTGAGTCTGGTGCTGGATCAGGGGCTGCGTACCGGCGACATCTGGTCCGAAGGCAAGACCAGGGTCGGTACCGCCGAGATGGGTGATGCAGTAGTCGAAGCGCTGCGTAGTCTGTAATCTTCCCAGCCCCGCCGGGGTGGTTCCGGCGGGCTGTTTATAAGGGTGTAGTCGTTATGAAACGTGTAGGTCTGATCGGTTGGCGTGGCATGGTCGGTTCCGTGCTCATGCAGCGCATGCTGGAAGAGCGGGACTTCGACCTGATCGAGCCGGTGTTCTTCACCACCTCCAATGTTGGCGGCCAGGGCCCTGCCATTGGCAAGGACATTGCTCCGCTGAAAGATGCCTACAGTATCGACGAGCTGAAAGGCCTGGACGTGATCCTGACCTGCCAGGGCGGCGACTACACCAATGAAGTCTTCCCCAAGCTGCGTGAAGCCGGCTGGCAGGGTTACTGGATCGACGCTGCTTCCAGCCTGCGCATGGACGACAGCGCGGTGATCGTGCTCGATCCGGTCAACCGCAAGGTCATCGATCAGGCGCTGGATGCCGGCACCAGGAACTACATTGGCGGCAACTGCACCGTCAGCCTGATGCTGATGGCGCTGGGCGGCCTCTACGAAGCCGGTCTGGTCGAATGGATGAGTGCCATGACCTATCAGGCGGCTTCCGGTGCCGGCGCGCAGAACATGCGTGAGCTGATCAAGCAGATGGGCACCCTTCACAGTGCGGTGGCCGATGACCTGGCTGACCCGGCCAGTGCCATCCTCGAAATCGACCGCAAGGTGGCCGAGACCATGCGTGGCGAGTCCTTTCCGGTGGACAACTTCGGCGTGCCGCTGGCCGGCAGTCTGATCCCCTACATCGACAAGGAACTGCCCAACGGGCAGAGCCGTGAAGAGTGGAAGGCTCAGGCCGAAACCAACAAGATCCTCGGTCGTTTCAAGAGTCCGATCCCGGTCGATGGTATCTGCGTGCGCATCGGTGCCATGCGTTGCCACAGCCAGGCGCTGACCATCAAGCTGAACAAGGATGTGCCGATGGCCGACATCGAAGGCCTGATCAGCCAGCACAATCCCTGGGTCAAGCTGGTGCCGAACCACCGCGAAGACTCCATCCGTGATCTCGGCCCGACTGCCGTCACCGGCACGCTGAGCGTTCCGGTCGGTCGTCTGCGCAAGCTCAACATGGGCTCGCAGTACCTGGGCGCATTCACCGTCGGCGACCAATTGCTGTGGGGTGCAGCCGAGCCGCTGCGCCGCATGCTGCGGATTCTGCTGGAGCGCTAAGCGCCACTTTGGTCATCGCCCGTTCAGCAAGGCCCTTCTGTTTATACAGAGGGGCTTTGTCTTTTATATGCGCTCAAGCCGATTGCCGGGACGCGGGGCGTGCAGTTACAGTGCCGCTCCTTCTGTGTTGTAGGTCCGTCCATGAGTCAGCCCATCAATGTCGCCCTGATCGGCGCCACCGGTAATGTTGGTGAAGCGCTGGTCGAATTGCTCGAAGAGCGCGAATTTCCGATCAGGGATCTGCATCTGCTGGCCAGCAGCGAGTCGGCGGGGCAGAGCCTTTCGTTTCGTGGTCGTCAGGTGCGGGTCAGGTCGCTGGAGGCTTTCGACTTTTCTCAGGTGCAATTGGCATTCTTCGCTGCGGGCGCGGAAGTCACGCGCGCCTGCCGTGAGCGCGTGCTGGCGGCCGGCTGTTCACTGATCGATCTGAGCGCTGCGTTGCCGCTGGAGCAGGCACCCTGCGTACTGCCCGAACTGGGCGTCGATGGGTTGCCGGCGCTGACCAGGCCGTGGTGTGTCAGTGCGCCGACCCCTTCGGCGGTTGCCTGCGCATTGGTGTTGTCGGCATTGAAATCGGTACTGAATCCGCAGCGTTTGCAGCTGACGGCCATGTTGGCCATCTCCACCTTGGGGCGCGGTGGCGTGCAGGAGTTGGCGCGCCAGACCGCCGAGTTGCTCAACGCCCGCCCGCTGGAGCCCAAGACGGTGGATCGGCAGGTCGCCTTCAATTTGCTGGCGCAGATCGGCGAAGTGGACCAGCAGGGGCATGCGCAGCTGGAAAAGCGTCTCGCTGAGGAGGTCCGGCAATTGTTAGGTCTGCCCGGGCTTCCCGTTGCTGCAACTTGCGCCCTGGCGCCGGTGTTCTTTGGTGACAGCCTTGCGGTTGGCGTGCAATCCGATGCAGATATAGATGTCGCAGCCGTGCAGCAATTGCTCGAAGCAGCGCCAGGCATAGAGCTGGTAGAGGCGGGCGACTATCCGACAGCAGTGGGTGATGCGGTGGGGCAGGATCAGGTTTATGTCGGACGAGTTCGCCATGGCGTCGGCGATTCAACGCAACTCAATTTGTGGATTGCGTCTGATAATGTAAGAAAAGGCGCCGCTCTGAATGCTGTGCAGATAGCTGAGTTATTGATAAAACACTATCTGTAAAAGATACTTACCTAGAAATTTGAAGAATCTTTCTAGCTTGGCAATACTGGCTGAGTTGATTGCTGAATGGGGAACCGCTCTTGGAGCGGAGGCAGGCAGCAGTTCTCAAGACCCTCTCGCATGCCGAGAAAAAAAGATAAGACAAGGGATAACGCTATGATTCGGGTTCGCAAACTGGTGCTGGCAATCGCAGCCGCTTCCGCGCTGTCTTCCGGTATGGCGCATGCGTTGGGGTTGGGTGAAGTTACCCTGCAGTCCTCGCTGAATCAGCCATTGGTGGCGGAGATCGAATTGCTGGAGGTTCGCGACCTGGCCTCCAATGAGGTGATTCCAACCCTCGCGTCCCCCGAGGAGTTCGTCAAGGCGGGTGTTGATCGTCAGTACTTTCTGACCGACCTCAAGTTCACTCCCGTATTGAAGCCTAATGGCAAGAGCGTTATTCGCGTCACTTCGAACAAGGCAGTGCGCGAGCCCTATCTCAACTTCCTGGTGGAAGTACTCTGGCCGAATGGCCGCCTGCTGCGTGAGTACACGCTGCTGCTCGATCCGCCACTGTATTCTCCGCAAACCACGGTAGCCGCTGCGCCGCAACTGCCGGTTGCCGCGCCTGCGCCGCGCCCGGCTGTTGTTCCCGCCGCTGCGCCGAGCAGTGCACCTGCTACCGCGTCGCGTCCTGCCGCGTCGGCTCCGGCTTCGAACAGCATCTCTGGTAACGAATACAAGACCACTGCCAACGATACGCTGTGGGAAATTGCCCAGCGCGTCGGCGGTGGTTCGGTCAACCAGACCATGCTGGCCATTCAGGATCTGAATCCGGATGCCTTCATCGGCGGCAATATCAACCGTATGAAGAGCGGCCAGGTGCTGCGTCTGCCGGATGAGCAGCAGATTCGCAGTCGCAGTGCTGTCGAGGCGATTGCCCAGGTTGCCGAACAGAATGCTGCCTGGCGCGAAGGCCGTGCCGTTGCTTCGCGTCAGCTGGATGCCACCCGTCGTAGCACCGCCGGTTCCGCACCTGCCACTGCCGAATCGACTGACAGCCTGAAACTGGTGGCGGCTGACGCTGGTCAGTCCACTCGCGGTAGCGATACCGGTTCGGCCAACAGCAAGGCGCTGGCCGACAAGCTGGCCGTGACTCAGGAAAGTCTGGATTCGACTCGTCGCGAGAATGCCGAGCTGCAAAGTCGGGTGAGCGATCTGCAAAGTCAGCTGGACAAGCTGCAGCGCCTGGTCGAACTGAAAGACAGTCAGCTGGCCAAGCTGCAGGCCGATCTCTCGGCAGCTCCTGCTCCGGCTGCTGCTGATGAACCGGCCACGGAAACTCCGGCTACGGAGCCCGAAGCGGCTCCGCCTGTGTCGGAGGCGGCAACTCCACCCGTGTCGCCGCCTGAGGGGGCAGAACCTGACTACAACTATTCCGAGGAGCCGGGGGCGTCTGTCGAAGACAGCGCCGCCACTACCGAACAGCCGGCCGAGGAGCCGGCTGCTGCCGTTGAGCCTGTTGCTCCGGTGAAACCTGCCGCTCCGGCCACACCTGTCGAAGCGGCCAAGCCCGTAGCGCCTGCTCCGGCTCCGCAGAGCTTCCTCGATGACCTGATGGCCAACCCGATGACCCTGGGGCTGGCAGGTGGTGGTGCGCTGCTGGTTCTGCTGTTGGCTCTGATGGCGTTGTCGCGTCGCAATGCCATGAAGGAAGCCGAGTTGCAGGACGAACTGGCCGGTGATCTGTCGCAGGATCAGGCGTTCGCGTCCGATCTGGAGATGCCTGAGGACAGCTTCGCGGGGCTCGATGACGAACCTGCCGCCCAGGCCGCTCCGGTCGCTGGCGAAGAGCGCGTTACCGCGCAGACCGGCGATGCGCTGGGTGAGGCAGATATCTACATCGCCTATGGCCGCTTCAATCAGGCTGCCGAACTGCTGCAGAACGCGATCAACGACGAGCCGCATCGTGCCGATCTGCGTCTGAAGCTGATGGAGGTATACGCCGAGCTGGGTGATCGCGAAGGCTTTGCCCGTCAGGACAACGAGCTGCGCGAAATCGGCGGAGTGAATGCTGAGGCCGAGCAGCTGAAATCCAGGTATCCGGCGATCGCTGCCTTTGCCGGTGCCGGTGCTGCCGCCGCCGCGGCGTCCGTCGAGGACGACCTGGGCGATTTCAGTCTGGATGACCTGAGCCTGGACGAGCTCGTCGCTGAAGCACCTGCTGCCACTGCGGGTGGCGACCTGGATGATGCATTCGACCTGAGCCTGGATGAGCTAGAGGCTGATCTGGAAAGCGATCTTCAGCATGCCAAGACCGACGAAGCGCCACTGTCGCTGGATAATGATCTGGACTTCGGCCTGATCGACGAGCCCGCTGCACCGGCCGCTTCCGCTGATGATGACCTGGCCTTCGATCTGGCTCTGGGTGATGACAAGGTGGAACTGTCTCAGTCGGCCGATGATCTCTCTGAATTCAGTCTCGACCTGGACGAGCCGGCTGCAGTGGCCAGCGACGAAGGTGATGATTTCCTGCTGAGCCTCGACGATGACGCGCCGCTGAGTCAGTCCGAGGATGATCTGTCCGGCCTGAGCCTCGATCTGCCGGAAGAAGCTCCGGCTGCCGATCTCGACCTGCCGGCCGATTTCGACCTGTCGCTCGAAGATGAAGCGCCGGCTCAGCCAGCAGCCGAAGCTGACAGCTTTGCGGCCCAGCTGGATGAGGTGACTGCCGAGCTGGACCAGTTGTCGACTGACTTCGACGAGCCGCAGGCAGCTCCGCTTGCAGCAGCCGACAGCCTGTCCGGCGACCTGGGCGGTGACGACGATTTCGACTTCCTCTCGGGTACCGATGAGACCGCGACCAAGCTCGATCTGGCGCGCGCCTATATCGACATGGGGGATACCGAAGGCGCTCGCGACATTCTCGATGAAGTGGTTGCCGAGGGTAACGACGAACAGCAGCAGGAAGCTCGCGAGATGATTGCCAAGCTGGTTTGATCGATTCCATGTCTGAAGCAGTACCTGTAGCGGCCGCCGAAATGGCGGCCGCTGGCTTTTCCAGAGTCGCCCTTGGTCTCGAATACAAGGGCGCGCGCTACCGCGGCTTCCAGCGTCAGGCTGGCAATGTCGCCTCTATCCAGGGTTGTCTGGAGGATGCACTGTCAAAAGTCGCGGGCGGCGCGCCGGTCAATATTCATTGCGCCGGGCGTACCGATGCATCGGTGCACGCCAGTGGGCAGGTGGTTCATTTCGATACCGATGTCGAGCGACCGCTGCACGCCTGGATCATGGGCGCCAACATGAACCTGCCCAAGGACATAAGCGTGACCTGGGCGAAGGTGATGCCGGCGCATTTTCACGCGCGTTTCAGCGCGATGGCGCGGCGTTATCGCTACGTGATCTACAGTGATCCGATTCGTCCGGCGCATATGGCCGAAGAGGTGACCTGGAATCACCGGCCGCTGGATGTGGCGCGCATGCGTGAAGCTGCTCGTGCTCTGGTTGGCACGCATGATTTCAGTTCGTTTCGCGCCAGTCAGTGTCAGGCCAAGTCGCCGATCAAGACCGTGCATCATCTGGAGGTGATCGAGCACGGTTGTTTCATCGTACTGGATATTCGGGCCAACGCCTTCCTGCATCACATGGTGCGCAATATTGCCGGCGTGCTGATGGCCATCGGCGCCGGAGAGCGGCCAGTCGAGTGGGTCAGCGAGGTGCTGGCGCGTGCGGAGCGACGCAGTGGTGGCGTGACCGCGCACCCCTATGGGCTTTATCTGGTTCAGGTTGAATACCCCGAAGAGTTCGACTTGCCGGCACGTTACCTTGGCCCGCATTTCCTCTCCGGCCTGGTAGATGTGCGGCAGACCTGAGCCTTTGTTACCATCCGGCGCTCGACAGGCAGAAGGTGAAGCGAATGCGTGTGCGCAGCAAGATTTGCGGCATTACCCGGGTGGAAGATGCGCTGGCGGCCGTTGCGGCCGGGGCTGATGCCATCGGTCTGGTGTTCTATGCCAAGAGCCCGCGTGCGGTGAGTCCCGAGCAGGCTGCTGCGATCGTGCAGGCGTTGCCGCCGTTCGTGACCAGCGTCGGCCTGTTCGTGAACATGCCGCGTGACCAGTTGCAGGCTCTGCTGCGGCAAGTGCCGCTGGATCTGTTGCAGTTTCACGGCGACGAATCGCCTGCCGACTGTGAAGGGTATGGTCGTCCCTATATAAAGGCGCTGCGTGTACGCCCCGATGAAGACCTTGCTGCCACCATTGCGAACTACTCTGGAGCTCGGGGCATTCTGCTCGACACCTTCGTTGAAGGCGTGCCCGGTGGAACCGGGGCGACTTTCGACTGGTCACTTGTGCCGTCGGACATCGCCAAACCGATCATCCTTGCCGGTGGCCTGGAGGCGAGCAACGTTGCCGCCGCCATTCGCCAGGTCAGGCCCTATGCCGTCGATGTCAGCGGCGGGGTAGAAGCCAGTAAAGGCATAAAGGATGCAAACAAAATTCGTGTATTCGTGCAGGCGGTGCATGGCGCGCAATGTGACGGCGATTGAGGCAGGGCCGTCAATTAGCCTGTTAGCCGCCATGGCCCGTTTCCACGGGTATGGGCACGGTATAAAAGAATTGCTGGAGATGGGCGCCGCAGTGGGGCGTTCATCCGAACCAACGGTTATGGAGAAATGACAGCATGAGCAACTGGTTGGTAGACAAACTCATTCCCTCGATCATGCGTTCCGAGGTGAAAAAGAGCTCTGTGCCCGAGGGCCTGTGGCACAAATGTCCGTCCTGTGATGCCGTGCTTTATCGCCCCGAGCTGGAAAAGACCCTCGACGTCTGCCCCAAGTGCAAT
The DNA here is from genome assembly GCF_025837155.1 of Pseudomonas sp. Z8(2022). NCBI lineage: Bacteria > Pseudomonadati > Pseudomonadota > Gammaproteobacteria > Pseudomonadales > Pseudomonadaceae > Pseudomonas > Pseudomonas sp. Z8(2022). The sequence goes on along the minus strand of NZ_CP107549.1, from coordinate 2,626,348 downwards.
CACCACATGCGTATCGGCGCTCGTGCGCGTCTCGATATCTTCCTCGATGCCGATGGGCGCGAGGAGATCGGCGCTGATCTGGAGCCGGTGGACCGCCTGAAGTTCCGTGACAGCAAGAAGTACAAGGATCGCCTGGCCGCTGCGCAGAAGCAGACCGGCGAGAAAGATGCGCTGATCTCCATGAGCGGAACTCTCGAAGGCATGCCGATCGCCGTTTGTGCATTCGAGTTTTCCTTCATGGGCGGTTCCATGGGCGCCATCGTCGGCGAGCGTTTCGTCCAGGCTGCCAATGTCGCGCTGGAAAAACGCTGCCCGCTGGTGTGCTTCTCCGCATCCGGTGGTGCGCGCATGCAGGAGGCACTGATCTCGCTGATGCAGATGGCCAAGACTTCCGCTGCGCTGGCGCGTCTGCGTGAAGAGGGTCTGCCGTTCATCTCCGTATTGACCGATCCGGTATACGGCGGTGTTTCTGCCAGCCTGGCCATGCTGGGTGACGTGATCGTGGCCGAGCCGAAGGCGCTGATCGGCTTCGCCGGCCCACGCGTGATCGAGCAGACCGTGCGCGAGAAGCTGCCGGAAGGCTTCCAGCGCAGCGAGTTCCTGCTGGAGCACGGTGCTATCGACATGATCATTCCGCGCAACGAGTTGCGCCCGCGTCTGGCGCGCCTGCTGGCGCAGCTGATGAATCGTCCTTCCCCGGTCTCCCTGCCGGCCACTGCATGACCGAGCGTAGCCTGGGCGAGTGGCTCGCCTACCTCGAGCAATTGCATCCCTCGGCCATCGACATGGGCCTGGAGCGCTCGCGCGAGGTGGCGCGCAGGCTCGGCCTGGGCAAACCTGCGCCGCTGGTGATCACCGTCACGGGCACCAACGGCAAGGGCTCCACCTGTGCCTTTCTCGCCAGTCTGATCAGGGCCAATGGGCAACGCGTAGGTGTCTACAGTTCGCCCCATCTGCTCCGTTACAACGAACGTGTGCTTCTGGACGGGCACGAGGCGAGTGACGAGGCACTGTGCCAGGCCTTCGCTGCGGTCGAAGCCGCTCGTGGCGAGGTATCGCTGACCTACTTCGAGATGGGAACGCTGGCCGCCTTCTGGCTGTTCGAGCGTGCCGGGCTGGATGCCGTGGTGCTCGAAGTCGGCCTGGGCGGACGCCTGGATGCTGTCAATCTGGTGGACGCCGATCTGGCGCTGATCACCAGTATTGGTCTCGATCACGCCGACTGGCTGGGAGATACCCGTGAGTCGGTGGCCTTCGAAAAAGCCGGAATCATGCGCGCCGGCAAACCTGCCTTGTGCGGTGATCTGGATCCGCCACTACCGTTGCTGCGCGAGGTGGCGACTCTCGATGCGTCGCTGTACCTGCGGGGGCGTGATTATGATCTGAGCATCGAGTCACAGGCATGGTCCTGGTATGGCCTTGATGCGCAGGGCCAGGTGTTACGCCTGGAGGAATTGCCTCTTCTCGATCTGCCGATGGAGAACGCTGCGCTGGCGCTGCAGGCCTATGCGCTTCTGCCGCTGCCCTGGGAGCCGCAGCAGATCGAGCAGGCCTTGCTCACTACACGGGTAACCGGACGTCTGGATCGGCGCGCGCTGGATTGGCGAGGCAAGCCACTCACACTGTTGCTCGATGTTGGGCATAATCCACATGCAGCCGATTATCTGGCGCAGCGCCTGGAAAGTCGTCCGCCGAGTGGGAAACGCTGGGCGGTGTTCGCGCTGTTGGCCGATAAGGATTTGCCCGGGGTTGTCGCACCGCTCCTGAGTCTGGTTTCCGGCTGGGCGGTGGCACCACTGGATACGCCGCGTTCACGTTCTGCTGGCGAGCTGGCCGGGTACCTGCAAGCCCAGGGGGCTGCAGTGGCGCAATACACGGACGTGCGTGCTGCCCTTGAAGCGCAGTGTGAACAGGCCGCCGAGGGTGACGAAATACTGTTGTTCGGATCGTTTTTCTGCGTGGCCGAGGCCCTGGATTGGCTGGCCCGGCCGGCTTGATAAGGGGATTGGGGATGGCAATGCTGGACAAGGGACTCAAGCAGCGCATGGTCGGTGCTCTGGTGCTGGTGGCATTGGCGGTGATATTTCTGCCGATGCTGCTCTCGCGCGAAGACGAGATGCGCCGCGTGGTCGTGGACGTGCCGGCGATGCCGCAGGCATCGAGCTCTGCCGAGATCGTGGTAGAGCCTGCCGAAGTGGTCGAGCCCGAGCAATTGCCGCAGGAGTTGATGCCGGTCGAAGAGGTGCAGCCGCAGATCGTCGAGGTGCCGGAGCAGCCCGGGCCGGCTCCAGTGCCGGCTGTTCAGCCGAAGCCGGAGCCGGCCAAGACCGAACAGGCCGTTACCGTAGCCCCCGCCAAGCCTGAAGGGCGCCTGGATGCCAACAACCTGCCGATCAGTTGGTCGGTACAGCTGGCCAGTCTGTCCAGTCGCGGTGGCGCCGAAAACCTGCAGAAAACCCTGCGCAGTCAGGGCTACAACGCCTACATCCGCACCTTCGATGGCATGAACCGCGTGTTCGTCGGCCCACTGATCGAGCGTGCCGAGGCCGAGCGTCTGCGTGATCAGCTCAACCGCCAGCACAAGCTCAGCGGTTTTGTTGTGCGTTTCCAGCCTGAGGCGGGTTGAGCCCGTCGTTGAAATGCAACGCCCGGTTACCCGATTCACCGGGCTCTGCTAAAATGTTCCGCCTTTTCCGCTGGTAGGCCGCACCGTGGTATTCACCTGGGTCGATTGGGCGATCATCGCCGTCATCGCCATCTCTAGTCTGATCAGTCTCAAGCGTGGCTTCGTCAAGGAAGCGCTGTCGCTTTTGACCTGGATCATCGCAGGTGTGGTCGCCTGGATGTTCGGTGGCGCCTTGGCCCAGCATCTTGTCGAATTCATCGAAACACCTTCTGCCCGGGTGATCGCGGCCTGTGCCATTCTCTTTATTGCCACCTTGCTGGTAGGGGCTCTGGTCAATTTCCTGATCGGTGAGCTGATCCGTGTGACAGGCCTGTCCGGTACCGACCGTTTCCTCGGCATGGTATTCGGCGCTGCGCGGGGTGGCTTGCTGGTCGTGCTGCTGGTCGGACTGATCAGTCTGGCGCCGGTGGAGCAGGATACGTGGTGGCAGCAGTCGCAACTGGTGCCGCATTTTCTGATGGTTGCCGACTGGTCGAAGAACCTCATTCTGGGGTGGTCCGAACAGTGGTTTTCCGGTGGTTCGGCTAACCCAGCCGATCTGCTTTAAAAAGAGTGAACGGCGCGGAGTCACCGCTGCGCCACTCGCTGAATTAGCCTGAACTATCTAGCAGGGGTCGTGGCACATGTGTGGCATCGTCGGTATCGTCGGTAAATCGAATGTCAATCAGGCGCTGTATGACGGGCTGACCGTCCTCCAGCACCGCGGCCAGGATGCTGCCGGTATCGTCACCAGCCATGACGGTCGCCTGTTCCTGCGCAAGGACAACGGCCTGGTGCGCGATGTGTTTCAGCAGCGCCACATGCAGCGTTTGATTGGCCACATGGGCATCGGCCACGTGCGCTACCCGACAGCCGGCAGCTCCAGCTCGGCCGAAGCGCAGCCGTTCTACGTCAACTCGCCGTACGGCATCACCCTGGCGCACAACGGCAACCTGACCAACGTCGAACAGTTGGCCAAGGAAATCTACGAGTCCGATCTGCGCCACGTGAACACCAATTCCGACTCGGAAGTGCTGCTCAACGTGTTCGCCCACGAGCTGGCCCAGCGCGGCAAGCTGCAACCGACCGAGGAAGATGTGTTCGCCGCCGTCAGCCACGTGCATGAGCGTTGCCTGGGTGGCTACGCGGTGGTGGCAATGATTACCGGCTACGGTATCGTCGGTTTCCGCGACCCCAACGGCATTCGCCCGATCGTGTTCGGTCAGCGCCACACCGACGAGGGCGTGGAGTACATGATCGCCTCGGAAAGCGTATCGCTGGATGTGCTCGGCTTTACCCTGATCCGCGACCTGGCGCCGGGCGAAGCGGTGTACATCACCGAGGACGGCCAGCTGTTCACCCGCCAGTGCGCGGCCGATCCGAAGTACGCGCCGTGCATCTTCGAGCACGTCTACCTGGCCCGTCCGGACTCGATCATGGACGGCATCTCGGTATACAAGGCGCGCCTGCGCATGGGCGAGAAGCTGGCTGACAAGATTCTCCGCGAGCGTCCGGATCACGATATCGATGTGGTCATTCCCATTCCCGATACCAGCCGTACCGCAGCGCTGGAGCTGGCCAACCGCCTGGGCGTGAAGTTCCGCGAAGGCTTCGTCAAGAACCGCTACATCGGCCGGACCTTCATCATGCCCGGCCAGGCGGCGCGCAAGAAATCCGTGCGGCAGAAGCTCAACGCCATCGAGCTGGAGTTCCGCGGCAAGAACGTGATGCTGGTGGACGATTCCATCGTGCGCGGTACCACCTGCAAGCAGATCATTCAGATGGCCCGCGAAGCCGGGGCGAAGAACGTGTATTTCTGCTCGGCGGCACCGGCGGTGCGCTACCCGAACGTCTACGGCATCGATATGCCCAGCGCTCACGAACTGATTGCCCATGGCCGTACCACCGAGCAGGTGTGCGAGCTGATCGGCGCCGACTGGCTGGTCTATCAGGACCTGCCGGACCTGATCGAAGCAGTCAGTGGCAGCAAGAAGATCAAGATCGACAACTTCGATTGCGCGGTTTTCGATGGCAAGTACGTCACCGGAGATGTCGACGAGGCCTACCTGAACCGTATCGAGCAGGCGCGTAACGACGCCAGCAAGGCCAAGGCCCAGGCGGTCAGTGCGATCATCGATCTGCATAACAACTGATGCACCGGGCAGGGAGACCTGCCCTTGATCTGTAGCCCGGATGCAGCCCGGGGGAATGTCACATTGAAGTTCCCGGATTGCATCCGGGCTACTTATTCGTGAGGTAGAGATATGACACTGGAATGGGATGCGGGTCGCCTCGACAGCGATCTTGATGGCGTTGGCTTCGACACCCTGGCGGTACGCGCCGGTCAGCACCGCTCGCCGGAAGGGGAGCATGGCGAGGCGCTGTTTCTGACCTCCAGCTATGTATTCCGTACCGCGGCCGATGCGGCTGCGCGATTTGCCGGTGAAGTACCCGGCAACGTTTATTCGCGCTACACCAACCCTACCGTGCGTACCTTCGAAGAGCGCATCGCTGCGCTGGAAGGGGCCGAGCAGGCGGTAGCCACGGCTTCCGGCATGTCGGCGATACTCTCCATCGTCATGAGCCTGTGCAGCGCCGGTGACCATGTGCTGGTATCGCGCAGCGTGTTCGGCTCCACCATCAGTCTGTTCGAGAAGTACCTCAAGCGCTTCGGCATCGAGGTGGACTACGTGCCGCTCGCCGATCTGGATGCCTGGCAGGCTGCATTCAAGCCCAACACCAGATTGCTGTTCGTCGAGTCACCGTCCAATCCGCTGGCCGAGCTGGTGGATATCGCGGCCCTGGCCGACATCGCCCATGCCCGCGGGGCCCTGCTGGCGGTGGACAACTGCTTCTGCACCCCGGCTCTGCAGCAGCCGCTAAAGCTCGGCGCCGACATCGTCATGCATTCGGCGACCAAGTACATCGATGGTCAGGGTCGCGGGCTCGGCGGCGTGGTGGCCGGGCGCAAGGCGCAGATCGACCAGGTGGTCGGCTTCCTGCGCACCGCCGGACCAACCCTCAGCCCGTTCAATGCCTGGCTGTTCCTCAAGGGGCTGGAAACCCTGCGTATTCGTATGCGTGCGCAGAGCGAGAGCGCCCTGCAGCTGGCGCTGTGGCTCGAACAGCAGCCTCAGGTCGAGCGCGTGTACTACGCCGGTCTGCCCAGCCATCCGCAGCATGAACTGGCGAAGAAGCAGCAGAGCGCCTTTGGCGCCGTGGTCAGCTTCGAGGTCAAGGGCGGTCGCGAAGCGGCGTGGAAGGTGATCGATGGCACGCGCGTCATCTCCATCACCACCAACCTGGGTGATACCAAGACCACCATCGCTCACCCGGCCACCACTTCCCATGGGCGCCTGACACCGCAGGAGCGTGCCAATGCCGGCATCAGCGATAGTCTGATTCGCGTTGCCGTGGGCCTGGAAGACCTGGAAGACCTGAAGGCAGACCTGGCGCGCGGTCTGGCCGCGCTCTGATGCTGGAGTGGGGGAGTGAAGGAACTCCCAATAACGGGCGTGTCGCACTGGTCACCGGAGCCGCGCGCGGCATCGGTCTGGGTATCAGTGCCTGGCTGATCACCGAAGGCTGGCAGGTGGTGCTGGCCGATGTCGATCGCGAGCGCGGCTCCAGGGTGGCGCGTGCGCTGGGCGACAACGCCTGGTTCGTCGCCATGGATGTGGCCAAGGAGGATCAGGTCAGTGTCGGCGTCGCCGAGGTGCTCGGCCAGTTCGGTCGCCTCGATGCGCTGGTGTGCAATGCTGCCATTTCCGATCCCTACACGCCGCCGCTGGAGTCGCTCGACCTCAAACGCTGGAATCGCATGCTGGCGGTGAATCTGACCGGCGCCATGCTTCTGGCCAAGCACTGTGCGCCGTACCTGCGGGGGCATCGCGGAGCCATCGTCAACATAGCCTCGACCCGGGCCAGTCAGTCCGAAGCCGATTGCGAGGCCTACGCAGCGAGCAAGGGCGGGTTGGTCGCACTCACGCATGCGCTATCGATCAGTCTGGGGCCGGAGGTGCGCGTCAATTGCGTCAGCCCTGGATGGATCGACGCTCGCGACCCTTCGCAGCAGCGCCTGGAGCCGCTGTCGGTGTTCGATCATGCGCAGCATCCGGTCGGTCGCGTCGGGACGGTGGAGGATGTAGCAGCGCAGGTCGCCTGGCTGCTGTCCGATGCAGCCGGTTTCGTCACCGGAGAGGAGTTTGTCATCGATGGCGGCATGAGTCGCAAGATGATCTACGAAGACTGAGCCCCAGGCTTCTACAGAAACGAAAAAGGCTCCCGAGGGAGCCTTTTTCACATCATGCGCGAATTACATGTTGGGGTAATTCGGGCCACCGGTGCCTTCCGGTGCAACCCAGGTGATGTTCTGGGCCGGATCCTTGATGTCACAGGTCTTGCAGTGCACGCAGTTCTGCGCGTTGATCTGAAACTTCTTCTCGCCGTCTTCCTGCGTGACGACCTCGTACACGCCAGCCGGGCAGTAGCGCTGCGCTGGTTCGTCGTACAGCGGCAGGTTCTTCGCCAGCGGGATGCTCGGGTCGGTGAGCTTCAGGTGGCAGGGCTGCTCTTCCTCGTGGTTGGTGTTGGAGAGGAACACCGAGGAGAGCTTGTCGAAGCTCAGTTTGCCGTCCGGTTTCGGATAGGCGATCTTCGCGCACTCGGCTGCCGGCTTCAGGCAGGCGTAGTCCGGCTTGTTGTCGTGCAGGGTGAAGGGGATCTTGCCGCCGAAGATGTTCTGATCCAGCCAGTTGATGCCGCCGCCGACGATGGCGCCATACTTGTGGATGGCCGCGCCGAAGTTGCGGCTGCGGAACAGTTCGTCGTACAGCCAGCTGGCCTTGAAACCATCTACGTAGTTGGTCAGCTCGTCGCCGCCTTCACGACCGGCAGCCAGGGCTTCGGCGATTGCTTCAGCAGCCAGCATGCCGGATTTCATCGCGGTGTGGCTGCCCTTGATCTTGGCGAAGTTCAGAGTGCCGAGGTCGCAACCGATCAGCGCGCCGCCCGGGAAGACCATCTTCGGCAGCGAGTTCAGGCCACCCTTGCAGATGGCGCGAGCGCCATAGGCAACGCGCTTTCCACCTTCCAGGTACTGGGCGATCACCGGGTGATGCTTGTAACGCTGGAATTCGTCGAACGGCGACAGGTGCGGGTTGGCGTAGGACAGGTCGATGATCAGACCCACTACGACCTGGTTGTTTTCCAGGTGATAGAGGAAGGAACCACCGGTATTCTCGGTGCCCATGATGTCCATCGGCCAGCCGGCGGTATGTACCACCAGACCCTGGTCATGCTTGGCCGGATCGATATCCCAGATTTCCTTGATGCCGATGCCGTAATGCTGAGCGTCGGCTTCGCTGTCGAGGTTGTATTTCTTGATCAGCTGCTTGCCGATGTGGCCGCGGCAGCCTTCGGCGAACAGGGTGTACTTGGCACGCAATTCCATGCCGGGGGTGTAGTAGCCTTCCTTGGGGTTGCCTTCGCGATCGACGCCCAGGTCGCCGGTGACGATACCGCGCACCACGCCATTTTCGTCGATCAGCGCTTCCTGAGCGGCGAAGCCCGGGTAGATCTCCACGCCCAGATTTTCCGCCTGCTGGGCCAGCCAGCGGCACAGGTTACCCAGGGAAATGATGTAATTGCCTTCGTTGTGCATGGTTTTCGGCACAAAGAAGTCTGGAATTCGGGTAGCCTTGTCAGCGTCGCGCAGCAGATAGATGTCATCGCGCTTGACCGGGGTGTTCAGCGGGGCGCCAAGCTCTTTCCAGTCGGGGAAGAGTTCGTTCAGGGCGCGTGGCTCGAACACGGCACCGGAGAGAATGTGAGCGCCAACTTCGGAGCCTTTTTCGACCACGCAGACGCTGATCTCCTGGCCCGCTTCAGCGGCTTTCTGCTTCAGTCGGCAGGCGGCTGACAGTCCGGACGGGCCGGCGCCGACGATGACGACGTCGAACTCCATAAATTCGCGTTCCACAGGCTATCTCCTAGTCAAGGCTCTTCGATGTTTTATAGGGGAGGGCGCGGCTCACTCCCTAAGCACGGCGCGGGCATTATATCTACACCCTCCGAGCGATCCAATACAAACGTTTGTTTGAATTTTCTGTAGGCCTGTTAGAATCGTACTACATCGCGGATGACCGGCCAGTTCGCTGTATTGACCGGGCCAGGCCGCGGGGTCAAGATACGGGCGGTTTTGCGCTCGCCGTCTGAGCTGAAAGGTTGGTTGCGGCCGATTCTGCATCACTGGCCAGGCTCGCCTGGGCGACATTCTTATTCACCGGAGAGTAACGAGGAATCCATGAAGGTTCTTGTAGCTGTCAAACGAGTGGTTGACTACAACGTCAAGGTCCGCGTCAAGGCGGACAACAGCGGTGTCGACCTCGCCAACGTCAAGATGTCCATGAACCCCTTCTGCGAAATCGCCGTGGAAGAAGCCGTACGCCTGAAGGAAAAGGGCGTAGCGAGCGAAATCGTCGTCGTCACCATCGGCCCGGCCGCAGCTCAGGAACAACTGCGTACCGCTCTGGCCCTGGGTGCTGACCGCGCCATCCTCGTCGAATCCAATGACGAACTGAACTCCCTGGCCGTGGCCAAGCTGCTCAAGGCCGTGGTCGACAAGGAGCAGCCGCAGCTCGTGATCATGGGCAAGCAGGCCATCGACAGCGACAACAACCAGACCGGCCAGATGCTGGGCGCCCTGACCGGCTTCGGCCAAGGTACCTTCGCCTCCAAGGTCGAAGTGGCTGGCGACAAGGTCAATGTCACCCGTGAGATCGATGGCGGTCTGCAGACCGTGGCGCTGAATCTGCCGGCGATCGTTACCACCGATCTGCGCCTGAACGAGCCGCGCTACGCATCGCTGCCGAACATCATGAAGGCCAAGAAGAAGCCGCTGGAAACCGTTACCCCGGACGCGCTGGGCGTTTCCACCGCCTCCACCGTCAAGACCCTGAAAGTCGAAGCGCCGGCTGCCCGCAGCGCCGGTATCAAGGTCAAGTCCGTGGCTGAACTGGTCGAGAAACTGAAGAACGAGGCGAAGGTAATCTAAATGACTATCCTGGTTATCGCTGAACACACCAATGCCGCTCTGGCTGCCGCTACCCTGAACACCGTTGCTGCTGCGCAGAAGATCGGTGGTGACATTCACGTTCTGGTAGCCGGTGCCAATGCTGGCGCTGCTGCCGAAGCTGCTGCCAAGATCGCTGGCGTGGCCAAGGTCCTGGTTGCCGACAACGCCGCCTATGCCAACCAGCTGCCGGAAAATGTCGCGCCGCTGGTAGCCGAGCTGGGCAAGGGCTACAGCCACATCCTGGCTGCCGCTACCAGCAACGGCAAGAACATCCTGCCGCGCGTCGCCGCTGCCCTGGACGTCGACCAGATCTCCGAGATCATCGCCGTTGAAAGCGCCGACACCTTCAAGCGCCCAATCTACGCTGGCAACGCCATCGCCACCGTGCAGTCCTCTGCTGCCGTCAAGGTGATCACCGTGCGTAGCACCGGTTTCGACGCCGCAGCCGCCGAAGGTGGTTCCGCTGCCATTGAAGCCGTGTCCGGCCCCGCCGATGCCGGCAAGTCCGCCTTTGTCGGTGAAGAACTGGCCAAGTCCGACCGTCCGGAACTGACCGCTGCCAAGATCGTCGTTTCCGGCGGCCGCGGCATGGGCAACGGCGACAACTTCAAGATCCTCTACGCGCTGGCAGACAAGCTGGGTGCTGCCGTTGGTGCTTCCCGCGCCGCCGTCGACGCCGGCTTCGTACCGAACGACATGCAGGTCGGCCAGACCGGCAAGATCGTTGCTCCGCAACTCTACGTCGCTGTCGGTATCTCCGGTGCCATCCAGCACCTGGCCGGTATGAAGGATTCCAAGGTGATCGTTGCGATCAACAAGGACGAAGAAGCGCCGATCTTCCAGGTGGCTGACTACGGCCTGGTTGCCGATCTGTTCGAAGCCGTTCCGGAGCTGGAAAAACTGGTCTAAGCCGTTTCCCGCTACGAAAAAACCCGCTCTAGAGCGGGTTTTTTATGGGATGTCTTCAGGCTTTAGATCGGCCAGAAAACGCCGGTAGAGCAGGGCGCTTTCCTCTGGGCGTTCGAGCATGGGGGCATGACCGACGTTATCCATGATCACAACGCTGGGTTTGCGCAGCAGGGGTTGCATGACCTCGATGCTGGACACGTCCAGTACGCGGTCCTGTTTGCCCCAGAGTATCAGGGTGGGCGCGCTGATCTTCGGCAGCTCGTGCTCAAGCGGGACATAACGACTCACCAGCTGCTCGAATACTCGATCGTAATGCGCCGCGTTGGCCATGGCGCGTTCGGCCAGGTGGGTCTTCAGTGATTCCGGCAGATAGGGTGGTTCGACGAAGACGAACTCCAGCAGCGCCTGGAAGTCCTCGATCTTGCGTACTACCAGCGGGTTGGCGCCGTCCTGACGCAGGCGCTGGTACAGCTCGCTCTGTCTGGGGGCGTCGATACCGGCGTTGTCGAACAGGGCCAGCGAGTGCACCCGGTCCGGGTAGCGTGCTGCGAAGAGTGCGGCGATATGCCCGCCCATCGAATTACCCAGCACATGCGCCTGCCGGATACCCAGGGCATCGAGGATGTTGGCCAGTCGCTCGGCCTGGGTGCCGACGTCATAGCTGCCTGGCGGCAGATCGCTCTCGCCGAAACCGGGCAGGTCCACGGCGATGACGCGATAGTCCTGCGTCAGGTGGCGGGAAAAACGCAGCCAGTTATCCTTGTCCGCAGCGAAGCCGTGGAGCAGTATCAGGGTTTCGCCGCTGGCGGGTCCTCCCTGGTAGTAATGGATGTTAAGATCGTTGACCGTTAGCTGCTCGTGAGTGAGCCCGGCGCGGTACTGTTCTACCCAGCGCAGGACTGTCAGTTGAGCTGCAGGGGTGAAGTACAGCGCGGCTACCGTTGCTGACAGCAGGAGTATCAGTCCGAACAGCAGTTTTTTCATGGCGCGTCCTTATCGCGAATTATTATGGCGACGCCACTAAGCTAGCATGAACACAGAAGATTACGGGTAGGGTTGCACTCATCCCGCCGATCAACGCATGAACCGAGAGTAGTCAATGCCTGAGCGTTGTCTGTTTAAGTCGCTGTTGCTGTGGTGTGCACTGGCCGTGATGCCAAGCGTCGGCCTGGCTGCGGGTAAATGCGAACGCCTGGTGGCGACCGGCAACCCCGAATATCCGCCCTATCTCTGGCGCGATCCGCAGAATCCGCAGCAACTGATCGGGGCCAATGCCGATATGCTCAAGCAGCTGGCCAAGGAGTTGGGTGTAGCGATCGACGTGATCTACACCGGGCCTTGGTCGCGTGCGCAGGATGAAGTGCGTACCGGTCGTGTCGACCTGATTGCAGGTGCGTTTCTGACCCTGCCGCGACTGGAGCACATGGACTACGTGCATCCTGCATTCTTCTTCACGCCGAGTGTGGTCTGGGTGCGCAAGGGCGAGGCATTCCCCTATGGCAGCTGGATCGACCTGCAGGGGCACACCGGCGACACCCTGGTAGGCAACAGCTTCGGTCAGCAGTTCGACACCTTCGCCAAGCAGAACCTGACGCTCGAGGGGGTGTCCAGCCTGACCCAGGCGTTCCAGAAGCTGCTGCTCGGCCGCACCGATTACGTGCTCTACGAGCGTTACCCCGGCCTGGCGCTTGCTGAAACGCTGGGTATGGACGATGACCTTGAGGTGCTGGACCCGCCCATTTCCAGTGAAGGTCTTTACCTTACCCTGTCGCACAATTCCGCGTGCAACGAGCCCTGGCTGCGTGGCCAGCTGGCGAGGAAAATGACAGAAATGGTCGCCGCCGGTCTGCCTGAGCAGTTCCTGCAAAGCAACCTGGAACTGTGGAAGGCGCAGCAGATGCAGCCCGACCCGGTGGGCGACGTTACTCAGTAGGAAACTTTCGTGATCAATCGAACACTTCCCTTGCTGCTGGCGCTGGGCCTGACCGCCTGCGCAAGTGATCCTGCGCCCACCGAGCAATTGCGGTTGACCGAGCAGGCCCTGGTGCAGACCAGATCCCTTGGGGTTGTCAGCGAACAGTCCGAGTCGTTGCGTCAGGCCGAGACCAAGTTCGCGCAGGCCCAGACGGCCATGCAGGATGGTGAGAACAAGCAGGCACGCCAACTGGCCGAGCAGGCCGAGCTGGATGCCCGTCTGGCCGAGGCTCAGCATTTCAACGCCAAGAGCCGCGAGCAGCTGACCGAGCTCAACCAGCGTATCGGCCGTCTGCGCCAGCAACTGGGAGCCATGTGATGAAGGCTTTCGGTTATCTTGGCGGGCTGCTGTTGGTCGGCGCATTTCTGAATGGTTGCGCGGGTCATCAGCCGGCAAGCGAACAGGCGCTGGAAGAGGCTCGCCTGAGCTTCCAGTCGGTCAAGGAAGATCCCGACGTCCTGCGCGCTGCGCCCAAGGATGTGATTCGGGCGGGCGAATCCCTTGCTCGTGCCGAGCGGTTGTCGAGCTACTGGGGCAGTGGCGAGGATGTGCGTCATTACGCCTATCTCAGCCAGCGCTACGCCGAGATCGCCCGGCAGCACAGCGATATAAGCCTCAATCATGAGCGCGCCGCCAAGCTTGAGCTTGAACGTCAGCGTCTGCAGCTGACATTGCGCGAAGCCAAGCTGCTCAGCGTGCAGCAGCACAGCGGCTGGCTGGAAGAACAGATGGTCAGTCTTGCCACCAGCGAGACCGAACGCGGTCTGGTGATGACCCTGGGCGATGTATTGTTCGATGCCGACAGTGCCGATCTGCAACCGGCGGCCAACCGTACCATTCTGAAGCTCGTACAGTTCCTGCAGATCAATCCGCAGCGGCGGGTACGCATCGAAGGCTATACCGACAATACCGGCGATGCGGCCGAGAATCTCGAATTGTCCCGTGCGCGTGCGCAAGCCGTGGCCGATCTGCTGGTCGACCTGGGAGTCGATGCCAAGCGCCTTCAGGTGACCGGTTACGGCGCCGCCTTCCCGGTCGCGGAAAATGCATCGGCACGTGGTCGGGCACAGAATCGCCGGGTGGAAATCGTCTTTTCCGACGAGCGAGGCCAACTTGGCGCAGAACGCTGAGTCGAGTATCGAGTTGACACAACCCCGGCAGCGTCCGGGGTTTTTTCTGCTCTGAGAACGGCGAGGGCTATGTACCGCTCTGCAGGTTTCGCTGCATAGGAAAAACAGATTGCATCTGTGCCGGTACAATTGTGTAGCAATAGGTTACTGTTATGCTCCAGTGACCCGGAGGATATCGCCATGACCAACCTGCTGCTCTATCAACGTATCGCCCAGCAGTTGGCCGAAGATATTCGTCGTGGTGTCTACCAGCCGGGCGAACGGGTGCCTTCTGTTCGCAAGATGAGCGCCCAGCTCAATGTCAGCCACGCCACGGTATTGCAGGCGTACGCCAACCTCGAGGATCAGGGGCTGATCCGCGCGCGCCCGCAATCCGGCTTTTACGTGCACCAGACGCCAGCGCTGACAGCGCCGACACCGGATATCGCCAAGGTCGAGCGGCCAGGCCTGGTCACTCGCGCCAGCATCATCAATCAGGTGCTTACCGAGTCCCGTCGCGAGGGGGTATTTCCGCTGGGCGCCGCGGTGCCGCATGTCGATTACCTGCCGGTGCGCGCGTTGCACCAGCAGCTGGCCAAAGTCACCCGTTTTCACAGCCCGCGCGCCTTCAGCTACATGTTCAGCCCCGGTTTCGAGCCGTTGCGCCGCCAGGTGGCGATCCGCATGCGCGATGCCGGCGTGGTGGTCGATCCGTCCGAAGTGGTGATCACCCACGGTTGCGTGGATGCCATGCAGATGACGCTGAGGGTGACGACCAAGCCGGGAGATCTGATTGCGGTGGAGTCGCCGACCTATTACGGCTGGCTGCAACTGGCTGATCTGCTGGGCCTCAAGGTCATCGAGATTCCCTGTGACCCCACCAACGGCATCAGCCTGGAAGCGCTGCAACTGGCGGCCAACCAGTGGCCGATCAAGGCGCTGGTGCTCACCGCCAGGTTGTCCAACCCGCTGGGCGGCACCATTCCCGAGGAGCGGCAGCGTCAGCTGTTGCGCCTGGCCGGCGATTACGATTTCCAGATCGTCGAGGACGACATCTACGGCGAGCTGATGTTTGAACAGGGGCCGACCAAGGCGCTCAAGTCGCATGATCGCGACAGCCGGGTGATCTACTGCTCGAGCTTCTCCAAGACGCTTTCGCCAGGGGTGCGCATCGGCTGGATCGTGGCCGGCAAGTATCAGGACGAGGTCCAGCGCCTGCAGACCTTTTCCACCCATTCGGCGTGCAGCGTCACGCAGATGGCGGTCGCGGCCTACCTGGAAAATGGTGGCTATGACCGCCACCTGCGGCATATCCGTCAGGAGTATCGCAAGAATCTCAGCGCCTTCCAGCTGGCAGTGCAGCAGTATTTCCCTGCCGGTACGCAGATGACCCGACCCAAGGGCGGCTTCATTCTCTGGGTCAGCCTGCCGGCGCGGGTCAACACCAAGGACCTGCACGTGCGCGCCCTGCAACAGGGCATCTCCATCGCACCGGGGCTGATCTTCAGCAACACCGAGCAGTTCAACCACTGCGTGCGCCTCAACTGCGGTATCCCGTGGAACCGCGAGGCGGAGAGGGCGCTGATGACCCTGGGCATGCTGGCAACGCAGCTATGTCAGGAGGCGGGCGGTTCCTGGGGCGAGTGAATAGTTGCGTCCCGGTTTAACCCGAATCATCGAAGGGCTGCGTCTACCTGAGCGAAGGTCTCGTGCCATTGCTCAGGAGGTGCTCCATGTCCGCTTGTTCCTCGTTGCTCGTTCGTCCGTTTGCCGTCGGCTTCCCGGCTGGCACCCTGTTGCTGCTCGCCGCGTGCAGTGGCTCCGGCCCGGAGCCCGAGGTGCAGGCCAGGCTGGAGGCTCCGTCGCTCGTAACTGAGCGTGTGGCTATTCCTCCTGCTGCAGCGATGCCTGTCGAGGCCAGTCGGAAGCGTATGGCGACCTTGGCCTACGCGCCGGCTCCCATCTCCGATATCCTGCCGCCGAGCTATCGTGACGTGTCACGTGAGCAGTACCAGGCCTATGCCGACAACCCGGTGTTCGCCGTCGCCGAGACGCCGGTATCGACCTTCAGCATCGATGTCGATACCGGCAGCTATGCCAACGTGCGGCGCTTCCTCAATGGCGGGCAACTGCCGCCGAAGGACGCGGTACGCCTGGAGGAGCTGGTCAACTATTTCCCCTATGCCTATCCGTTGCCGCAGGGAGACGTACCTTTCGGCGTCAGCACCGAGCTGGCGGTGACACCGTGGAACCCGCAGACGCGCCTGCTGCGTATCGCCATCAAGGCGTCGGACCGCAGCGTGGATGAGCTGCCTCCGGCCAACCTGGTGTTTCTGGTCGACGTGTCCGGCTCGATGCATCGCCGCGAAGGCCTGCCAATGGTGCAGGGCACGCTGAAGCTGCTGGTCGACCAGCTGCGTCCGCAGGACCGCGTCTCGCTGGTCACCTATGCCGGAGACAGCCAGGTGGTTCTGGATTCCACGCCAGGCAGCGAAAAGGCAAAGATTCGCGCGGCCATCGATCAACTGACTGCTGCTGGCTCGACGGCGGGCGAGTCGGGTATCCAGCTGGCCTATCAGCAGGCGAGCAAGCACCTGATCGACGGTGGTATCAACCGCATCCTGCTGGCCACCGATGGTGACTTCAACGTAGGTATCAGCGACTTCGACAGTCTCAAGCAGCTGGCCGCCGACAAGCGCAAGAGCGGCGTCTCGCTGACTACCCTGGGATTCGGCGTGGACAACTACAACGAGCGCCTGATGGAGCAACTGGCCGACGCAGGCAACGGCAACTATGCCTATATCGACAACCTGCGCGAGGCGCGCAAGGTGCTGGTGGATCAGCTCGGCTCGACCCTGGCTACGGTGGCCAGCGACGTGAAGCTGCAGCTGGAGTTCAACCCGGCCGAAGTCAGCGAATATCGGCTGCTGGGCTATGAGAACCGCGCCCTCAAGCGCGAGGACTTCAGCAATGACAAGGTCGATGCCGGCGACATTGGCGCAGGTCACACGGTCACTGCGCTCTACGAGATCGTCCCGGCAGGTGGCAAGGGCTGGCTGGAGCCGCTGCGCTATCAGAGCAATGCCCAGCCCGTGAGCGGGAGTGGCGAACTGGCCTGGTTGCGGATTCGCTACAAGGTGCCGGGCGAGGCGAGCAGTCGACTGCTGGAGCGCCCCATCGCGCGTGACGAGGCCAAGCCGATGAACGCCGCCAGCGAGGATCTGCGTTTCGCCTCGGCGGTTGCCGCCTTCGCCCAGCAGCTCAAGGACGGTCGTTACATGGGCGACTTCGGTCTGGCGCAAAGCATCGAACTGGCGCGCTCGGCCAGGGGCGAGGATCGCTTCGGCCTGCGCGGCGAATTCATCCAGCTGGCCGAAATTGCCCAGAGCCTGCAAACTTCCGGCTCCACACCAGTACGAGTTCAGCAGTGAACGCACCTCTCACGGATGACGACGCCGCTTTATTGCGGCGTTACCGGCGCGGCGATGCCGCGGCCTTCAATGTGCTGTACCAGCGCCATCGGCTGGGCCTGTTCCGTTTTCTGCTTGGCCTGTGCGGCGATCATGCCCTGGCCGAGGAAGTGTTTCAGGAAACCTGGATGAGCCTGATCCGCAGTCAGAGCGAGCAGCGCGAGGCGGTGCTGTTCAAGACCTGGCTGTACCAGATCGCCCGCAATCGCCTGATCGACCACTGGCGCAAGGCGGGTCGTCATCAGGCCGGGCATGACGAATACGACGAAGGCCAGCACGCCCAGGCCGACCCGCAGCCGGGCCCTGAGCAGCAGTGGGGCCTGAGCCGTGATAGCGAGCGGTTGCAGGCGGCATTGGCCGACCTGCCGGAAGACCAGCGCGAGGTGTTCCTGCTGCGCGCTCATGGCGACCTGGAACTGAACGAGATTGCCGAGTTGACCCGCACGCCTGCCGAGACGGTCAAGAGCCGTCTGCGCTATGCCCTGCAGAAACTGCGCCGGCTGCTGGCCACCGAGGAGTTGTCCGCATGACCCACGAACGAGAACCGCTGGATCACGAACAGGAGCTGCTGGCGCATTTCCGTGCCCATGGCAGCGGCGAACCCTCGACCGAGCTGGATGCCCGTATCCTGGCCGCGGCCAGTACGGCGGCCCGTGAAGCGCAGCAGGCCCAGATCGACAGCGACAACGCCGGTTGGACGCAGCGTTTGCACCAATGGCTGTTCGGCAGTGGTCGCCAGCGCTGGTCGGTTGCCGTCGCCGGGCTGGCCTGTGTCGGGATCGGCGTCAGCCTGACCTGGCGCACGCTGGAGCAGACACCGGATGCCTTCGACGCAGTGCCGTCCAGTGTGGCGATGAGCCCGGCCGTGCCAGCACCTGCGCCCATGGCAGCCAAGCGTGCAGCCGAGAGCGAGCCGATGGCGCGCATGGCCATGCCCCTGGAGCGCCTCAAGGCTGAGGCCATGGCACGGCCGGTGGCGCCTGCTGCAGTTGCCGATACGCCGATGGCCAGCACCGCCGCAATCGCTCCGATGGCCGAACTGGTGATCCAGAGCGAACCGCGCGAGGCGCTGCTGCGTCTGCTGGAGCTGCGCAACACCGATAAGCAGGAGGAGGCGCAGCGGTTGCTGGAACAATTGCAGGCCGACTACCCGCAACTGGATATCGAAGCCGAGCTCGAGCATCTCAGTGAGCCGTCAGCTGAATGAGCTGCCGGGTAAAAGTCTTGTAAGCCAGCTTGTCAGACGCGCCCAGGCGGGGGAGCATGGGCGCGTTACTGATCGAGTTACTCTTCTTCCATGATGCGTAAGACCATTTTCCTGTTGCTGAGCCTGGCCTGGCTGAGCGCCTGTGAGCGCGCGTCCGAGCCTGTTGCGCAGCATGCCCAGCCAGAGCCCGCAGCAATTACCGCACCCGAACCCGCACCAGCCGGCAAATCCGAGCCTGTCGAGCCGGCATCGCCTGCCAGAACGGTCGAAAGCAAGCCTGCCGCCCCCGCCAGGGAGCCCATCGCCGCCAAGCCCGGGCCCGCCGTGGTGCCGCAACCCAAGCCGGCAGAGTCCGAGTCCAAACCGGCGCTGGATCTCAGCCTGCCGCAGGAGTTGTTCGAGCAGGCGCTGGAAAGCGAGACCCGCGATGAACTTGCCCCACTGTTGCCGCCATTGTTTGGTGAGAAAACCGAAGTCGAAAGTCCGTTCCAGATCAGCGGTCGGTTGATCAGCAACGAGCACGTGGATGACTACTGGGACTCCATTGAAGGTGCCGAGCTGCAGTTCGAGTTCAAGCAGTAGCTCAGAGGCGGTAACGCTGCAGCGCCCAAGGCAGCCCCGTACGTAGCCCGGATGAAATCCGGGCTACGAAGTCGAAAACGCATTCCCTCTCCCAAGTGGAGAAGAGGCCGGTCATATCCAGCGCTGTTCAATCCACGAACAGGTCCGGCACCAGGCTGCCGCCGGCGGGATCGAAGCGGTACTGCTCGAAATCACTGACGCCCTGTTCGCGCAGAATGTCCTCGTCGATCAGCAGGCGCCCGGTGATGCTGCGGCCCTGACTGGAGAGGATCACATGGGCCGCGTCAGCCATGATCGCCGGTGTGCGGGCGCGCTTGAAGGCGTCGCGGCTGCCCAGTTCGAACTCGATGGCGGCGGTGGCGATCATGGTCTTCGGCCATAGGGAATTGACGCTGATGCCGTACTTCCTGAACTCTTCGCTCATGCCCAGGGTGAGCATGCTCATGCCGTACTTGGTGACGGTGTAGGGGCCGTGCTGGGCGAACCACTTGGCGTCCAGGTTGAGTGGTGGGGAGAGGTTGAGGATATGCCCGCCCGCGCTGTTTTTCAGATAGGGCAGTGCGGCCTGGCTGCAGACCATCACCGCGCGGGTATTGATCTGGTACATCAGGTCGAAGCGCTTGGGTTCGAGTTTTTCCACGCCCACCAGCTTGATCGCCCCGGCGTTGTTGACCAGGGCATCGATACCGCCAAAATGCTCGGCGGCCTGCGCCATGGCGGCTGCCACGGCCCGCTCGTCACGCACGTCCAGCTGCAGGGCCAGGGCCTTGCCGCCAGCCGCTTCCACTTCGGCTGCGACACTGAAGATGGTGCCCTCCAGTTTTGGATGCGGCTTGGCGCTCTTGGCCGCTATGACGATGTTGGCGCCATCGGCGGCAGCCTTGAGGGCGATCTCGCGGCCGATACCCCGGCTGGCGCCGGTGATGAAAAGGGTTTTACCGTTGAGCGACATAAGGCCTCCACACAGGCGGTTGCACGGAAAAGACCAAGCCCCGCCCAAGGGCCTCTGGTGAGGCCTTGGAGCGGGGCTCGGGGTGACGCATCAAGGGAAGTGATCAGGCTTCGTCGGCTTCGATCTCCACCAGCAGCTGGCGACTCTTGACCTGGTCGCCCCTGGCGATGCCGATCCGGCGAACGGTGCCGTCGACACCAGCCTTGAGCGGGTGCTCCATCTTCATCGCTTCGAGCACCACCAGCAGCTGGCCCTTGCTGACGCGGGCGCCTTCCTCGACCAGTACGTCGACGATGGCGCCATCCATCGGTGCTTTCACCGCGCCACTGCTGGCGGCGTTCTGGCCACCGGCCGGCTCGTGGGTGACGTCAAGCAGCTCGAGGTTGCCAAAGTGGCCAAACAGCCAGACCTTGTCACCGTCCAGGTGATAGGCGCGGCGGCTGCGCACGCCGTCCTGCTCCAGGGTCAGCCAGCGGCCATCGCTGGCCAGCAGTTTCAGTTCCAGCTCCGTTTCGCCGACACGGGCCCTGAGGTGCGCCTGGGTACCGCTGCCCAGCACGTCCAGCTCCACCGCATGCTTGGTTTCGCCCTGCTTGAGGACGAAGCGCCACGGCGCGCTGCCGGCGCTGCGCCAGCCGGCCAGGCCGCCCTGGTGGGCTGTGCCGTTGGCCGAGCTCTGATAGAGCAGGGCGGCGGCGATGGCCAGTTCGTTGGCGGCCGGGGCCTGCGGGGTCAGGCTTTCATCGCTGGCGAAGTGCTCGGCGATGAACGCGGTGGTGGCGTTGCCGGCGGCGAACTCGGCGTTGCTCAGCAGGTTGGCGAGGAAGCGCTGGTTGCCGTTGACGCCCAGCAGCACACAGTTTTCCAGTGCGCGGACCAGCTTGCGCCGGGCGTCTTCGCGGGTCGCGCCGTAGGCGATGACCTTGGCCAGCATCGGGTCGTAGAACGGCGTGACTTCCTGGCCTTCGACCAGACCGTGGTCGATGCGCACGCCGTCCAGCAGTTCCGGTGCCCAGCGCAGGGCGCGGCCGGTCTGCGGCAGGAAGTTGTTGGCCGAATCCTCGGCGTACAGGCGCACCTCGATGGCGTGGCCGTTGAGCTGGATCTCGTCCTGGGTCAGCGGCAGCTGCTGGCCTTCGGCGGCGCGGATCTGCCAGGCCACCAGGTCCTGTCCTGTGATCAGTTCGGTAACCGGGTGTTCCACCTGCAGACGGGTGTTCATTTCCAGGAAGAAGAACTCGCCGGAGGCATCGAGGAGGAACTCCACGGTGCCGGCGCCGACATAGTTGACGCTGGCGGCCGCCTTGACCGCGGCTTCGCCCATGGCCTTGCGCAGCTCCGGCGTCATGACCGGGCAGGGCGCTTCCTCGACCACCTTCTGGTGACGGCGCTGCACCGAGCAGTCGCGCTCGCCCAGATACACGATGTTGCCGTGCTGGTCGCCGAACACCTGGACCTCCACGTGACGCGGGCGGATCACCGCGCGCTCGAGGATCAGCTCGCCGGAGCCGAAGGCGTTCTGCGCCTCGGAGCGGGCGGTGCGGATCTGCTCGGACAGTTCGCTGGCCTGGTGCACCAGGCGCATGCCGCGGCCACCGCCGCCAGCGCTGGCCTTGATCATCAGCGGGTAGCCGATGCGCTCGGCTTCCCTGATCAGGGTCTCGTCATCCTGCGCCGAGCCTTCGTAGCCGGGGATGCAGGGCACACCGGCCTCGATCATGGCGATCTTCGACAGGCGCTTGGAGCCCATCAGGTGGATGGCTTCGACGGTCGGGCCGATGAAGACGATGCCTGCGGCTTCACAGGCGCGGGCGAAGTCGGCGTTCTCGGAGAGGAAGCCGTAGCCCGGGTGAATGGCGTCGGCGCCGGTCTTCTTCGCCGCATTGATGATGTTGTCGATCACCAGGTAGGACTGATTGACCTGGGCCGGGCCGATGCACACGGCCTCGTCAGCCACCTGCACATGGCGCGCGCCGGCGTCGGCCTCGGAGTACACCGCCACGGTGCGGTAGCCGAGTTCCTTGGCGGTGCGCATCACCCGGCAGGCGATCTCGCCACGGTTGGCGATCAGAATCTTGTTGAATGCGGGCATCTGTGTGCTCCTGTGGGGCAATCCCCGGATTGCATCCGGGCTACGGTCTATTTGTTCTCTATCCCTTGGGGGGGAGGAGTTTCTATTGAGCCCACTTCGGCTTGCGCTTCTGCACGAAGGCCATGGTGCCTTCGATACCTTCGGCGCCAGTCACGGCGGCGGCGAACTGTTCGGCGGCGCGGTCAAGCAGCGGGCCGAGGGTTTCGCGTTCGCTGGCCAGCAGCAGGGCTTTAGTCTGAGCATTGGCCTGTGGCGCGCATTGACGGATCTGTTCCAGGGTTTCGTCCAGTCGCTGCTGCACGGCGGCTTCATCGTTCTCGCAGTAGTGCACCAGGCCCAGGCGCAGGGCCTCGGCTCCGTCGAAGCGGGCGGCGGTCAGGGCCAGGCGGCGGGCCTGGGTCAGGCCGATGCGGTGCACCACGAAGGGCGCGATCTGCGCCGGGAGGATACCCAGCGTGGTTTCCGGCAGGCCGAACTTGGCGCCGGCGGTAGCGATGGCCACGTCGGAGACGCAGGCCAGACCGAAGCCGCCGCCGAGCACGGCGCCTTCCAGCACCGCTACCAGTACCTGCGGGGCGGCCTGGGCTTCTTCCAGCAGCGCACCGAAGGCGCGGTTCAGTTCGCGGTAGGCGTCGCCGCCCTTGGTGCGGGCGCCGGCCATGTCCTTGATGTCGCCGCCGGCGCAGAAGTAGCCACCGGCGCCGCGCAGAACGAGGGCGCGCACATTCGGATCATGGCGCACGGACTCGAGGGTGGCGCGCAGTTCGCCGACCATGGCCAGGCTCATGGCGTTGCGACTGTCCGGACGGTTGAGGGTGACGTGCAGCACGCCACCTTCGAGGTTCAGCAACAGGGTTTCGCAGTGGGGCAGTTCGCTCATCGGAGTTCCTTCGATTTCGGCGGTTCGCGGCTGAAGCCGCTTCTACAAGGCGGTCTCTGGGTAGAAGGCGGGTGTATCCACCCGCCATCGTGGCTCAGCCTTTCTTTTTCCCCGGCAGAATGCCCATCATCTTGCAGATGATGCCGAGCATGATTTCGTCGGCGCCGCCACCGATGGAGACCAGGCGCACGTCGCGGTAGGCGCGCGATACCGGGTTGTCCCAGGTGAAGCCCATGCCGCCCCAGTACTGCAGGCAGCTGTCGGTAACTTCACGACCCAGGCGACCGGCCTTGAGCTTGGCCATGGAGGCCAGCTTGGTCACGTCGCGGCCTTTCACGTACTGCTCGGTGGCCTGGTAGACCAGAGCGCGCAGGGCTTCGATCTCGGACTGCAGCTCGGCCATGCGGAAGTGCACGACCTGGTTGTCGATCACCGGTTGTCCGAAGGTGTGGCGCTGCTTGCAGTACTCGATGGTCTGGTCGACGCACAGCTCCAGACCCTTGATGATGTTGGCCGCGCCGAACAGACGCTCTTCCTGGAACTGCAGCATCTGCATCATGAAACCGGCGCCTTCGTGGCCGATGCGGTAACGCTGCGGTACGCGTACTTCATCGAGGAACACCTGAGCGGTTTCCGAGCTGCGCATGCCGAGTTTTTCGATGTGCGGGCTGAGGCTGATGCCCTTGCTGTCCATCGGCACCACGATCAGCGACTTGTTGACGTGCGGCTTGTCGTCGCTGGTATTGGCCAGCAGGCACATGAAGTCGGCTTGCGGGCTGTTGGTGATCCACATCTTGGCGCCGTTGATGACGTAGTCGTCACCGTCCTTGCGCGCAGTGGTCTTCAGGCCGGCCACGTCGGAGCCGGCGCCGACTTCGGACACGCCGATGCAGCCGATCATGTCGCCGGCAATGGCCGGGGCGAGGAACTGCTCACGCAGCTCGTCGGAACCGAAGCGGGCCAGGGCCGGGGTGCACATATCGGTCTGTACGCCGATCGACAACGGCACGCCGCCGCAGTGAGCGGTGCCGAATTCTTCGGCCGCGACGATGGAGTAGCTGTAGTCCAGGCCCATGCCGCCGAACTTTTCCGGCTTGGAGATGCCCAGCAGACCCAGGTCGCCGGCTTTCTTGAAGATTTCGCGCATGGGGAAGCGGCCGTCCTTCTCCCACTCTTCGACGTAGGGGTTGATCTCCTTATCGACGAAGTTCTTGACCGTGCGACGCAGTTCTTCGTGTTCTTGAGTGAAGTTCATTGTTCTTGTCCTTGCTTGCGGAGTTCTTGGTCGAAGAGGTTACAGGCGGGCTACGCCGAAGGTATTGGACTTGAGCGGGCGGATCTGCGCCTCGGTGCAGACATCCAGCAGCAGGCCGAGCAGGCGGCGGGTGTCGCGCGGATCGATCAGGCCGTCGTCCCACAGGCTGGCGGTGCCGTACAGCGCAGTGGACTGGCTGTCGAGCTTCTGCGCGGTGGCCATTTCCAGCATGTCGAGCATCTTCGGATCGGCTTCCTTGCCTTCCTTGCGGTGCTTGTCCTCGGTGACGATGCGCAGCACCTTGCCGGCCTGGGCGCCGCCCATTACCGCGGTGCGGCTGTTGGGCCAGGCGAAGATGAAGCGCGGGTCCAGACCACGGCCGCACATGGCATAGTTGCCGGCGCCGTAGGAGCCACCGACGACGATGGTCAGCTTCGGCACGGTGCAGTTGGCGACGGCCTGGATCAGCTTGGAACCGTGCTTGATCACGCCGTTCTGCTCGGACTCGGTGCCGACCATGAAACCGGTGGTGTTGTGGAAGAACAGGATCGGCGTGTTGCTCTGCTCGCACAGCTGGATGAACTGAGCCGCCTTGGCCGCGCCACGCGGGGTGATCGGGCCGTTGTTGCCGATGATGCCGCAGGGCTGGCCTTCGATGTGCAGGTGGCCGCAGACGGTCTGGCTGTCGAACTCGTTCTTGAAGTCGAGGAACTCGGAGCCGTCGGCGATGCGGGCAATGATCTCGCGTACGTCGTAGGGTTTCTTGGCGTCTGCCGGAACGATGCCGAGCAGTTCTTCGGCCGGGTACAGCGGCTCGCGCCAGGTCTTTTGCGGACGCGCCGGCAGCTGCAGGTTCCACGGCAGCATGGACATGATCTCGCGGGCCAGACGAACGCCATCGGCATCGTTCTCTGCCAGGTACTCGGCAGTACCGGCGACCTGGGCGTGCATTTCCGCGCCGCCCAGTTCTTCATCGGTGGCGATCTCACCGGTAGCGGCCTTGAGCAGGGGCGGGCCGGCGAGGAACATCTTGGCCTTGCCGCGCACCACGACCACGTAGTCGGACAGGCCCGGCTGGTAGGCACCACCGGCGGTGCTCGAGCCGTGCACCACGGTCACCTGGGGAATGCCCATGGCCGAGATGCGGGCCTGGTTGGCGAAGCCGCGTGCACCTTCGACGAAGATGTCGGCGGCGTAGTTGAGGTTGGCACCACCGGACTCGGCCAGGGTGATGATCGGTAGCTTGTTCTCCACGGCGATCTGCTGCATGCGCAGGGATTTCTTCAGACCGGTGGGGGAGATGGTGCCGCCCTTGATCGCGCTGTTGTTGGCCAGGATCAGGCTGCGCACGCCGGCGACATAGCCGATACCGGCAATGATGCCGCCGCCGGCCTGGGTGCCGTCCTTGTCGTCGTGCAGCTTATAGCCGGCCAGGGAGGACAGTTCGAGGAACGGGGCGCCCGGGTCGAGCAGCAGGTTGATGCGCTCGCGCGGCAGCAGCTGGCCGCGTTTTTCGAACTTGGGCTTGGCCTCGGCGGCCTTGTCCAGAACCTTCTTCTCCACGTCGCGGAAGCTGGCAATGGCCGCCAGCATGGCATCGCGGTTCTGCGCGAAGCTGTCACCATGTACATCGATTTCGGATTGAATCACCGGCATCGCATCACTCTCCCTGATCTTTCAGTACATCGGGCACATAGGCACGATGGAAGCCGTTGTAGGACTCGCTGTTCTTGGCCTTGCCGAGGGTCCAGGCACGGGTGCCCTGGCTCGCCGCACCATCGATACGAATGGTGTTGCCGCTGATGAAGTTGGCGCCCGGCGACAGGAGGAAAACGATGGCCGCAGCGACCTCGGATTCGGTGCCGATGCGTTGCAACGGCACGTGATCCTTAAGGTTGCGGATCATGTTCTTCATCGACTCGGGGTAAGTGTCCATGCCGCTGGAGGCGATCCAGCCCGGGGCCACGGCGTTGACCCGTACGCCGGCGTGACCCCACTCGTAGGCCGCGGTCTTGGTGAAGTTCTCCATGCCGGCCCGCGCCGCCCCCGAGTGGCCCATGCCGGGCATGCCGCCCCACATGTCGGCGAGCATGTTGACGATGCTGCCGCCGTGTTTGCTCATGCTCTGCAGAAAGACTTCCTTGGCCACCAGGAAACCACCCACCAGGTTGGTGCGCACCACGGTCTCGAAGCCTTTCTGGTTGATGCCGATCAGCGGCGCGGGGAACTGGCCGCCGGCGTTGTTGACCAGTTGGCGAATTTGGCCGCGTTCCCTGATCACTGCGCCGACCATGGCCTTCACGGCTTCTTCATCACGAATGTCGCAAACCTGGAAGCTGGCGCTGCCGCCGTCTTCGGTGATCTCGGCGCAGGTCTTCTCCAGCTTTTCCTGCTTGCGCCCGACCAGCACCACGTGGGCGCCCAGAGCGGCCAGCTCGTGGGCCACGCAGCGGCCAATGCCGCTGCCGCCGCCGGTGACCAGGATGGTCTGCCCGGCAAACAGGCCGGGCTTGAAGACTGAGTCGTATGCCATTGTTGTTGTCCTTGTTACAGGCTGTCAGCCAGGGCCTTGGGCACCGGCACGGGGAATTCCAGCAGCTGCTGGGCAAAGGCCTTGCCCTGCGGGTCGATGCGCAGACTGGCCACGCCACCACCACCGAGGGCGTTTTCCAGCAGGAAGTTGAGGCTGTGGCTGGCCGGCAGATACCAGCGGCTGACCTTGCCGGTCTGCGCGTCGAGCAGGTGGCCCATCCACTCGCCCACGGCTTGCGGGGTCAGCGCGGCGGCGATCCACGGCAGGTACTCGGCCTTGCGCGCCATCACGCCGATGTTGCTGTGGTTGCCCTTGTCGCCGGAGCGGGCCACGGCCAGCCTGATCAGCGGCACGCTGGCGTCGGCCGAGCCGGTGGGGGCGGGCAGGACGGCTTCGGCAGCGATGTTCGCCGGATCGAAGGTGTCGATCTGCGGCAGGCTGACCGGAGTGCGTTCACCGCTGATTTCCACTTCCAGCGCGCAGCTGCTCTTGTCGGCCAGGAAGGAGAACAGGCGGATCACCGGGTAGACGGTCGGGCGGCCGCCGACGATGCCGGTCAGGCCCGGTGCCATGCCGGTGGAGGCCTGGGCGATCTCGCGGGAGAACAGCACCAGCGCTTCCTTCTTGGCGTGGCTGACGCCTAGCTTGATGATCACTTCGCGGGTGTCACCGCGCTTGCCGTGCGGGCCGTAGGTGGCCTCGGTGCCCAGCAGTTCGATATTCACTTCGCGGTAGGCCGGCCAGCCGCGCTCGGCGAACATCTCGTTGGTCTTGTTGATGATCGCCTGGCTGACGCGTTCGGCCTTGGCCACGGCGTCGATACCGGCGATCAGGCAGCTGGCGGTGCAGCGGAAGCCATCCGGATAGGTGGCGCTGACCTTGTACGAGTTGGTTGGCGGCAGGCCGCGGGAGCCGCTGACGTGCACGCGGTGCTCGCCGACCTGCTCCAGCTTGACCTGGGTGAAGTCGCAGATCACGTCCGGCAGCAGGTAGGCACGCGGGTCGCCGATTTCGTAGAGCATCTGCTCGCCGACGGTGAATGGGGTGACCAGGCCGCCGGTGTTTTCCGGCTTGGTCAGTACGAAGCTGCCATCGGCCTCGACTTCCAGAATCGGGAAACCGATGTGCTCGTAGTCCGGCACGTTGTGCCAGTCGGTGAAGTTGCCACCGGTGCTCTGGGCGCCACATTCCACCAGGTGACCGGCGAGGGCGGCCTGGGCCAGCTTGTCGTAATCGTTCCACTGCCAGCCGAATTCATGCACCAGCGCGCCGCTGACCACGGCGCTGTCGACCACGCGGCCGGTGATGACGATGTCGGCACCCTGATCCAGCGCGGCAGTGATGCCGGGCGCACCCAGGTAGGCATTGAGCGATACGCACATGGCCGGCATCGGCGCGCCACTGAACATTTCCGTGGTGCCGGCCTTGGCCAGCTCGCCAGCCTTGCTCTGCAGGCTGTCGCCATGCAGTACGGCGATTTTCAGGTTGACCCCGGCCTTCTCGCAGGCGGCGGCCATGGCGGCGGCGCAGGCAGCGGGGTTGACGCCACCGGCGTTGCTGATGATGCGGATCTTCTTGGCGGCGATCTCGCCCAGCAGGGGGGCCAGTACTTCGACGAAGTCCTTGGCGAAGCCTTCCTGCGGATTCTTCATGCGCGCCCCGGCCATGATCGACATGGTGATCTCGGCGAGGTAGTCGAAAACCAGATAATCCAGTTCGGCACCCCGAACCAGTTGAGCTGCAGCGGTGGAGGTGTCGCCCCAGAACGCGGAGGCGCAGCCGATGCGTACGGTTTTGGTCATTGGAATTGGCCCGTCACACATTGATAAGGTGAGTCGACATTACCAAGCAAGCGCTTGGTTGAAAAGTGGCAAAAGAGGACAATTCGGCCAAAAATACGCCCAAGCGCTTGCTTGGTTGGTTACTGGCGCATACATTTCGCCAAGCAACACAAGCACTTGCCGGCAGCATCAATAATTCATCAGAACAATCGCCGAGCGGGAATCAGGGGAGAAGCCAGCGTGGACGAACACAAGGCCCAGGCCGTTATGCAGGAGCTGGTCGACAACGGCCAGCTGACCGATCCGGACAGTGCACGCGGCAAACTGCTGCAGATGGCTGCCCATCTGTTTCGTAGCAAGGGCTACGAACGCACCACTGTGCGTGACCTGGCCGCAGCCATCGGCATTCAGTCGGGCAGCATCTTTCATCACTTCAAGAGCAAGGATGAAATCCTGCGCTCGGTGATGGAGGAAACCATCGTTTACAACACCGCTCTGATGCGTGCAGCCCTGGCTTCGGCGCAGGGTACGCGCGAGCGCTTGCTGGCGCTGATCCGCTGCGAGCTGCAGTCGATCATGGGCGGTACCGGCGAGGCGATGGCGGTGCTGGTCTACGAATGGCGTTCGCTGTCGGAAAACGGCCAGGCGCAGGTGCTGGCGCTGCGTGATACCTATGAGCAGATTTGGCTGACGGTGCTGAGCGAGGCGCGCGAGGCTGGCTACTTCAAGGGCGATCCGTTCATTCAGCGACGTTTTCTCACCGGAGCACTGAGTTGGACCAATACCTGGTTCCGGCCGCAGGGGCCGATGAGTCTGGATCAGCTGGCCGAAGAGGCGTTGTCGCTGGTGTGCAAGGAAGTTTGAGCGAACTCGGCTAGGATGGAAGTAACTGCCGGTTTCAGTTCGAGCACGCGACCTTGACTGTCCTGTGCCCGGGACGAGAGGTCGAGTTTGCGAGCACTATCCTTCTGCCTGTTGTGCTGTCTGTCGCTGCTGTACCTGTCCAATGCCGTCGCGGTGCAGGAGGTACGCGTTGGCGGTTATCACTTCCCTCCCTATCTGGACAAACCCGAATCACCGCACCCTCAGGGGCTGGTACCGGATCTGTTGCGCGCGCTCAACGCGGTGCAGCAGCAGTATCGTTTCGTCCTGGTACCGACCTCGGCGACCCGTCGCTATCGGGATCTGGAGGGCGGGCGCTTCGATCTGATGTTCTTCGAGTCCAGTCATTGGGGGTGGCAGAGTACGCACCACCTGGCTCTGCGGCTGGATATCGAAGATGCGGAAGTCTATGTCGCCGCTGCCGAGCCAGGCCGGGGCCAGGACTACTTCGCAGACCTGAGCAACAAGCGCATGGCGCTCTATCACGGCTACCACTACGGGTTTGCTGCGTTCGACGCCGACCCTGACTACCTGGCGCGCACCTACAACGCGGTGTTGACCTATTCCCACGACAGCAATTTGCGCATGTTGCTGGCGCGTCGCGTCGATATCGCCGTGGTGACGCGCTCCTATCTGGAGCTGTTTCTGGATCGGCATCCGGAATTGCAACGGGGGTTGCTGATCTCCGAGCGTCAGGATCAGGTCTACCATCATCAGGTGCTGTTGCGACCCAGGGCGACGCTGGCTCCAACTGATGTCGCCGGACTCCTCGACCAGTTGCACGCCAGTGGCGAGTTGTCCAGGTTGCTTGGGCGCTATCGCCTGGCATTGGGCGATAAAGCGTCCGTGCAGTGAAAATCCATCTGGTCGGCCAGGAGAGACTGGAGTAGGCTGCTGCTCACTAAAAGAAGGAGTTTTTGGGGATTCGACATGCGGCAATCACGGCGCTGGATTCGTGTCTGTTGGGCTGCCCTGGGGCTGATGTCCGTCGGTTCTCTCTATGCTGCCGAGATGGTCAAGGTCGGCGGTGCGCATTTTCCTCCCTACGTGATCAAATCCAATCTGCAGGAGTCCAGTGGCCTCCTGCCTGAACTGCTCGAAGCGCTGAATCGAGAGCAGAGCGACTATCAGTTCACCATGCTGCCTACCGCTATCGTGCGGCGCTTCAGTGATCTGCAGCGCGGACGTATCGACATGGCTGTTTTCGAGAATCCGCAATGGGGGTGGCAGGGCATCGATGCCAATGCCGTCGATATGGGGTTGGAAGACGCCGAGCTGTTTGTAGCCAGGGATGAACAACGGCGCGGTCAGGGTTACTTCGAACAGCTAGACGGCAAGCGTCTGGCGCTCTATCGCGGATACCACTACGGCTTTGCCAGGTTCAACAGTGATCCGGATTTCCTCACCCGCACCTTCAACGCCAACCTCGGGCATTCCCATGACAGCAACCTGCTGATGGTACTGCGTGGTCGTGCGGATATAGCCCTGGTGACGCGCTCGAACCTTTACGACTTCATCAAGCGCAATCGCGATCACGCACGCAAACTGCTGATATCCGAGCGGGTCGATCAGGTCTACCGCCATCACGCGATGATCCGCGCCGGTGCGCCGATCAGGCCCGAGCGTTTCGCGCAATTGCTCGAGCAGTTGCGCGCAAAGGGCGAGTTGCAGCGCATCTTCTCGCCTTACCGCATTGCCGTCACATCAGTCACAGCGGATAGCTCAATAGCAGCAGATGCGGAACATTGACTGCTCCGCGGAGAGCGACTGCCAGGGTCATATGTCCGCTGAAGAAGGCGGCGCTGGGAGCAGGGCGAACTGCGGACTGAAGGGCAGGTAACGGCACCGAACAATGCCACTGTCAGGGGCATTCCCGGCCGGGCTCCCGGACGTTGCATCGCCGCTCAGCTTTCGCGGCGATCCTTGGCGTCCTGTTCGACGTTACGCTCGTGGATGCGTTTGAGCTGTTCCTCGGTCAACGGCAGTTTCCTGGCCGTGTCGCGCAGCAGCAGCAGGCTGCCGAGGATGGAGCCCAAGGCCAGGATCAGGATGAGCCAGGCGAACCAGGGCATGATCGACTCCTCTTGCGGGTAAGTGCTTCCACCATACCCGCTCGTCACCCGCTTGTCAGGCTGGTTGCAGCTGCACTGCCTGCATATCGCTCTCGTCCTTGAGTTGTACGCCGCTCAGTTGCAGGCGCAGTGCCTGGCGTGCCAGGTAGTCGAGTTTGTATGCCGCCGCCTCGTAGGGCAGGCCTTCGGGGCGCACGTTGGAGATGCAGTTGCGCGCACTGTCCAGGCAACCCACTCTCGGGGCGTAGGTCAGGTACAGGCCGAGGCTGTCTGGTGAGGTCAGGCCTGGACGTTCGCCGATCATCACAATCACCAGGCGAGCACGCAGTGCCTCACCGATGCCGTCGCCAATCGCCACGCGGCCCTGCTCGGCAAGAACCACCGGAGTGTTGGCCCAGTCGGTATCGAAGCGTTGGCGAAAGGCCTGCAGCAGAGGCAGGGCATGGCGTTGCACGGCGACGGCCGATAGACCGTCGGCCAGCACGATGGCCAGTTCCGGGGCCGGCAGTTCATGTTGCAACTGCAGCTGACAGTCGCTGTGCAGATGACGGCCCTGATCCGGTCGCAGCAGGTAGGCCTGCCGATCCTCGGCATTGCTGCGCACTTTCAGGGCGCGAAAACCGGCTGCATGCAGCTGATGCTTGAGTTCAGTGAAATCCAGCGGACGATGTACCGCATCGCGTGCCTGGGCGTGGGCCAGACCGAACTTCAGCACCTCCCGGGTGGGCAGGCTGCAGCCGACACGGCCAAGCGCGATGCGGGCCGAGGTATGTGCACGCAGGTCGTCCCAGGGGTTGTGCTGGATGAGATCGATATCCTTCATCAGGCCGCTCCGGAAATCTGTGGCAGTCGCTTGAGCAGATGATGCCCGCGACCGACCTCGCGCAGCCTGCCGCCGGGTTCGGTAATGGCCATGCGTGTCAGCCAGGCGTCGAACTCCGGCGCCCGTTTCAGGCCCAGTAAGCTGCGCAGGTAAAGCGCGTCGTGGAACGAGGTGCTCTGATAGTTGAGCATGATGTCGTCGGCGCCGGGGATGCCCATGATGAAGTTGATGCCGGCTGCGCCGAGCAGGGTGAGCAGGCTGTCCATGTCGTCCTGGTCGGCTTCGGCGTGGTTGGTGTAGCAGACGTCGCAACCCATCGGCAGGCCGAGCAGCTTGGCGCAGAAGTGATCTTCCAGCCCGGCACGGATGATCTGCTTGCCGTCGTAGAGGTATTCCGGGCCGATGAAACCGACCACGGTATTGACCAGCAGTGGGCGGAACTCCCGGGCCACGGCATAGGCGCGGGTTTCGCAGGTCTGCTGATCGACGCCATGGTGGCCGCCGGCGGAGAGCGCGCTGCCCTGGCCGGTTTCGAAGTACATGACGTTATCACCCAGAGTCCCGCGCCCCAGCGACAGCGCGGCCTCGTGGGCTTCGCGCAGGATCGCCAGGGAGACGCCGAAACCGGCGTTGGTGGCCTCGGTGCCGGCGATGGACTGGAACACCAGGTCGATCGGCGCGCCGGCCTCGATGGCCTGGACCTGTGTGGTGACGTGGGTCAGCACGCAGCTCTGCATGGGAATTTCGAAGTGCTGGCGTACCTCGTCCATCATCTGCCACAGGCGCATCAGCGTCGGCAACGAGTCGCTGGCCGGGTTGATGCCCACCGTGGCGTCGCCGGAGCCATACAGCAGGCCGTCGAGCATGCTGGCAGCTATGCCGCGTACGTCGTCGGTGGGGTGATTGGGCTGCAGGCGCACGGCAAGGTGGCCGGGCAGGCCCAGGGTGTTGCGAAAACGGCTGATCACCTGGCATTTGCGTGCCACCAGAATCAGGTCCTGATTGCGCATCAGCTTGCTCACGGCAGCGACCATCTCCGGCGTCAGCCCGGCGGCTATTGCAGCCAGACGAGCGCTGTCGGTCTTTTCCAGCAGCAGCCAGTCACGCAGATCGCCGACGGTGAGATGACTGATCGGTGCGAAGGCGACGGCATCGTGCCGGTCAATGATCAGGCGGGTGACTTCATCCTGCTCATAAGGGATCAGCGCCTCGTCGAGAAAACGTTTGAGCGGCACATCGGCCAGAGCCAGCTTGGCCGCCATGCGCTCTTCGTAGGTGGCGGCAGCCAGCCCGG
Organism: Pseudomonas sp. Z8(2022); assembly: GCF_025837155.1. NCBI lineage: Bacteria > Pseudomonadati > Pseudomonadota > Gammaproteobacteria > Pseudomonadales > Pseudomonadaceae > Pseudomonas > Pseudomonas sp. Z8(2022). The sequence goes on along the minus strand of NZ_CP107549.1, from coordinate 2,592,792 downwards.
CCAGGTAGTCGCCTGAACGCGCGGGGCTGGCCTTGGCCAGCAGGGTCTTGAGGTCGGCGAAGCGGTAGACGAGGCTGCCGATGGTGGTTTGGTAGGGCATGCTTGCAACCCATGACACGGAGATGCATTTGCCGTGCAGCGCTCATGCCAGAGCCCAGAGCACTGGCGGTGCGCGGCAGGTGGGGGCGTGCTGGCCGTGACCGGTGAGTGAAAAAGGTGCAGAAAATGCGCGGATGCACCTGCCTGGTACATGACAGGCCGCTCATGGCACATCGGCAGAGGGGGCTTCAGCCGCGACCAGTGCCGGGACGCTTTGCGCTACAATGCGCGGCGTTTTTCACCTGTTCGAGACCTGCTCATGCCCGCCTGCCAAACACCGATTATCGTCGCCCTCGACTTTCCCAGCCGTGATGCTGCTCTGGCCCTGGCCGATCAGCTCGATCCGGCGCTGTGCCGGGTCAAGGTCGGCAAGGAGCTGTTCACCCGCAGCGGGCCGCAGGTGGTCGAGGCGTTGCAGGCCAAGGGCTTCGAGCTTTTTCTCGATCTGAAATTCCACGATATTCCCAATACCACGGCGATGGCGGTCAAGGCTGCGGCGGAACTGGGCGTATGGATGGTCAACGTGCACTGTTCCGGCGGTCTGCGCATGATGGCGGCCTGCCGTAACGAGCTGGACAAGCTGGCCGGCGCCAAGCCACTGCTGATCGGTGTGACGGTGCTGACCAGCATGGAACAGCAGGATCTGGCCGGCATCGGTCTGGATGTGCCGCCGCAGGAGCAGGTGCTGCGCCTGGCTGGCCTGGCCGCCGAGGCGGGGCTCGACGGTCTGGTCTGCTCGGCGCAGGAGGCGCAGGCGCTGAAGGTCGCGCAGCCGCGTCTGCAGCTGGTGACGCCGGGTATCCGTCCCGCCGGCAGCAGCGCCGATGACCAGAAACGCATCCTCACCCCGCGTCAGGCGCTGGAGGCAGGCTCCGATTACCTGGTAATCGGCCGTCCCATCAGCCAGGCCGCCGACCCGGCACAGGCGCTGGCGGCGGTGGTTGCCGAACTGCGCGCCTGAGCCCTGTAGCCCGGATGAAATCCGGGGCGCTCTGGCATCCCGTCCGATCTGTCCCGGATTTACATCCGGGCTACCCGCTGATCGCGGCACCGCGCTGGTGGCGTCGCCATCAGCGCCCTGCATGACCCTCCACTCCAGAGCCTGATAGTGCTGCTCGCCGTCTGGCTTGCTGGCTAGACTCCTCGCAAATTCAACAAGAATCGCTGCGAGGAAGCAGACACATGAGCATGACGTTCTCCGGCCAGGTCGCCCTGGTCACCGGCGGTGCTGCCGGTATCGGCCGGGCCACGGCCCAGGCCTTCGCCGCCGAAGGGCTTAAGGTGGTGGTTTCCGATGTGGATGTGGCCGGCGGCGAGAGCACTGTCGAGCTGATTCGCGCGGCCGGTGGCGAGGCCTGCTTCGTACGTTGCGACGTGACCTGCGACGCCGAGGTCAGGGCTCTCATGGACGCCACGCTGGCCCAGTATGGTCGCCTGGACTACGCCTTCAACAACGCCGGCATCGAGATCGAGCAGGGCAGGCTGGCCGACGGCAACGAAGCCGAGTTCGACGCCATCATGGGCGTCAACGTCAAGGGCGTGTGGTTGTGCATGAAGCACCAGATCCCGCTGCTGCTGGCCCAGGGCGGTGGTGCCATCGTCAACACGGCGTCGGTGGCAGGCCTGGGGGCGGCTCCGAAGATGAGCATTTACGCAGCCTCCAAGCATGCGGTGATCGGCCTGACCAAGTCCGCTGCGGTGGAGTACGCGAAGAAGAAAATTCGCGTCAATGCGGTGTGCCCGGCGGTGATCGACACCGACATGTTCCGCCGCGCCTATGAAGCCGACCCGAAGAAGGCCGAGTTCGCCGCTGCCATGCATCCGGTCGGGCGCATCGGCAAGGTCGAGGAAATCGCGGCTGCAGTGCTCTATCTGTGCAGCGATCATGCGGCGTTCACCACCGGCCACGCGCTGGCTGTCGATGGTGGCGCCACGGCGATCTGAGCGCTCTGGCCCGCTAGTTGCTGGGGAACCAGGGTTGGCTCGCAGGGCCACTGTCAGCAGTGGCCTGACTGCGCACAATCTCGCGAGGTACAACTGGAGCGATAACAATAATGACCGCCGATCCCTTGCTGACGTTTTTCCTTCCCGCTGCGCTGGGCATCATCATGCTCGGGCTTGGCCTGTCCCTGACCCTGGCCGATTTCGCCCGCGTGGCCAGATTCCCCAAACCGGTGTTGATCGGCCTGGCCTGCCAGCTGTTGCTGCTGCCACTGGCCTGCTTCTTCCTGGCCAAACTGTTCGGCCTGGCACCGGCGCTGGCCGTCGGTCTGATGCTGCTGGCGGCCTCGCCAGGCGGCACCACCGCCAACCTCTACAGCCATCTGGCCCATGGTGACGTAGCGCTGAACATCACCCTCACCGCAGTCAATTCGGTGATCGCAATCCTGACCATGCCGCTGATCGTCAACCTGTCGCTGGCTTACTTCATGTCCGCCGATCAGGCCATTCCGCTGCAGTTCGCCAAGGTGGTGCAGGTGTTTGTCATCGTCCTCGGGCCGGTGGCCATCGGCATGTGGCTGCGCAGCCGTTTCCCCGGCTTCGCCGAGCGCATGCAGAAACCGGTGAAGATCGTCTCGGCACTGTTCCTGCTGCTGATCATCCTGCTGGCAGTGGCCAAGGACTGGCGCACCTTCGTGGACTACGCGCCTTCGGTGGGCGGCGCGGCGCTGGCCTTCAACCTGCTGAGCATGGCGGTGGGCTACTGCGTGCCGCGCCTGCTCAGGCTCGACCTGCGCCAGGCGATTGCCATCGCCATGGAAATCGGCATCCACAACGGCACCCTGGCCATCGCCCTGGCACTCAGCCCGGCGCTGCTGAACAACCCGACCATGGCCATCCCCGCAGCCATCTACAGCCTGATCATGTTCGTCACCGCTGCGCTGTTCGGGCTGTGGGTCAACCGTGTGCACGGCGTCGAGCTGGCCGAGCCGGCGGTGCAAGGGGAAAAGGCGTAGCGTTAAAGAATGGGGAGGGCTTTGCCCGTGATAGTCGCGGCTAAAGTCCCTCCCGCTTCGACCGAGTCCGTAGCCCGAATGCAATCCGGGGCGACCTGGCAGAGTGCTCGCGGATTGCATCCGGGCTACGGAGAATCTAGCGCTTGCCCCAGTTCAGCACGGCCAGGGTCAGCAGGCCGGCGACAATACCCCAGAACGCAGAGCCGACGCCGGCCAGGGTCATCCCGGACGCGGTGACCAGGAAGGTGATCAGCGCCGCTTCGCGCTCGTTGGGTTCGCTCATGGCCTGGGTCAGGCCGCCAATGATCGAGGCGAACAGTGCCAGCGCGGCGATGGACAGGATCAGTGCTGCTGGCAGTGCCGCGAACAGCGAGGCGAGCGTGGCGCCGAAAATGCCGGCAATGGCATAGAACACGCCGCACCAGACCGCCGCGGTGTAGCGTTTGTGCGGATCTTCGTGGGCTTCCGGGCCGGCGCAGATCGCGGCGCTGATGGCGGCCATGTGAATCCCGTGGCTGCCGAACGGCGCCATCAGGATCGACACCAGGCCGGTACTGGTCAGCAGTGGCGAGGCCGGCACGTCATAACCGTTGGCGCGCAGCACGGCCATGCCCGGCAGGTTCTGTGAGGCCATGGCGACGATGAACAGCGGAATGCCGATACTGATGGCGGCGCCCAGAGAGAAGCTCGGCGTCGTCCACTCTGGCGTGGCCAGTTGCAACTGGAAACCTGTGAAATCCAGCAAGCCGAAGGCCCCAGCCAGCACGCTGCCGATGATCAGCGCGGAGAGCACCGAGTAGCGTGGCCACAGGCGTTTGCCAAGCAGGTAGGCGAGCAGCATGGCGACCACCAGAACCGGCTGCTGCTCGGCCGCCACGCAGATTTCCAGGCCGATCTTGAACAGCACGCCGGCCAGCAGGGCCGCGGCGATGGAGGCGGGGATGCGCCGCATCAGGCGGTCGAAGGTGCCGGTCAGACCGATCAGCACGATCAGGCCCGAGGCCAGGATGTAAGCGCCGATCGCCTCGCCATAGGACACTTGCGGCAGGCTGGTGATCAGCAGCGCGGCGCCGGGGGTGGACCAGGCGATCATCACCGGCGCGCGATAGCGCAGCGAGAGCACGATGCAGCACAGCGCCATGCCGATCGACAGTGCCCAGATCCATGAGGAAATCTCCCCCGCGGTGAGGCCGGCAGCCTGGCCGGCCTGGAACATCAGCACCAGAGAGCTGGTATAGCCGGTGAGCATGGCAATGAAGCCCGCGACCACGGCCGAGGTGGAGGTGTCCGCCAGTGGTCGCAGGCGGGTAGGGGCGGCGTCTTGCATCAGAACATTCCAGTGTCGACGATGATGGGATAGAGCGAGGCGACCAGCAGCAGTGCCATGCCGATGTTGAAGGCGCGCAGGGCACGCGGGTTGTCCAGCCACTTGCGCAGCATGCTGCCGGCGACGGTCCACAAACCTACGCTGGGGCAGTTGACCAGCGCAAACAGGGCCGCGATCAGCAGCACGTTGCTGAAAAAACCATCCTGCGGTGTATAGGTGGTAATGGCGCCGATTGCCATGATCCACGCCTTCGGATTGACCCACTGAAACGCCGCGGCCTGAAGGAAGGTAAATGGCCTGGCCTCGAGATTCTCGCGGCTTTGCGGCGCGCCGGACTGGGCGATCTTCCAGGCCAGATAGAGCAGATAGGCAGCGCCGACATAGCGCAGCACGTCATGCAGCACTGGCAGGCGCTGGAACACCTGGCCAAGGCCCAGGCCTACGGCGGCCACCAGCAGCATGAAACCGAGGCTGATGCCAAGCATGTGCGGGATGCTGCGGCGCACGCCGAAGTTCACGCCCGAGGCGAGCAGCATCATGTTGTTGGGGCCTGGCGTCACCGAGGTGACGAAGGCGAAGGCGATGAAGGCGAGCAACAGTTCGGTGGACATGGTCGTTCTCCCGTGACTGGCAAAGCCTATTGCGCGACCGTAACGGCGTCGCGGTACAGCCATGGCCGGCTTGAGCCGTACAGTCTGGTCAAGCGTTGCGCCGCTGGTTAGCCTCGGGTTTTTGCCGCAAGGACTAAGGCGATGCAACCGGACAATCCCTACAGTGCACCGCAGGTGGAGTTGCTCGACGGAACCGGCGAGCAGGCATTGCCTGGCTGGAGTGCCAGGCAGTTGCAGGTGCTGGGTTGGCTGGCGCTGGTTTCGGTGCTGGCCAATGCCCTGCTGGTCGGGCTGCTGTTCGCCGGCTCGCTGCTGGAAGCGTATGAGGCCGAGTTGCTGTTCACCTTCACCGACTGGCTGGGGCTGATGCTGGTACTGCTCGGCTGCTACCTGCTGCTGCGCTTGAAGGCCTTTGCCGAAGCCCGTTTCGCTGCGCGCAACCTGAGCCTGCCGGTATGGGCCGTATTGGCAGGTTCCCTGTTGCTGGAACTGGCTGACCTGTTGTTCGGCGAGCAGCTGTTTACAGCTCCTGGCTGGCAAACGCTGAGTTACATGGCGTTGCTGTGCCTGACGGGAATCAGCACCGCCTGGCTGGGAATCGTCTGCTCAGGCTGCAATACCCTTATCCGGCGCTCAAGGTAATGGCCTGGCTCGATATCGTCGGCGGGCTGATGCTGGCCAGTGTGTTGTTGATGCTGCTCGCACTGCTGCCCCTGCTGGGTGCCGGTGTGACGCTGATGCTGGTGTTCTTCAGAGGGGCTGCAGAGGTGCGGGCGAAGGCGAGCTGAGCGTGGCTCCCCTACACGCGCCAGCGATTGCAGCTGGCAGCCCCAGGCTCAGGTGCGTTCATGGCGTGTGCGCGCCAGGGCGTGGTTGACCGCCAGCCAACCCCGTACCGCCTCTTCACCCACTTCGGCGAACACTCGCTGCAGCAGACGCGCCTGTTCGCGGCGCAGGGCCTGTTCCAGTTTGGCGCCTTCGGCGGTGAAGCCGAGTAGGCGCTTGCGCTTGTCGTCTGCGGCTGCTTCGCTCTGTACCAGGTTCATTTCGATCAGCTGGCGCAGAGGCATGTTCAGCGCCTGCTTGCTCACGCCCAGATAGCCGAGCAGTTCTGTCATGTTCAGGCCCGGATATTTGGCGATGAAGAACAGAATGCGGTGATGCACGCGTGACAGGCCGCGTTTGGCCAGCATCTCATCGGGCTTGGCAGTGAAGGCCTGATAACCGAAGAAGAAGGCTTCCATTGCAGCCTGCTGAGCAGCGGCATTCCTGATGACTTGCGAGCCCTGACGGCCTGCCTGCGCATCCTCGGCAGGCGACGTTAAAAATTTCCCGGGGAAATTTTTTAGGTCAGTCATATTGACGTATCTCTGGTTGGCGGCGTAGTTTCGGTCAAGCAGTTTGACTTAATTCCAACGACTTTTGCACCCAGGACATTCCATGGCCTTCTCCGAACGCATCGCCCGCCTGAAAAGCTCTCTGATCCGTGAAATTCTTGCTGCGGCGCAACGTCCTGAGGTGATGTCGTTCGCTGGTGGTCTGCCCGCCGAACCCATGCTGCCGAAGGTGGATTGGGCAGAAATGCCGGCGAGCATGGGCCAGTACGGCATGAGCGAGGGCGAGCCGGCGCTGCGTGAAGCCATTGCTGCCGAGGCGCGTGCGCTGGGTGTGCCTTGCGACGCCAGCCAGGTGCTGATCGTCAGCGGCTCGCAGCAGACTCTTGATCTGGCGTCCAAACTGTTCATCGATCCGGGCACCGAAGTGCTGCTGGAAGCGCCGACCTACCTGGCGGCCCTGCAGGCCTTCCAGCTGTTCGGCGCCGATTGCATCAGCGTGCCGCAGGAGGCCGACGGTCCCGAGCTCGCAGCTCTGCGCCAGCGTCTGGAAAGCTACAAGCCAGCCTTCGCCTATCTGATCCCGACTTTCCAGAATCCGTCCGGCACCCGTTACAGCGAAGCCAAACGTGAAGCGGTAGCGGCGTTGCTCGACGAGTTCGGCGTGACCCTGATCGAGGACGAGCCGTACCGCGAACTGGTATTCGATACCGGCAGTGCCACACCCATCGTCAGCCGCATGAAGAAGGCCAGCTGGATCTATACCGGTACCGTGTCCAAGACGCTGCTGCCAGGGCTGCGCGTCGGCTACCTGATCGCCACCAGGGATCTTTATCCGCATCTGCTGCGCCTGAAGCAGTCGGCCGATCTGCACACCAACCGTATCGGCCAGTGGCAGGCGATGCAGTGGCTGGGCAGTGAGCAATACCGCGGCCACCTGGCCGAGTTGCGAGACTTCTACCGCATTCGCCGTGACGCCATGCAGGCGGCGCTGCTGGAGCACTTCGGTGATTTGGCGACCTGGGAAATTCCGCAGGGCGGCCTGTTCTTCTGGCTGACCCTGAAGCAGCCGCTGGACACCCGCACGCTGCTTGACGCGGCGCTGGCGCAGAACGTCGCCTTTATGCCCGGCGAGCCGTTCTTCATCGATCCGGATGCCAACCCCGGCCACCTGCGACTGAACTTCAGCCACGTGTCGCCGGAGCGTCTGGGCGAAGGGCTGCGCCGGCTGGCGGCGGTGATCCGCGATGCGCAGGGCGCGGCAGCGGTTTGATTTTCAGGCGGCGAGATTGCCGCGAGGTTTGACGGGGAGGGCAACGCGATGTTCAAGGTCTACGGTGATTACCGCTCGGGCAACTGCTACAAGGTCAAGCTGATGCTGCATCTGCTGGGCAAGCCGTACCAGTGGATCGACGTCGATATTCTCAAGGGCGAGACACAGAGCGAAGCCTTCCTGGCCAAGAACCCCAACGGCAAGATTCCGGTGCTGGAGCTGGACGACGGCACCTGCCTGTGGGAGTCCAACGCCATACTCAACTTCCTTGCCGATGACAGCAATTTCCTGCCCAGCGAGCCGCGCCTGCGGACTCAGGTGCTGCAGTGGCAGTTCTTCGAACAGTACAGTCACGAGCCCTATGTCGCCGTGGCGCGTTTCATCAAGCTTTATCAGGGCATGCCCGAAGAGCGTCGTGAAGAGCATGCGCGCTGCCTGAAGCTCGGCTACAAGGCCCTGAAAGTGATGGAGCAGCAGCTCGAAAACACACCCTATCTGGTCGGCGAGAACTACTCCATCGCCGATATCGCCCTGTATGCCTATACCCATGTAGCCGAGGAGGGTGGCTTCAGTCTCGAGGCTTTCCCGGCGATCCGCGCCTGGCTCGAGCGCGTTGCCAGTCACCCGCGTCACGTGACCATGCAGGGCTGATCAATCATCTCGACGGTCTGCGCCCAAGCTGGCGGCAGGCCGCCGGGCTGTTCTAGCTGGTGTGGAGCAAGCCTGGCTTTCTTTGCGCTATGACGCTTGCACTGGCGTCAAGCTGCCGGGAGGTGGCCTTTGACCAGGACGCAGTGGATAATCGGGCGTCCGGGTTTGCACGGGTTCTTGTCCTTCTTCATGCGTAAATGGCTGCGTACCGCCCTTGTAGGCCTGTTGATGCTGGCCCTGCCCGTTCAGGCAATGGCTGCGTTCGCCATGCAAAACTGCCAGCCGGCGCACGACGGTGATGCAACGCACCAGATGCCCGCTCACTGCAGTGAGCATGCCGCGATCACGGACGCGGACAGTTCGATACCCGGAACGAATCATCCGGTCGGTGCCACTTCCTGCAGCCTCTGTGCATTCTGCGTCAGTGCCGTGGTGATCGGCCTACCCTTGGCCCACGCCGGGCAGATGCATAGTGCCCATCCGCCTCCTTTGCCGAATGAGCGACTGCTCTCGATAGTGCCGGATACACCCGAGCGTCCCCCTCGTTTCTCTTCCTGTTGATCGAATCGCTTTACCGCGTTACCACAGCCGGCTCTAGCGGCCGGCTTGCCGTTCCTGCCCAGTCGGGTGCGAACGATACGAACAATCGGAGATGGATAAATGAAACGAGCCTCTTACTGCGCACCAGCCCTGTTACTGGTTGCGCTGCTCAGCACCTCGTACGCCCAGGCACATGAAGACAGCCACGCCGGACATGGCGCCATGAGCAGGATGGAGCATGCTCCGCAGCAGAAACCCTGGGGTATCGCCGGGCAGGCCGGTCAGGTCGACCGTACCGTGGAGATCCGCATGGATGACAGCATGCGTTTCACTCCGGCGAAATTGCAGGTCAGGCAGGGCGAGACCGTCCGCTTCATTCATCGCAACGATGGCAGGCTGATGCACGAGTTCGTCCTGGGTACACGACAGACGCTGGATGAGCATGCTGCCGAGATGCTCAAGGCACCGGGCATGGCGCATGGCGAGGCGTATATGGCGCATGTTGCGCCGCAAACGCGGGGCGAGATGATCTGGACGTTCAACCGGGCGGGCGAGTTCGAGTTCGCTTGCCTGATTGCCGGGCACTATCAGGCCGGCATGCGCGGCAGCATCGAAGTGCTGGCCGAATAGGTCGGGAAGGGGAAGGCCGCGATCCGGACGGGGCGCGGCCTGACCTTGAATCAGTTCAGCGCGTCGCTCAGGGCCTTGGCAGGCACCAGCTTGACCACTTTCTTGGCTGCGATCTCGATGCTCTTGCCGGTCTGCGGGTTGCGGCCGGTGCGGGCCGGACGCTCGGTCACTTTCAGCTTGCCGATACCCGGCAGGGTGATCTCACCGTCGTTTTCCAGCGCGTCGCCGACAATTTCGCCCAGCTGATCGATCAGGGTGCGCACAGTGGCTTTCGGCAGGGATACGGCCTCGGCCAGGTCGCTGATCAGTTGGTCTTTGGTGATTGCCATGATGTAACTCCATTTGCAGGTGAGAGGTTCGGCGCAGCAGACAGGGCTGCACAGCCGAAAACGTGGGAACGCTAGCACAAAAGGTACGGCTCGGCAGTGCCGCAGCAGACACTTCCGATAGGGCTTAGTGTCGCATCGCTCGTTGTTGTTCCGGTGTGCGACCAAAAAACGCATCGGCCTGCGGGTTTCCGGCGCCGCGCGGCGCTGGGCATGGCCTGTCGGGGCAACCGCCCTGATTGCTGCCGGCGTTGTTTCTTGCAGCCAGACGGCGACTTGGCAAGGCTCGACTAAGCTTCAGATACCTGTCTAATGTTGGAGTGCCATTATGCTGCGCGCGTTCACCGATCTGGGGTTCCGTTGGAAGATTGCAGTGCCGATTCTGTTGCTGGCGGTGCTGCTGGTAACTATGGGGGCGCTGGGCATGCGCGGCATCACCCAGGTCGCCGACTCCAGCACCACACTGACCAATCGACACCTGCCTGCCATCAGCCTGTTGCTCAATGCCGACCGCGATCTCTATCAGGCATTCGTTGCCGAGCGCAGCCTGCTTGACGAGGACTCCGGCGCGCATGCTGCCGAGCTGCGAGCTGCGCATGCAGAGAACCTGCAGCAGGCCTATGACCGGGTGCACAAGTTCGCGGCGATGCAGCCTGGCAGTGACGCGCTGGCGCTGGTGGCGGAATTCGACCGTGGTTTCGAACGCTGGAAGGCCACCTCGCTGCGCGTCCTGGAAATGGCCAATACTGACCCCAATGCGGCCAGCCGCTTGAGTTTCGCCGACAGCGAAGCGCAGTTCGAGGAGGCCCGTAGTGCCATCGACAAGTTGGGTGAGCTGGAAGATGGTGCCGCCAATGCGGTCGGCACCGAGGCCATCGCACGGGGTGAGGCGCTGGCCTGGCAGCAGGGCGCGATTATCGTCATCGGCCTGCTGGTGTGTCTGGTACTGGTGGTGGGCTTCCCGCTGCTGGTGACGCGCCCGTTGCACAATCTGCTCTACCGCATCGAACAGATCGCCGATGGCGATGGCGACCTGCGAGTGCGCCTGGACGTCCTGTCCAAGGATGAACTGGGCAAGCTCAGCCATGCCTTCAACCGCTTCCTCGACAAGTTGCAGCCACTGATCAGGGAGGTCGGGCGAGTAACCGGTGAGGTGGCGGATTCGGCCAAGAGCCTGGCGGGGATGGCGGCCGCCAATGACCGGCTGATCAGCAGCGAGCACGCCGCAGTGGATCAGGTCAGCACGGCCGCTACCGAAATGAGCGTGGCGGTGCACGAGGTCGCGCGCAACGCGCAGAATGCTGCCGATGCGGCGCGCCATGCCGAGACCCAGTCGCGCGAAGGTGCGCAGGTGGTGAGTGCCACCATCGATTCGATTCGTCAGCTGGCGCAGGAGGTGGAGAGCGCCTCCGACACCATTCAGACGCTGGAGCAGGAGACAGCCAACATCGGGGCCGTGCTGGCGGTGATCAAGGGCATTGCCGAGCAGACCAACCTGCTGGCGCTCAACGCGGCCATCGAGGCGGCGCGTGCCGGGGAACAGGGGCGCGGTTTCGCAGTGGTGGCCGATGAGGTGCGGGCCTTGGCCGCGCGTACTCAGGACTCGACCAAGGACATTCAGCAGATGATCGAGCGCCTGCAGATCGGCGTACAGAACGCAGTCAAGGCTACCCACTCAGGCAGCGCCCGGGCACGGCAGAGCGTGGAACAGGCGGCCGGAGTGGATCAGGCGCTGAGTGTGACCGGTGATTCGGTGCAGCGGATCAACGACATGGCTGCGCAGATCGCCACGGCGTGCGAGGAGCAGAGCAGCGTGACCGAAGAAATCGCACGCAACATCAGCGATATTCGCGACCTGTCCAACGAAGCGGCGCAAACCTCCGAGCAGAGTACGAAAGCCAGCCAGCACCTGTCCGAGCTGTCTCTTGGTCTGGCTCAACTGGTGGGGCGTTTCCGCGTATGAGGTGGCCGGCTGACGTATCTAAGTGTTTGAAGCGGTTGTAAGTTTGCGTTTAGTCGTTACAATGGCGCGGCCCATCGCAATGGTGGGCAGCGTTATGGTGGCCCTGCCGGTCCCCTCGCATTGATCAGCCGTGAACCCGGTCAGGCCCGGAAGGGAGCAGCCGCAGCGGTGACATCGAGTGCCGGGGTGTGGCTGGTAGGGTCCACCTCCATTACATATCTCCATGATTTCAGACGGTTTTTCTCTCTGATCACGCCGATGATCCAAAGGGTGATCCACCGTGTCCTCCGTCCCTTCCTGCCTCTGGTTATCTCGACACTCGATCTTCTATTTCAGGATTGTGGTGTCCGGAGTTCTGCGTCCGCCTTTTCCCTGGGCCGAGGCCGGGTTCCACCCATTTCCTGCGCGCAATAAAAAGCCCGTGCAGTGGCACGGGCTTCGGCGGCGTCGATGGCATCAGGCATTGCGGTAATTCAGCACGCTGTCCTGCTCCTTGAGCGTCTTGCGCAGGTCGGCCGGGATGTTGCCTGCACGTACCGCCAGTTCCAGGCGGATCTCTTCAAGGCTTTGCGCGAAGGCGTCCTGGTCATCCATTTGTAGTCTGGCCAGAACGCGGCTGTAGACGGTGCTGTCGCTCTCGTCGAGCAAGGCGAGGACGATGCTGCCATCCGGGCGTGGCGAGCTGAAGCTGGCACGCAGCGGATTGAACAGGTGGTCGACGAGTTGCTGGTTGTTGAGTTCCATATCTACTCCATCCCGATGGTTGGCTTCCTTGGACCGTCGGGCGGGGCGATGGTTCAGGCAATCAGCGACTGGCGGGTGCGTTCGATGACCTGCTGCAGCGATTCGTCGCAGTACTGGCCGGGGTACAGACGCTGGCTGTACTGGGCGATGCCGGTCTTGTCGACCAGGGTAAAACTGAAGCTGCCCTTGCGCGCGGCCTGGATGCGGCAATCGAACGGGGCGAAGGCGTGAGTCAGGGTGCTGATGGCTTTCTGGATCTGATGTTGAGTATTCATTTTTTCTAGGTATGTCCTTAAAACAGTGCGCTTCGATGCGCGTGGTATTGCTCCATGAGGTCGGCCGAAACGCGGCCTAAGGAAGTAAACCATTCGGAGCTTTATGAGCACGATAAAGTTCCATTGTTACGGTTCTTCGGCGTGGTCTGTACGTCGGAGGCAGGCAGAGAAACAGCACCGACGAGCGGTGAGTTGGCCTGATCAGTCAGCAGGTGGGATCTGGGAGGGCGGTAGCGCGTGGTGCGCTAGACGTTGAACCGGGAAACCAGCGAGGAGGCGCGATGGCCTTTGTGACTTGCAGCGTGGTACGAACGGAGCGGATGATACGCCATTGTTCAAGATTTGAACAGCGCTATTTGCCGAGTCCATGCACGGCCTCCAAGGGGCTCGGTTGGCGGATGCAATTTGCCGGTTGCTCCGCTAGGATTAGCCCACTTGTGCGACACGTTGAACGTGCCGGACTTGGTTAGGTCACTGCGCCTAGGCACCTGAATCCCTTGCTATCAGGGGGTTTAAGCCAGAAAAGCAGTCAACAAACCGGCTCAGCCTGGTTAATCCACACCCTGGAAACGCTTCGTTTTGGCGGGGATGGATAACAAAAGCTGTATCTGTTCAAACCCTAAAATGGGTCAATGAGCGGTTACAGAAACAGGATAGTAACGTTCAGCCATCATCGAATTGTTACTAAAAATGTCTGACCCGAGGGTGAATTTGCCCTCCGGGCAGAACTCACCCTCGCACGTCCGGCAGTGAGCCAATTCACCGTCGTGAGACGTTGTAGGGTGTTGAACCAAGCACGGAGCGAAAAGCTCCGAATCGCATTGCTCAACTTCGCTTGTATAGGAAGCACCGAGCCTGGCATGTACCTGCCAGTTCATTTGATCGGCATGCGTCAGGGGCCAACCCTGGGGTGTGAAGCTCGATTAACAATGTCTCGCTCTTATGAGGGTGTTATCCGGTGACGGAGAACGCTATACGTCCGAATTGCACGGACGTAACGAGGCTAATGACCCAACCCGCATGGCTAACGCATGTGAATCGTCGCCTGAACCTTCGTAACTACGGTGTAGTGGTCAACAATTCCCGGACACAGAATTGAGTTTTTCTTCCGCAACCGCCGGCGGTACGAAGCCGTTGTGCTGATGCGGCCTTATCCAGTTGTACCGCTGCATGAGGTAGCGGCCGATGTCCTGCTCGGCCAACGCTGTCGTCATGTAACCCACTGTCGGCACCCACTCCGTTTTCAGGCTACGAAACAGCCGCTCCATGGGCGAATTGTCGTAACAATTTCCCCTTCGGCTCATGCTCTGAATCATCCGATAGCGCCAGAGCCGTTGGCGGAAACCCCGGCTGCCATATTGGCTGCCCTGGTCGCTGTGAAACAGCACGCCTTGTGGTCTGCCACGCATCTCGTAAGCCCTGTCGAGCGCTTTGACGACCAGTTCCGCATCAGGCTTGGCGGACATCGCCCAACCCACCACTCTGCGGCTGTACAAGTCCAAGACCGCCGCCAGATAGCTCCATCGACCCTCTGCCCAGATATACGTGATGTCGCCACACCAGACCTTGTTTGGCGCAGCCACGGTGAACTTGCGATCAAGCACATTGGGAATGTCGGGGCGCTCGACCGTGGCCTTCTTGTACGCATGAGAACCGGGCTGTTTGCTGATCAGTCCTTGTTCCTTCATCAATCTTCTGACTCTGAAACGCCCGACGTTAACGCCTTCATCCCGCAGCATGGCAACCAGACTGCGACTGCCCGCTGAGCCACGACTTTGGTTGAACAGCTCGTTGACACGACTGCGTAGGTTCACTCGGCGGACATCGATATGACGCCGCCGGGCCAAGTGGGCGTAATAACAAGACCGGGGTAGCTCGAAGACTGAACACAACAGTTGAACAGGGTAGTGCTTTACCAACTGCCGAATCGACTTCAACGTCTGCGCCCGTGTTCCTCGGCCATCAAGAGCGCAGTGGCCTCCTTTAATATTTTCTTCTCAAGCTCCAGCCGGTTGATACGGGCCTGAAGCTCCTGAATGGTCTGCTGCTCCGGTGTGAGCGCCTTGGCAGTGGGCGTAACGCCCCCGCGCTCCAGCTGCAACTGGGTAACCCAGCGGCGCAATAAGCTCTCACCTACATCGAGAGATCTGGCGGCCTCGGGACAGCTGTAGCCTTGGTCGAGCACCAGGCTGGCAGCCTCTCGCTTGAAAGTCGGGGTGAAGGTACGTCGTTGTCTGCTCATCGAACACCTCTGTATGGCGAGCATTCTCGCCCTAAATGGGTGTCTGGGGTTAGTAGACCACTACACGGATAGGCCTACGGCAATTATTGGCCTTAGCCAAAATCGGCATGTAGTCGGACAGCGCAGTGGGATGATGCGCTGCGGTACCAATACGACTACCGGGGGAAAGACGAAGCCTAAACGGGGAATAGATGCGACTCGGGGAACGTGGCAATCCCGACCACTCGCCTGACCAGCAGCATGGTCAGGCAGGCAAACCGCAAGGGGCGCTGATGGGTGTGGGGAATGGGAGGATGCAAGAAGCGAATGGCTGCCTGTAATGGGTGGCATACCGGTTGAAACATCACCGGCAGGGGCAACCCTGGCTGACGTGCATCTGGTTTACGAGCGCAAGAAGAGCCGCTGATTCCAGCGATAACCAAACGACCCTATGGGCGACTACTGCCCATAGGGGAGTAGTCCGTCCTGAATGTCGTTCATCTCAGGAGGACTGTATGAAAACGCAACCAGCAACACCGGTCGCGTCTGCGCCCTCCGGCGGAGTGATGAATTGGCACGATCTTGATTGGGCCACCATTCAGCAAGCCGTTCGGAAAACGCAGCTAAAGATTGCGGAGGCAACACAGGAAGGTAACTGGCGCAGGGTTAAACGCCTGCAACGGATGCTGACCTATTCGTTTTACGGCCGCTGTTTGGCTGTACGACGAGTCACGGAGAACCGGGGTCGTAAGACTCCGGGCGTCGATGGAGAAACCTGGGGATCGCCCCAGGCCAAGCTCCGTGCTGTGGGAAGTCTGTCGAAACAACGGGGTTATCGGCCCAAACCGCTACGGCGGGTCTGGATACCGAAACCCGGTAAGCTGGAGGAGCGCCCGCTGGGCATCCCGACGATGTTGGATCGGGCCATGCAGGCGCTGCATCTGCAAGCGTTGGAGCCTGTAATAGAAAGCACCAGCGACCCGAAAAGTTATGGCTTCCGGCCTGACCGATCGACCGCTGATGCCATGGTTGAACTTTTCCACCTGCTGGCGCCCGAAGTGGCACCGGCCTGGGTTCTGGAGGGGGACATCAAGGGCTTCTTCGACAACATCAACCACGAGTGGCTATGCCGAAATGTTACGATGGACACCAAGGTACTGCGCAAGTGGTTAAAAGCCGGGGTTATCGACCGGCGACAACTCATGGCAACGGAAGCCGGGACGCCGCAGGGTGGAATTATTTCGCCCTGTCTGGCCAATGCCACTCTGAACGGTCTGGAAACTCAGCTGAAACGTCATCTGGCGAAGAAGCTAGGCATCAAGAAGGCCGAGAAGACCAAGGTGCAGTGTGTACGGTATGCGGACGACTTCGTGATCCTGGCGGCCTCGAAAGAGCTGCTGGAGGAAGAGGTCAAGCCCTGGGTAGAGCAATTCCTGTCAGTACGAGGGGTTGAGTTATCTCGGGAGAAAACGCGCATCACGCACATTCACCAAGGATTCGATTTCTTGGGGTGGAATTTCAGGAAGTACGTGCCGAAGTCACCACGCAGGAAGGCCAAGCTGCTGATCAAGCCCTCGAAGAAGAACGCCTCGGCGTTGTATCGGAAGGTGCGCGAGATCATCAAAAGTAGTGGGGCACTGACGCAGGAAGCGTTGATCGGCCAACTGAACCCGGTACTGAAGGGGTGGGCACAATACCATTCCCCGGTCGTGGCAAAACAAACCTTCAGCAAGCTGGATTATCTGATCTTTTGGCGAATCTGGAGGTGGGCGAAACGGAGGCATCCAAGGAAGTCGGCTGATTGGATCAGGAATAAATACTTCCGATCCATAGGCGGGCAGAACTGGGTGTTCGCGTACCCCTACAAGAATGGTAAGGGAGAAAAGCAGTACCGCCGGCTATACCAGTTGGCGGGAACCGCAATCGTGCGTCACAAGCGTCTACCTGGGGCTTACAACCCCTATGATGTGGAGCACGAGCTGAAGTGGGAGGCATTGAGAGTTCAACGGATGCAGCACAAGCTGCGTTATCGGGGGCAGATACTCAGTATCTTCCGCAGACAAAAGGGGCTTTGTGCCCTTTGCGGGCAAGCGGTGAGTAAGGAAACGGGCTGGCACGATCACCACGTCATCAGGCGTGTGGACGGCGGCTCGGATACTTTACGTAATCGCACCCTGCTTCATCCCAACTGCCACGCGCTGGTTCACAGCCAGCGCCAAGAGGTAACTCTACGATTCAGCGGCTTATAGCTGTAGAATCCGACGCAACACTTCGTACGTTGCCGGCCAAGCTACTTGGTTTTTCGTAAGCTTGAGCCGTATGCGGTGAAAGCCGCACGTACGGTTCTTAGGGGGGGGCGGGCCAGTAATGGTCTGTCCCTACCCGATTGCTTTCCTCACATGACGGTTTTCCATGAGTTATCAGGTTCTTGCACGAAAATGGCGTCCGCGCTCGTTCCGCGAAATGGTCGGCCAGACCCATGTGCTCAAAGCCCTGATCAACGCTCTGGACAGCCAGCGCCTGCACCACGCCTATCTTTTCACCGGCACCCGCGGTGTGGGCAAGACCACCATCGCCCGGATCATCGCCAAGTGCCTTAACTGCGAAACCGGCATCAGCTCCACGCCTTGCGGCACCTGCTCGGTATGCCGGGAGATCGACGAAGGCCGCTTCGTCGACCTGATCGAAGTGGACGCTGCCAGCCGCACCAAGGTCGAGGACACCCGCGAGCTGCTCGACAACGTGCAATATTCGCCGAGTCGTGGTCGCTTCAAGGTCTACCTGATCGACGAAGTGCACATGCTTTCCACCAGTTCCTTCAACGCGCTGTTGAAGACCCTGGAAGAGCCGCCACCTCACGTCAAATTCCTGCTTGCCACCACCGACCCGCAGAAGCTGCCGGTCACCGTGCTGTCGCGCTGCCTGCAGTTCTCGTTGAAGAACATGCCGCCGGAGCGGGTGGTCGAACACCTGACCCACGTGCTCACTGCCGAGAACGTACCGTTCGAGAACGACGCGTTGTGGCTGCTTGGCCGTGCTGCCGACGGCTCGATGCGCGATGCCATGAGCCTGACCGATCAGGCCATCGCCTTTGGTGAAGGCAAGGTCTTGGCTGCCGATGTGCGCGCCATGCTCGGTACGCTGGATCACGGCCAGGTTTATGGTGTGCTGCACGCGTTGATCGAAGGCGATGCACGCGCCTTGATCGAGGCGGTGCGCCACCTGGCAGAGCAGGGGCCGGACTGGAACGGCGTGCTCTCGGAAATGCTCAACGTGCTGCACCGCGTGGCGATTGCCCAGGCGTTGCCGGAAGCGGTCGACAACGGCCAGGGTGACCGTGAGCGCGTGCTGCAGCTGGCCCAGGCGCTGCCGGCCGAAGACGTTCAGTTCTATTACCAGATGGGCCTGATCGGCCGTCGTGACCTGCCGCTTGCGCCTGAGCCGCGCAGTGGCTTCGAGATGGTGCTGTTGCGCATGCTGGCCTTCCGCCCGGCTGGAGCCGATGACGCGCCCAAGGTCGTGCTAAAGCCCTTGGGGATCAGCCAGGCCACTGCTGATTCCCGACAAAGCCCAGTGGCCGGCACCGCTATGCCGGCTCCCGTGGTTTCTGCCGCTGCCCCTGTTGCCGCGTCGCCTGCGCCTGTCTCGGTGGTTGCGGCTGAGCCCAGCCCTGTAGCGCCTGCTCCGAGTGTCGCTGCGGTTGTGAGCGAGCCGGTTGCGCCAGTCGAATCCCCGGCTGCCAGCCTGCCGCCAGAGCCAGAGCCAGAGCCAGAGCCAGAGCCGGTCGGGGCGGCTGCGGTCGATGTGCCGTGGGCTACCACTGAGCCGGCCCAGCCGACAGACATCAATGCTCCTTCTCTGCCCGAGGTACGCGTCGAGGCGCCTGCGCCTGTTCAGAGCGAGCCGATGCCGTCCGCGCCCTTGCAACCGACGCCGGTCGAGATGCCGGTTGCGGGCGCGATGGGGCAGGTCGTGGCGGATGCGGACAGTGGCGATGATGAGCCGCCACCCGGCGACTACGACTATGTCGAAATGGACGCCGAAGCGCTCGACTACGATTTCGGCCAGCCCGAAGCCGAAACACCGGTGGTCGAAGAACCCCTGCCGGCAGCCAAACCCGCTACCGGACTGGCAGCAGAATGGCTGGCGCTGTTCCCGCAGCTCGGCCTGGGCGGCATGACCGGCAGCATCGCGGCCAACTGCACGCTGATCGAAGCCAATGGCGACGATTGGCTGCTGCACCTGGATCCGGCGCACAGTGCGTTGTTCAATCCGACCCAGCAGCGCCGTCTCAACGATGCCCTGAACCAGCAGCAGGGACGCAGCATCAGATTGCGTATCGAACTGTGCAAGCCCGAGCAGGAAACCCCGGCGCAGGCCGCTGCCCGTCGCCGTGCGGAACGCCAGCGCAGCGCCGAGGCATCGATCCATGCCGACCCGCTGGTGCAGCAGATGATTCAACAGTTCGCCGCCAAGGTGCGCGACGACAGCATCGAACCTATCGATACCCCCAGCTAACACCCCCGAATACCGAGGATACCGACATGATGAAAGGTGGCATGGCAGGCCTGATGAAGCAGGCCCAGCAGATGCAGGAAAAAATGCAGAAAATGCAGGAAGAGCTGGCCAATGCCGAAGTTACCGGTCAGTCCGGTGCCGGCCTGGTGAGCGTGGTGATGACCGGTCGCCATGACGTCAAGCGCATCACCCTGGACGACAGCCTGATGCAGGAAGACAAGGAAGTGCTGGAAGACCTGATTGCCGCTGCGGTCAATGACGCCGTGCGCAAGGTCGAGCAGAACAGCCAGGAAAAAATGGCCGGCATGACTGCAGGGATGCAGCTTCCCCCCGGCTTCAAAATGCCCTTCTGAGCATGTGATGCCCAGCCGGCACGCACTACTGCGTTGCGAAAGGCCCCGAGCATCCTCATTTACAAACGTAAACTCCGGTGCTCGGGGCCTTTCGCGCCTTGTATTGCATACCGTCTGATCGCCCCCTCCGGATTGGGTGGTGTTAAAGACGCGCAAGCCAGATGGGTGAGTGTCTAGCCCGGATGCAATCCGGGCATCCTGTATGCCCTGTTTCCCAGGGGTGCCCCCGGACCTTCAACCTGTAGGAACGCCATGAGCTTCAGCCCCCTGATTCGTCAGTTGATCGATTCCCTGCGCATCCTGCCCGGCGTGGGCCAGAAAACGGCTCAGCGCATGGCGCTGCAGTTGCTCGAGCGTGATCGCAGTGGCGGTCAGCGCCTGGCTCAGGCGCTCAATGCGGCGATGGAAGGTGTGGGGCACTGCAAGCGCTGCCGCAGTCTGAGCGAGGATGAGGTCTGTCAGCTGTGTCTCGACGAGCGGCGCGATGACAGTCTCCTCTGTGTGGTCGAGGGGCCAATGGACGTGCATGCGGTGGAACAGACCGGTTACCGTGGCCGTTACTTCGTGCTCAAGGGACATCTTTCGCCGCTCGATGGCCTGGGGCCGGAGGCCATCGGCATTCCCGAGTTGCTCGAACGTATCGATGCCGGTGCCTTCAGCGAGGTGATCCTGGCCACCAACCCCACAGTGGAAGGCGAAGCCACCGCTCACTACATCGCGCAGATCCTGGCGGGCAAGGGCCTGGTCGCCTCGCGCATTGCCCACGGCATGCCACTGGGCGGCGAGCTGGAACTGGTCGACGGCGGCACGCTGGCTCATGCCCTGGCCGGGCGCCGTCCGATCAGTCTGTAAGCTGTCAGATCCTCCGTTCGGAGTGGCTGTGATCACTGACATCCTGCGTCGTATCGCTCTGCCGCTCCTGCTGGGCGCGCCTCTGGTCGCTCAGGCGCAATGCCCGAGTGGTCAGATTCAGGTGTGTCTGGCTGGCTCCTGTCTTTGTGTTCCCGATCCGGTGCGTGTCCGTGAAGACGGCCTGAACCTGGCTGCTGCCCGGCTGGAGGCCTGGTTGCTGCAATCGCGCCAGGCAGCGGTGCGGGCGGGCACCGAGCCCATCCCCCTGATGATTCGCGCGCAACTGGCGCCGTTCTATGACGAGGCGTTGCTCGATGCCGTGCGCTTTCGCGTAGGCATTACCGAGGAGATGGACGCCGCAACGGTCATGCTGCAGAACCCGGACGTGCAGGCCGTTACCCTGATCGACGTGGTGGTGTTTCGCGATGCGCAAGCGGCTGCCGAGGATCCTGTGCTCTGGGCGCATGAACTCTGGCATGTGCAGCAATACCGCGAGTGGGGCAGCGATGGATTCGCTCGGCGTTACACTCGTGATTTCCAGTCGGTTGAAGGGCCGGCCTACGAAATGGGCGAGCGGGTGAGAAAGGCGTTGCGTGAGCAGAATTGAAACGCCCGCTTGAAAACCAAGCAAGCGCTAGGTTAGGGTGGCGAAAACAATAACGGGAGTACCCGCATGGCCGCCCTTCAGTCCTATTTCGATGAGTCTCACCAAATGGTTCGTGATTCCGTTCGGCGTTTCGTCGAGCGGGAAATCCTGCCCTTTATCGATGAGTGGGAGGAAGCTGAAGAGTTTCCCCGCGAGCTGTACAAGAAGGCGGGTGACGCCGGCATCCTCGGCATCGGCTTCCCCGAGCATTTGGGCGGTAGTCACGAGGGTGACCTGTTCGCCAAGATTGCCGCCAGTGAAGAGCTGATCCGCAGCAGTTCCACCGGCCTGGTCTCCAGCCTGTGCTCGCTGGACATCGGCCTGCCGCCGGTGCTCAAGTGGGCCAAGCCGCACATTAGTGACCGTGTGGTGCCCGAGGTGCTGGCCGGCGACAAGATCATTGCCCTGGCCATTACCGAACCGGGTGGCGGCTCCGACGTGGCCAACCTTAAGACCCGCGCGGTCCGCGATGGCGACTACTACCGCATCACCGGCAGCAAGACCTTCATCACCAGCGGCACCCGCGCCGACTATTACACCGTGGCGGTGCGCACCGGTGGTGAAGGCTTTGGTGGCGTCAGCCTGCTGCTGGTGGAGAAGGACACCCCCGGTTTCAGTGTCGGCCGCAAGCTGAAGAAGATGGGCTGGTGGTGCTCGGATACCGCCGAGCTGTTCTTCGATGACTGCCGGGTGCCGGTGGAGAATCTGATCGGCATGGAGAACATGGGCTTTGCCGGGATCATGGCCAACTTCCAGAGCGAGCGTCTGGCGCTGGCGCTGATGGCCAACGTCACCTCGGAAATGGCGCTGGAAGACGCGCTGGCCTGGGCACGTGAGCGCAAGGCATTCGGCAAGCCGATCCACAAGTTCCAGGTGCTCAAGCATCGCCTGGCGGAGATGGCTACCCAGCTGGAGGTGTCGCGCGAGTTCACCTATCGCCAGGCGGCGAAGATGGCGGCCGGCAAGAACGTGGTCAAGGAGATCTCCATGGCCAAGAACTTCGCCACCGACGTTTCCGACCGCATCGTCTACGACGCCACGCAGATCCTCGGCGGCATGGGCTTCATGCGCGAGAGCCGGGTCGAACGGCTGTATCGCGATAATCGCATCCTCTCCATCGGCGGCGGCACGCGGGAAATCATGAACGAGATCATCTCCAAGCAGATGGGGCTCTGATCGGGCCGCGGGAGTGACTGCCGGCGCGATCCTCCCGCAGCTTCACAAGGCTTGCCGCCAAAGCGCCTCCTGCGGACACGAGTGCTCAGGAGGCGACCTGGCTCTGGGTGACCTGGCGCAGACGGGCGATATCGCGTTGCGGCGGGGCGCCGAACAGGCGGCTGTACTCGCGGCTGAACTGCGAGGGGCTTTCATAGCCCACGCGGTAGCTGGCCGCGGCCGCTTCGAGGTTGTCGCAGAGCATCAGGCGGCGGGCTTCCTGCAGGCGCAGTTGCTTCTGGTACTGCAGCGGGCTGAAGGCCGTGACGGCCTTGAAGCGGTGATGCAGGGTTGACGGGCTCAGGTTCACCTCGCGGGCCAGCTCCTCGATACGCAGCGGCTGATCGAAGTTCTTGCGCAGCCACTCGATGGCGCGGGATATGCGCTGACTCTGGCTGTCGGCGATCACCACTTCATGCAGGCGATGTCCCTGTGGACTGAGCAGCATGCGATAGAAGATTTCGCGCAGCGCCAAAGGCGCCAGCATGGCGATGTCTCGAGGGGTTTCCAGCAGGCGCAGCAGGCGGATCACCGCATCCAACAGGCGCGGGTCGAGGCGGTCGAGGAACAGCGCGCGTTGCGACGCCGCGTCAGGCGCCGGGATGGGCGGCATCTCGGTGAGCAGGCTGCTGATCAGTGCCGGGTCGATTTCCAGGGCAATGCTCAGGTAGGGCGCCTCGGGACTTGCTTCGATCACCTGGCCGGTTACCGGCAGCACCACTGAGGCCACCAGGTAATTGAGTGGATCGTAAACATAGCGTTCATCGCCGAGGCGGATCTCCTTGCGGCCCTGGGCGATGATGCACAGGCAGGGATCGTAGACCGTCTGAATCGGCAGGCTGGGCGATGTGGCGCGTGCCAGCTTGAGGCCGGGAATTGCCGTGAGGTGCAGGCCGTCCTCGGGCACGAAGCGCTCAACGAGGCGGGCCATTTCATGGCTGAGTTCGGCAAGAGGAGTGTCGAGGTTTGTGGCGGTGTGTGACTGCATGGCGCGCCTCCGGGAAGTCAGCGAAGCCTATCCCGGTTTTTCAGGCAAGTCATGAAGTCGGCAGGATTAGGCAAATATTTGCCAGTAATGGGCAAATGCCTAGCGATGAAGAGTGTTTCAAGCAGTCGTTCCACTCCTCATGTCTGAGCCATTCGATTCGTGGTTGTGCAGTTTTAGGCAAGAATATGCCAGTAATCGACTAACGACCCGGTGACTTGCTCGCTAATCTCTGTAGCCATCGCGCCGAGCCTCTGCCTTGGCCTGAATACATGCATTAGTCCCGTCACCGCTGAGCGGTGCCCAACCAGTGATCAGGGAGCCCCCATGTCCAGCAAATGGCTGATCGCGCCGCTGACGCTCTTGCTGCTCGCCACGGCCTGGCTCGATTCCAGAGCCCTTGGCGATGCCGCTTTCGCCGAACCGCAAGCAGCGCCCCATGTACTGCAGCGAAATGCTGCAGGTCTGTACTGATTCAATTCCAGGAGGTTGCCATGAGCATCATTCACCGTATGACCCTTCGCGCCCGCCAGGATCGCTCGATACGTCTGGGGCAGTGCCTGGCTCGACTGGATGAGGTGGGGCGAGACATGCCCGGTTGCCTGCGCCTGCAGATTTTTCCCTCGCGCAGTGATCCGCTGACCTGGCAGGTGGAAGGGCAGTGGCGCTCCGCTGGAGCGCGAGACGCTTTCCTCGGTAGTGAAGGCGTGCGCCTGATTTTGGCGCAAGCGATAGATGAGGGGCTGTTCACCCATCTCGAGTGTGCCGTGGAGCTGGAACAGCAGGTCGCCTGAGGTCGCGCCAGATAGCATCCATGTGGCAGGGGGCATCTCCAAACTGCCCGACTTGCCTTTGTGAATTTATCTCTATAGATTTTCATGAAATTAATTATTTTAAATTTCATGAGTTTCTATGTTTCGCCACTCCAATGAACATGTCGATAGCTACTACGCCCATAGCTGCAGAGACCGTCTGACGCACCATCCGGTGCTGCGGGGGGCGTTGCAGTGCGATGTGCTGGTCATCGGCGCCGGGTTCAGCGGGTTGCATACTGCTCTGCGTCTTGCCGAGGCGGGGCGGCACGTGATTCTGCTGGAGGCCAGCCGCGTCGCCTGGGCCGCCTCCGGGCGCAACGGTGGGCAGGCGATCCTGGGGTGGTCCTGCGATATGCAGCCGCTGGAGAAGGCGCTTGGCATCGAGCGAGCCCGCCGGCTGTGGGACAGCATGACCTGGGCCGCCCATGAGCTGCGTGAGCTGCCACAGCGCCATGGCTTCGATTGCGATTACCGCCGTGGCCATCTGTGGACGGCGGTGCTGCCGAGGCGCGTGGCGATGCTGCACGAATGGCAGGAGCAGGCCGCCTACAAATGGGGGCACCGTGCGCTGCAGTTCGTTTCCCGCGAGCAGATGCCGGGGTGGGTCGCCAGCGAGCGTTATCGCGCCGGTCTGTACGATCCCGAAGCGGGGCATCTGAACCCGCTCAAGCTGGCACTCGGCCTGGCCGAGGCCTTCGTCCGCGCCGGTGGACAGATCTTCGAGCAGAGCCGTGCGCTGAGCCAGGACGCCCATGGCGGTGGTTACCGCGTGCATACCGAGCAGGGCAGCGTGCAGGCCGAGCAGCTGGTGCTGGCCTGCAACACCTATATCGACAGCCTGGAGCCACGCCTGGCGCGACGCATCCTGCCGGTCGGTACCTATCAGATCGCCACCGAGCCGCTGGGCGCCGAACGTGCCGAGGCGCTGTTGCCGCGCAACGCCTGCATCACCGATAACCAGTTCGTTCTCGATTACTTCCGCCGCACACCGGACCACCGCCTGCTGTTCGGCGGTGGCTGCACCTATCTCGGCGGCCTGCCCAGGGATATGGCCGCGGCGACCCGGCCTTTTCTCGAACGCGTGTTCCCGCAACTGGCAGGAGTGGCCATCGACTTCGCCTGGGGCGGCCATATCGACGTTACCCGCGCCCGCACCCCGGATATCGGCGGTGAGAATGGTCGCTACTGGCTACAGGGTTTCTCCGGTCATGGCGTGTTGCCGACCCTGGCGGCTGCGCGTGCGGTCAGCGATGCCATCCTCGGCGATGGCGACGAACTGGCGCTGTACCAGCAACTGCGCAATCCCGACTTCCCGTTTGGCGAACGCCTGGCAGCTCCATTGGAAGCCATCGGCAAGGCCTGGTATCGCCTGCGGGATCATTTCTGATGAGCGGCTTCTGACGATGGACAAGCACGAAGAGATGGCGGCGCTGGCCGTCCTGATCCACGACCTGCGCAAGCACAAGAAGGTGACCCTGAACGAGCTGGCCGAGCGCATCGGCCGTTCGGTGGGCTTTCTGTCGCAGGTCGAGCGCGGCCTATCGCGGCCGACGGTGGCGGACCTGACGGCCATCAGCGAGGCGCTCGACGTACCCACCACCTACTTCTACAACCTGCCCAAGCCCAAGGCGCTGGACTGGGTCACTCGTCCGGACGAGCGCCGCACCCTGTACCTGGGCGGTGGCATTACCGACATCATGGCCTCGCCGACGTTGCAGGGCGCCTTCATGGTGGTCGACAGCCTGCTAGAGCCCGGGGCCAGCAGTGGCGAGCGGCAGATGAGCGACCGCTCGGAGCAGGCCGGCTACGTGATCGAGGGTCAGCTGACACTATGGCTGGGCGAGGACGAACAAAGCGCCACCCTGTACCCCGGCGATGCCTTCCAGGTGCCGAGTTACGCGCGGCTGCGCTATGCCAACCAGGGTGAAACCCCGGCGCGCGTGCTGTGGATCTATACCTGAACCTTTTTCGTGAACCGGAAATAATCACAATGAACGCCACCCCAGTCGATTTGCTCGACGAAGTCCGCCAATTCCGCAATTCCCACCCCGAGGTGCGCTTCGTAGACCTGATCTGCCTAGACATTCCCGGGCACTTCTATGGCAAGCGCTATCCCATCGAGATGCTGGAGAAGGTCGCCGCCGGCAGCGCCCTGAAGCTGCCGCAGAACTGCGTGCTGCTCGGTGCCCAGGGCGGGCTCTACGAAATCGGTGACTACTGTTTCCACGATGGTGATCCGGATGCACCGCGGCGGCTGATTCCCGGCACGCTCAAGCTGGTGAACTGGGAGCGCCAGCCGCTGGGGCAGATGCTGATCAGCTCCGATGGCACCGACGCGCCCATCGAGTTCGAACCGCGTGAGGTGCTGGCGCGCGTGGTACAGCGCCTGGCCGCGCGCGGTATTCGTCCGGTGGTGGCCTTCGAGCTGGAGTTCTATCTGTTCGACAAGGCGCTCAAGGACGGTCTGCCGCAGTACCCGCGCGATGATCTGAGCGGCGACGCCGATGACCAGCCGAACATGCATATCGAGCGCCTGTCGCGCTTTGCCGACGTGCTCGATGACATCAGCCAGACCGCGCGTCTGCAGGGCATCGATACCACGGTGATCACCGCCGAGATCGGCCCGGGGCAGTTCGAGATCAACTTCAGCCACAACGCCGATCCGATGCAGGCGGCCGACTGGTCGGCGCTGTTCTGCCGCTTGACCCGAGGTGTGGCGCTCAAACACGGCCATCGCGCCAGCTTCATGGCCAAACCGTATCTGCAGTATCCGGGCAGCGGCATGCATATCCACGTCAGCCTCTACGACGAGGCCGGCGACAACCTGCTGGCCCGTGATGAGCAGCGCCCGTTGCGCCACGCCGTGGCCGGCTGTCTGGAGTTGCTGCCGGAGCTGATGCCGGTCTATGCGCCGAACCACAACAGTTACCGCCGCTTCGGTGCCCAGGTGAATTCGGCGAGCAAGGCCAGCTGGGGCTTCGAGGATCGCGACGCCTGTGTGCGCATTCCGGAGTCGGACGCGCGCAATCTGCGCCTGGAGTTCCGTTTGCCGGGTGCCGATGCCAACCCTTATCTGGTGCTGGCGGCGCTGCTGACCTGCATCGAACACGGGCTCGATGCCAAGGCCGAGCCCATCGCACCGCTCAATGACGACCGTGCCAGCGGCGTCGACTTTCCCAAGGACATGCTCGACGCCGTGCGCCGCATGCAGGCCAGCGAGTGCGTTGCTACCGGCCTCGGCAGCGAGTTCGTCATGGTCTATTGCGAGAACAAACGCCAGGATCACCTGGCCTTCATGCACGACATCAGCCCGCGCGAATACCGCTGGTACCTGTGATGTCCCGGATCGAAGGAGGCGACATGAACAACCCGAAAACCGCACATTGGCAGGCCCTCAGCCAGGCCCACCACCTGGCACCGTTCAGTGATTACAGGCAGCTGGCCGAGAGCGGTCCGCGCATCATCACCGAGGCCAAGGGCGTGCATCTGTGGGACAGCGAGGGCCACAAGATCCTCGACGGCATGGCCGGCCTGTGGTGCGTGGCCGTGGGCTATGGCCGCGAGGAGCTGGTCGAGGCTGCTGCCCGGCAGATGCGTCAGCTGCCGTTCTACAACACCTTCTTCCAGACTGCCCACCCGCCGGTGCTGGAGCTGGCCCACGCCATCTCCCAGCTGGCGCCGGCCGGCATGAACCACGTGTTCTTCACTGGCTCGGGGTCCGAAGGCAACGACACCATGCTGCGCCTGGTGCGCCACTACTGGGCGTGCAAGGGCCAGCCGACGAAGAAGATCATCATCGGCCGCGAGAACGGCTACCATGGCTCCACCGTGGCCGGCGCCAGCCTCGGCGGCATGAAGTTCATGCACGAGCAGGGCGACCTGCCGATTCCGGGCATCGCCCATATCCCGCAGCCGTACTGGTTCGGCGAGGGTGGCGAACAGTCGCCGGAAGAGTTCGGCATCTGGGCCGCCGACCAGTTGGAGAAGAAGATTCTCGAGCTGGGTGAAGAAAATGTTGCCGCGTTCATTGCCGAGCCGATTCAGGGCGCCGGTGGCGTGATCATCCCGCCGGAAACCTACTGGCCGCGGATCAAGGAAATCCTCGACAAATACGACATCCTGTTCGTTGCCGACGAGGTGATCTGCGGTTTCGGCCGTACCGGCGAGTGGTTCGGCAGCCAGTACTACGACCTCAAGCCTGATCTGATGACCATCGCCAAGGGGTTGACCTCGGGCTATGTGCCGATGGGAGGGCTGATCGTCAGCGACAAGGTGTTCGAGGTGATCGAGGCGCATGGCGACTTCAACCACGGCTTCACCTATTCCGGCCACCCGGTGGCCGCTGCGGTGGGCCTGGAGAACCTGCGCATTCTCAGGGAAGAAGGCATCGTCGAACGGGTGAAAACGGAAACGGCACCGTATTTGCAGAGCCGTCTGCGTGAGCTGGCGGATCACCCGCTGGTGGGTGAAGTGCGTGGTGTCGGCATGCTCGGCGCCATTGAACTGGTACAGGACAAGGCCACGCGCAAGCGCTTCCCGGGCGAAGTGGGCGTAGGCATGGTGTGCCGCGGCCACTGCTTCAACAACGGTCTGATCATGCGCGCGGTGGGCGACACCATGATCATCGCGCCGCCGCTGGTGATCAGCCAGGCGGAAGTGGATGAGCTGGTAGAGAAAGCACGCAGGTGTCTGGATCTGACCTGGGAGCAGCTGCGTAGCTTGGCGTAATCTCGCAGTACGGTGGGAGGGGCTTTAGCCGCGACAGGAACAACCCGCTGCTATAAGCCGCCTCACAAAAAACGAAACCCCGCGACCTTACCGGTGGCGGGGTTTTGTTTTTCAGTCGCTTACTTGAGGCTGTTCTTCAGCATTTGCGCTGCCTGATCCAGGGCGGTACGTACCGCCGGGAGTTCGGCTACCACATTGAGCAGGCCGTAGTCATGGATCATGCCGTTGTAGCGCACTGCAGTCACCGGCACGCCTGCGGCGTTCAGGCGGCGGGCGTAGGCTTCGCCTTCATCACGCAGCACGTCCATCTCTGCAGTCTGCACCAGAGCCGGCGGCAGGTCTTTGAGCTGCTCCAGGCTGGCGCGCAGCGGCGATGCGTAGATCTCGTTACGTTGCCTGGCGTCGGTGGTGTAGTTGTCCCAGAACCATTCCATCATGCCGCGGGTCAGGAAGTGCCCTTCGGCGAACTGGTTGTAGGACGCGTTGTTGAAATTGGCGTCGGTCACCGGCCACAGCAGAACCTGGGCACGCAGTTTCGGCGTACCGGCTTCCTTGGCCTTGATGGCAACCACCGCAGCCATGTTGCCGCCAACGCTGTTGCCGGCCACGGCCAGGCGCGAACCGTCGACACCGATCTGGCTGCCGTTGTCGGCTACCCACTTGGTCGCCGCGTAGGCTTGATTGATCGCGGTCGGGTATTTGGCTTCAGGCGATGGCGTGTAGTTGACGTAAATCGCTGCGGCGCCGGAGCCCACCACCAGATCGCGGATCAGGCGTTCGTGGGTCGTGTAGTCACCCAGTACCCAGCCACCGCCGTGGAAGAACATGAAGCCCGGCAGGACGCCGCGAGCACCCTCAGGACGCACCACCTTGAGGGTCAGCGTCTGGCCATTCACCTCGATCACCTTGGTATCCACCTGGATACCGGACAGGTCCACCTCGACGCTGGCTTGCGCGCCCACCAGCACGGCGCGGGCATCTTTGGGCGAGAGGGTTTCCAGCGGTTGCCCACCGCCGGCTGCCAGAGCGTCGAGGAAACCTTGGGTGTTGTGTTCCACGCCGGGGCTGCCGGCGGCGAAGCTGCTGTTGATGGCCAGGGCGAGCAGCCCGGCAGTCACAGTGCGAGAAATTTTCATGGTCAAACTCCTGTCTATCAGTGGGCGGCGGGCTGTCAGTTCTGGGTGGTGCAAACGCTGGAGAGTTGTTTGTAGTGGAGGACTTCCACGTCACCCGCGCTGTTGCGGTAGGTCATCTTCGCCGTCACCACTTCGCACTGCGGGCTATTGGGCACGTCGATGGAAATCACCTTGGCGATATCCAGGTTCTGGCCATAGCGGTAAGGCGTGGCCTCGGCGCTGTGGGCGAGGGTGGTGAGCGATGCGCTGAGTGCGAGGGCAGTCAGGGCGGTAGCGAACAGGGGGCGAGTTTTCATGGTAGTTCTCCTCTCGGGCCGCGCTCGGGCTCTGGCCGCGAGCGCTGGCTGCTATCTGTCAGACGATGGTCAGGGTGACGTCGATGTTGCCGCGGGTGGCGTTGGAGTACGGGCAGACGATGTGCGCGCGGTCCACCAGGGTCTGTGCGGCCTCGCGATCCAGGCCGGGCAGGCTGATGCGCAGTTCCACTTCGATGCCGAAACCGGTGGGGATGGCGCCGATACCGACGGTACCTTCGATGAAGGTGTCTGCCGGGATGCTCAGCTTGTCGCGGGCAGCGACGAATTTCAGGGCGCCGAGGAAGCAGGCAGAGTAGCCGGCGGCGAACAGTTGTTCCGGGTTGGTACCGTTACCGCCGGCGCCACCGAGTTCTTTCGGGGTGGTCAGGGCGATATCCAGGATGCCGTCGGAGGAAACGGCGCGGCCTTCACGGCCACCAAAGGCTTCAGCGGTTGCACGGTAGAGAACGTTTTCGATAGTCATGGCGGTGATCCTTGTCAGTAATGGAGTTATGGATTGGCTCGCTAATGTTTTGTGTGCTAACCGGTTCCATGAGGTGAACTTTATTTCGCAAAAGGTTAGTGCGCAAGATAAATATATGGAAGATTTCGCTATAACTACTTAGATTTCAGGAATAAGCAGATGCGGCGCGGCTTGTGGCAGTGGGCTACGGAGAAGATTGCCGATTCGGTCGGCAGAAGTCAGCGCTCAGAAACGGCTTCCGAGCGCCATCGGAGTGCTGGTGAGCTGACAAGGTGCGGATCTGGGTTATGCACTGGTGCTCCAGCGAAGAGCACCAGGGGACAGGCTGGTATCGCCAGGAAGATCAGAGTGCGTCTTGCAGATGGCCGCGCAGTTCGACCAGATCGTCACGCAACTTGGTCAGCTTATCCAGGGTCAATGCCGAGGCCTTGAGAATGCAGGCAGGCAGTGCCTTGGCCTGTTCGTGCAACGCGCGACCCTTGTCCGTGAGATAAAGCTGCACCACGCGCTCATCCTGACTGCTGCGCTGGCGTTGCAGCAGGCCTTCGCTTTCCAGGCGCTTGAGCAGCGGCGTCAATGAGCCCGGGTCGGTCAGCATGCGTGCGCTGATCTCGCTGACGGTGATGCCCTCGTTCTCCCACAGCACCAGCATGGCCAGGTATTGCGGATAGGTGAGACCGAGCGCCTGCAGCAGCGGCTTGTAGGTCTTGGTCATCATCAGCGAGGTGGAATAGAGGGCGAAGCACAGCTGGTTATCCAGCATCAGCTCTGCGCAGGGTTCCACTTGGGACGTCATGGCGTTGACCTATGCAAGGGTGGTGGGTGTTGTCGGCAAGCGGTGCGGGCTGGCCCGCACCTGATGGCATCAACCGCAGGATACGCGGGTGATCACTCGCTGATCATCGACGTTGAGGTTAAGGCGTTGACCATTGTATTCCAAGGTCACCATGCTGCTGGGTGTCAGTATGCGCGCGGTGCTGGCACCGGCTTGCTGACGCGCCTGTTCGAGCAGTTCCGGGGTCGCGATCTTGCCTTCGAGGTGCTGGACAGCGGAAGAGGTGCAGCCCAGGCCCGGCTCGGCAGGTTTAGTTGCCGGTTCGGATTTTTCGGCAGTGCTGCTGCAGCCGGCTGCGAACAGGGCGGCGGCGAGAATCAGGCTGAAACGAGTCTTGAGGTTCAACGCTGTGGGCTCCTTTGCCATGGGTATAGCGTTCATTGGGCGCCTTCAAGGCGGGCCAGGCGCTCTTCGAGCGCGGCGATGCGCGCTTCCAGTTCGACCAGGCGATCTTCGTTAGGTGCCCCGGCCTCGGTGCGAGCGGTCGGGCGGTTGGCCAGGAGGCTTTCCAGGTCGGCCGGCTCACCCAGCAGGTGCATGTAACGATCTTCGCGCTGGCCACTCTGACGCGGCAGCAACACGGCCAGGCCGCGCCCGATCAGACGCTCCAGCTGGTGCTGGACTTCGGCGACATCATCGAAGTCATGCATGCGGTTGCTGCGCGTGAGCAGTTCATTGAGGGTTTGCGGGCCTCGCAGCAGAAGCAGTCCAAGCAGCACCGTCTGCGGTTTGACCAGCTCCAGCTGCTTGTCGCACCGCTGTTCCCAGCGGTCGGCGCGGCTGCCCATGACCAGATGCACCAGGCCTCGGCCTTCCAGGCTGCGCAGATAACGCCCGACTTCTCCGGTTTCCAGATTCATCAGCGGTTCGCGACTGGTTTTCTGATTGCAGGCCAGCTGCACCGCGTTGAGCGTCAGCGGGTAGGTTTCCGGCGTGGTCAGCTGCTTCTCGATCAGGCAACCGAGGATACGCACTTCGATGGCGTGCAATGGGGTTTCACCAACCAGCGGGGAAGGGGTGTGCGACATGGACCGATCCTGACAGAAAGAACCTGCCTAGGTTAACGGCATCCGTCCCTGGCCAACAGGTTTGATGTGTGTTCAGGCATGACTTCGCTAAGCTAACGGCCATCAGCCGCTGGAGGGGCCATGAACGAGAACAGGAAGGTCGCTTTGATCATCGGGGCCGGTGACGCCACCGGTGGTGCCATTGCCCGGCGTTTCGCCCGTGAGGGGTACGTCGCCTGTGTCACTCGGCGCAGCCTGGAAAAACTGCAGCCGTTGCTGGAGGCGATCCGCAGTGAAGGTGGCGAGGCCCATGGGTTTGCTTCCGATGCGCGACGTGAAGAACAGGTAGCCGAGCTGGTCGAGGGCATCGAACGTGACATCGGGCCAATCGAGGTGATGGTCTTCAATATCGGCGCCAACGTGCCGTGCAGCATCCTCGACGAGACGGCGCGCAAGTATTTCAAGATCTGGGAAATGGCCTGCTTTGCCGGCTTCCTCACCAGCCAGGCGGTGGCCAGGCGCATGGTCACGCGCGGGCGCGGCACCATTCTGTTTACCGGTGCCACCGCCGGCCTGCGCGGTGCTGCCGGATTCGCCGCCTTCGCCGGTGCCAAGCACGGTATCCGCGCGCTGGCACAGAGCATGGCGCGCGAGCTGGGACCGATGAACATCCACGTTGCCCATGTGGTGGTGGACGGTGCCATCGATACCGCCTTTATCCGCGACAGCTTTCCCGAGCTGTACGCGAGGAAGGATCAGGACGGCATCCTCGACCCCGAGCATATCGCCGAGAGTTACTGGTTCCTGCATGCTCAGCCCCGCGATGCCTGGACGTTCGAGCTGGACCTGCGCCCGTGGATGGAGCGCTGGTAAGCTGCGCCAGGCCAACAGGCACAAAACACGAGCGAGTGAAGCTGATGAGCAAGACGGTGGAGTTTTTCTTCGATCTGGGCAGCCCGGCATCCTACCTGGCCTATACCCAGTTGCCGGCGCTGTGCCGCGAGTGCAGCGTCGAGCTGATCTATCGTCCGATGCTCCTGGGCGGCGTGTTTCAGGCGACCGGTAATGCCTCGCCGGCGATGATCCCGGCCAAGGGCCGCTACATGATCCGGGACCTGGCGCGCTATGCCGAACGCTACGGCGTGCCGATGCGCTTCAATCCGCATTTCCCGATCAATACCCTGAGCCTGATGCGCCTGCTGGTGGCGGTGCAGTTGCATCAGCCCGAACGTTTCGCTGATGCCTTGCAGGCGCTGTTTCAGGCCATCTGGGTGGAAGGGCTGAACATAGGCGATCCGCTCAAGGTGGCAGGCGTGCTGGAGGCAGCGGGTTTTGATGCGGCCGTCTTGCAGCAACAGATTGCCGAACCGGCGGTGAAGGAAACGCTCAGGGCGACCACCGAGGAGGCGGTAAAGCGCGGCGTGTTCGGCGCGCCGACCTGCTTCGTCGGCGACGAGATGTTCTTCGGCCAGGATCGGCTGGATTTCGTTCGTGACGCACTGACCGACTGAGGGCTGGCACAATGGCGGGACTGTTTTCCGCCCAGCCGAGCGACCGATGAACCCCGAAGCGCTGAAACTCCTGGTGACCCGCCGCATGCCTTATGGCAAGTACAAGGACCGGCTGATTGCCGATCTACCGGGCCATTACCTCAACTGGTTTGCCCGCGAGGGCTTTCCCAAGGGGGAACTGGGGCAACTGTTGGCCCTGATGCAGGAGATCGATCACAACGGTCTCAAGCCTCTGCTCGATCCCTTGCGCGAGCGCCAGTAGGCCGGTTTTTGCCCGGGCTACTGGCGCTTTGTGCAGCGAAAGTCTCAATGCCAGTTGCGACCGTGATCCAGCTTCTGGTCCACCAGCCATTTGCCATGGGCGATAGAGGCATGCTGGGCCTTGCTCAGGTCATCCATGAAGGCGTAATCCAGCGGCAAGGTCTGGCGTTTGCTGGTGTTGCCATCGGGGTCGGTAATCTGGCAACCACCGGCCCAGGGGGTTGGCAGGCCGGGGTGTTCCATCACGCTGGCGTGAATGATGTGATCGCGATGGGTGCAGGTTAGCGCGCTCATGAGGTCACCTCTTGGACCAAGGCGCCGCCCTCGGTGTCGACGCTACACCGAGGTTCCAGCCGGGTGCCGGTAGCGGCGCCGCGTGGATGAGTGGTGCGTCTGTTCCCTTACCTTAGCCCGGATACCGCGGCTGCGGGTGTTGCCCGACAAACGCACAGGGGCTGGCAATGGCCGGCCCGATGCCTGCTGGCGAAACCTCTACTCGGCTGCCTCGCCCACCTTGTTCACGGTTCTTGGCTTGGGCGCCAAGCGTGTTGCCAGACGCATCGAGAAGGTAACCAGGCGCTGGTACAGTGCCGGCATGCTGCGCTGCATCCAGTCCAGGGCATGGGCATCGGTGCCGATGAGAATGCGCCGCTTGTTGGCCAGTACCCCGTTTACGATGACCTTGGCAGCCTGTTCCGCAGTGGTGCGCAGGAACTGGTCGTTGAACTGCTGACGCGCCTGTTCGGTGTCCTGGCCGGTGATCCTGGCCAGGCTGTCGTTCATTCGTGCGGTCCTGGCGATGTTGGTGCGGATGCCCCCCGGGTGCACGCAACTGGCGGATACCCCGCAGGCAGCCATGTCCAGCTCCTGACGCAGCGACTCGGTAAAGCCGCGCACGGCGAATTTGCTGGCGTTGTAGGCGCTCATGCCGGGCTGGGAGAACAGGCCGAATACGCTGGAGAGATTGATCACATGCCCCTGGCCAGTCGCCTTGAGGTAAGGCAGAAAGGCCTTGGTGCCATTGACCACGCCCCAGAAGTTGATGTTCATGATCCATTCGTAGTCGGCGTGATCGTTGCCCTCCACGGTGCCACCCTGTGCCACGCCGGCATTGTTGAAGATGGCATTGACCCGGCCGAACTCGCTGACGACCTGTTCGGCCCAGGCCTCCACGGCGGCGCGGTCGGCGACGTCTACGCGCTGTTCGCTGACGCTGACGCCGAGCTTGCGCGCCTGCTCGGCAGTCTCTCTGAGCCCCTCGATATCGATGTCGGACAGCGCCAGATGACAACCCTGACGCGCCAGATGACAGGCGAGGGCGCGGCCGATACCGGAGCCGGCGCCGGTGATGGCGGCGACCTTGTTTTCGAAGGATTTCATGCGCGGACCTCCAGATCATGGGGGATGGCACTGCTCTGCGCCGGGTGAGCGGGTTGCCGGCGGCTGAAGTGGTAGGCGTACGGATCGAAATTGCGCGTCAGCATGCGAAAACGCCAGGTGAAACCCGGCCACACCGTACAGTTGCGTCCGCTGACCGGATGCAGGTACCAGCTCATGCAGCCACCGGCATTCCACACGGTGCTGCCGAGGTTGCCCTGAATCTTGCAGTTGAAGGCGTCCTGCGCCTCGCGCTTGGGTTCCAGGCTTTGCAACCGGCCCTCCTCGAGTTGCCTGAGGGCAGCGAGCACATAGGTGATCTGCGATTCGATCATGTAGACCATGGAGTTGTGGCCCAGGCCGGTGTTCGGCCCCATGAGGAAGAACAGGTTGGGAAACCCGGCGGTCATGGTGCCCTTGTAGGCTTCCGGGCCTTCGGGCCAGGTGTCGAGCAGGTCGACACCGCCGCGACCGAACACCATGCCTCGCGGCAGCGGGTCGCTGGGGGTGAAGCCGGTACCGAAGATGAGGGCATCGACTTCGCGCACCTGCCCGTCGGCGGTACGCACGGCGTTCGGTAGGATTTCGGCAATGCCGGCGGTGATAACCTCGACATTGGCCTGGGTCAGCGCCGGATAGTAGTCGTTGGAAATCAGTACGCGCTTGCAGCCCATGGTGTAGTCCGGGGTGACCTTGGCGCGCAGCTCCGGGTCCCTGATCTGCTTGCTGATGTACAACTTGGCGATGCCCTGAGCCATGCGCAGCAATCGCGGGGCAAAGGCGAAGGCGATCACCCGGCTTTCGAGGATGCCGTACAGCGCGCCGCGCCAGAGCTTCTGCGCCAGCGGAAAGCGGCGGAAGCGCTGGCGTTCGCCATCGCGGATGGCGCGATCTGGCTTGGGCATGATCCACGGCGCGGTGCGCTGGTAGAGGTCGAGTCGTGCCACCCGCTTCTGAATCTGCGGCACGAACTGGATTGCCGAAGCGCCGGTGCCGATCACCGCCACGCGTTTGCCGGTCAGGTCATAGTCGTGGTTCCACTGCTGCGAATGGAACACCTCGCCGGTGAAGTGCTCCAGACCCTTGAGCCTGGGAATCGAAGGCGTCGAAAGGGCACCCATGCCGGAGACCACGAATTGCGCGCTGTAGTGGTTGCCGGCGCGGTCCTGCAGGTGCCACAGCTCGGCGTGTTCATCCCAGCGAATCTGCACCATCTCGGTGTTCAGCAGGGTCTTGTCCTGCAGCCGGTATTTCTCCCAGCAGCCTTCCAGATAGGCCTTGATTTCCGGCTGCCTGGCGAACATCCGTGTCCAGTTCGGATTGGGTTCGAAGGAGAAGGAGTACAGGTGCGATTGCACGTCGCAGCCGCAGCCCGGGTAATCGTTTACCCGCCAGGTGCCGCCGACGCCGTCCTCCTTCTCGAACAGCAGAAAGTCCCGTTCGCCCTGCTGCTGGAGGCGGATGGCCATGCCCAGGCCGGAGAAGCCACTGCCCAGAATGGCGATCTTGCAATGGCGGCTAGATGACACGGACGCATTCATGCTCGAACTCCCGCTCGGGTTGGGCTCAGATACTGAAGCCTAGGCGCTCGCGCCAGCGATTCTCCAGCGTCTCGGTATCGTGGTCCTTGGGGTGGAAACCGGGACGATAGTAGTCCAGATAGGGACCGATCAGCCTGGTGAGGAAGCCGTTGCGCAGGCCGAAGAGTTTCCGTAGGCCGAAGCCCCAGCTGCGCCAGTTGAGCAGTTGGCCGTCCTTGCGCAGCAGATGGATCTGAAACCAGCCGATCACCCCGAGAAAGATCACGGTGGTCAGCAGCATGACCAGCGTACGGGTGAAGTATCCGCCGTAGACTTGCTGGTACACGTCGTAGCACACCGCCTTGTGCTCGTTCTCCTCGATGGCATGCCACATCCACAGCTGATACAGCTTCGGGTCATTCATCTGCGTGGTGAGGTCTTCACGCTCGAGCAACTGCGCGGCCATGGTTGCGGTGAAATGTTCCAGTGCGCAGGTGGCTGCCAGGCGGTGCTTTCTGCTGCTGAAACGGGTCACCCACTCCAGCAGCACCTTGACGCGCAGCTCCAGGCGCTCCAGATCGATGCCGTGCTGATTGGCGTAATCGTTGTAAGCGGCGTGCTCCTTGGAGTGCATGGCTTCCTGGCCGATGAATGCGCTGATGTCTTTCTTCAGCTGCGGTTCGCTGACCTGATCACGCACTGCACGCACGCTGTCGACGAAGAATTTTTCGCCGTAGGGGAACAGTGATGACAGGTTGTTCATGAAATGGCTCATGAACGGATCGTCATGGAACCAGTATTTCGGGGTTTCGCTGAAGCTGAAGTCCATACGGCGAACCGGGAAGCTGGATTTCGGCTGGGGCAGGGTGGCACTGGCGCTCATCGTTCGAGTCCTCTCGTGGAGTTGGCGCCCCGGTCGCTGCGGATCTCTGCGGGCCAACGATGTAACTGAACGATGTAACTATCGGACGTGGCGGCGTCTTGCGCCGCCAACTTAAGGCGGGTGATGAATCAGAGGGGGGGCTCCACCCCCGCAATGGCGCTTGTTTCAGGGCTTGCGTCGCAGTTCGGCGATTTCCGTACGCAGTGCCCTGAGTTCGTCGAGTATCGCCTGATCGCGCGCCGCCTTTGCCTGCTCCTCGGCGCTGGGTTCCTGAGCGTCCTGCATGGCGTTGACGATCACCGCGATGAACAGGTTGAGCATCATGAACGTGGCGACCAGCACGTAGGGGATGAAGAACACCCAGGCGTACGGATACACCTCCATGATCGGTCGCACGGTGCCGCTCGACCAGCTGTCCAGGGTCATCATCTGGAACAGCGAATAGAGGCTGGCGCTCAGACTGCCGAACCATTCGGGGAAGCGTTCACCGAACAGTTGTGTGGCCATTACCGCGGCAACGTAGAAAATCAGGCCCATCAGCATGATGATGCTGCCCATGCCCGGCAACGAGGCGAGCAGCGCATGCACCACCCTGCGCATGCTGGGGTTGATCGATACCAGACGCAGCACGCGCAGAACCCGCAATGCGCGTAGTACGGCAAAGGGGCCGTTGGCCGGCACCAGGGCGATGGCAATGACGATGCAGTCGAACAGGGCCCATGGATCGCGCACAAGCGCGACACCGCGGGCCGCGAAGCGCAGTGTCAGTTCCACGACGAAACAGGCGAGGATGGCGGCGTCCAGTGGCAGCAGCAGCCAGCCCCATTGGTCGACGGTTTCCTTCGAGGTCAGCAGACCGAGAATGGCCGCGTTGACCAGAATCAGCGTGGTAACCAGACGCTGTACGGCCTTGCCGTCCATGATCCGCGCCAGGTGCTGGCGCCAGTCGGCACGGGATGGGGTCAAATCGAGTTCAGGCATGAAGGTATCGCTGGAGATCGATGCAATGGCCCGGCGGCAGCCGGGCCAGGAGCGTTCAGCGGTCGTCTAGCGCGAAGGCGGTGAGGCTGAAAACCGGGATCTGGGCATCCTGCAGTTTCTGTGAGCCGCCCAGCTCCGGCAGGTCGATGATGGCGGCGGCCTCGAAGACCGTGGCGCGCATGCGGCGTACCAGGTTGGCTGCGGCGATCAGGGTGCCGCCGGTGGCGATCAGGTCATCGAAGATCAGCACCGAGTCGCCTTCGCAGAGGCTGTCGCTGTGGACTTCGAGGAAGGCCTCGCCGTACTCGGTCTGATAGGCCTCGCTGAGCACGTCGGCCGGCAGCTTGCCCTGCTTGCGGAACAGCACCAGAGGTTTGTTCAGTTCATAGGCGATGATCGAGCCGATCAGAAAGCCGCGGGCATCCATGGCGCCGATATGGCTGAAATCGGCCTCGACGTAACGCTGGATGAAACTGTCGGCAACCATGCGCAGGGCGCGCGGCGACTGGAACAGCGGGGTGATGTCGCGAAAGATCACGCCCGGCTTGGGGAAGTCCGGTACCGGGCGGATCAGGGTCTTGATGCTGAATTCGTCAAAGATCATCGTGGGGTCCTAAATGCGTCGAGCCCGCGAATACCTGCGAACTCAAACGTCGAGATTGCCTCCGGCCAGGGCACATAGCTCGATCGGATCGAGAATATGTACTTCCTTGCCTTCGGCTTCGAGCAGCTTGTTCTGTTGGAAGCGGGTAAATACGCGAGACACGGTCTCTACTGCAAGCCCCAAGTAGTTACCAATTTCGTTGCGTGACATGGCCAGGCGGAACTGATTGGCCGAAAAACCACGGGCGCGGAAGCGGGCGGAGAGGTTGACCAGGAAGGTGGCGATGCGCTCGTCGGCGGTCTTCTTGGACAGCAACAGCATCATCTGCTGATCGTCGCGAATCTCGCGGCTCATGATGCGCATCAGCTGACGGCGCAGTTGCGGCAGCTGCAGCGCCAGGTCATCGAGGCGCTCGAAGGGGATTTCACATACCGAGGTGGTTTCCAGAGCCTGCGCCGATACCGGGTAGCGTTCGCCGTCGACGCCGGACAGGCCGACCAGCTCGCTGGGTAGGTGGAAGCCGGTGATCTGCTCTTCACCGCCGTCGCTCAGGCTGAAGGTTTTCAGCGCGCCGGAGCGCACGGCGAACACGGAGCCGAAGGCGTCGCCCTGGCGGAAAAGGAACTCGCCTTTCTTCAGCGGACGGCCGCGCTTGACGATTTCGTCCAGAGCGTCCATGTCTTCCATGTTCAGGGAGAGGGGCAGGCACAAGGCAGCCAGGCTGCAATCCTTGCAATGGGCTTGGTGCTGCGAGCGCAGCTTGATGCTCTCGGACATCGTCGGGCTTCCCGGATATACACGCAATGGATGTAAGGGTACCGCAGGGCAGGCATGGCGACCAGCCATATGCTGACTGACCGGGTGCTCAAGTTTGCACGTGCGCCGCCGATGCAGACGATGGAACGATAGTCCAAAGCAGGGAGCAGCAGCGCTATGCGCATAACATCGACCGGGCCGTTGAACCATCTTGCCCTGGGTGTGCAGCGACAATTCACCGCAGTCGAGCGCAGCCCGGAAGAAGTACGCGAAGGGTT
Organism: Pseudomonas sp. Z8(2022); assembly: GCF_025837155.1. Classification (NCBI taxonomy): domain Bacteria; kingdom Pseudomonadati; phylum Pseudomonadota; class Gammaproteobacteria; order Pseudomonadales; family Pseudomonadaceae; genus Pseudomonas; species Pseudomonas sp. Z8(2022). The sequence continues at coordinate 2,551,800 of NZ_CP107549.1, read as the reverse complement.
GCGCGTGAGCTTGTCCGAAATCGGCAAGAGCATGTCTGCCAGGTCCGACAAGAACCGGGACATCGACGACAGCGATCTGCCTCAGGCGATCAAGGACCTGCTCAAGATGATCCGCGAGTTGCGCGCGCAGATCGCCGAGAAGCAGACGCAGATCGACGCGATCATGAGCGATCGGAGTCTCGATGAGGAAACCAGGCGCCTGAAGCTGGAAGCACTGCAGAGCGAACTGGCTTCGCTCAACAGTGCGCTGACGGCGGCCAACGCCAATCTGATCAAGCTGATGCGCGAGAACGATCTCTCGGATGCTCAGATGCAGACGGCCGCGACGCTGGCGATGGGCTAAGGCGTTTACCCGTGGCGGGCATATCCGCCACGGGGCCGAGTTGCCTGTTCAGATCACTCGGGAGAAGCGCTGGCGCACCTGATCGTTGAGATAGCGATCGAACAGCATGCACAGCGAGCGCACCAGCAGACGTCCTGCCGGGCGCACCTCGATCCGCTCTGTAGTCAGCTCGATCAGACCATCGCGGTGGAGCTGCTCCAGCTCCGGCCAGAGCGCCGCGAAGTAATCGCGGAATATCACGCCATACGCCTGTTCGATGTCGGCGAAGTCCAGTTCGAAGTGGCAGATCAGTTGCTGAATCACGGCGCGACGCAAGCGGTCGTCTGCATTGCAGTGCAGGCCGCGGCGGGTTGCCAGCTGGCCATTGCCGAGGCTCTGCTGATAGCTGGCGATGTCGCTGTCGTTCTGGCTGTACAGATCACCGATCTGGCTGATGGCGGAGACGCCCAGGCCAATCAGGTCGCAATGGCCGTGGGTGGTGTAGCCCTGGAAGTTGCGTTGCAGGGTGCCTTCTTCCTGGGCGATGGCCAGCTCGTCATCGGGCAGGGCGAAGTGGTCCATGCCGATATAGCGATAACCGGCACGTGTCAGTTGTTCGATGCTGTTCTGCAGCATGACCAGCTTGTCCGCCGGGCTCGGCAGGTCGTCGGCACTGATGCGCCGTTGCGGCATGAAACGCTCGGGCAGGTGCGCGTAATTGAACAGCGAAAGCCGGTCCGGCTGCAGGGCGATCACTTCCGCCACGGTGCGGGCGAAGCGTTCGGGCGTCTGCTTGGGCAGTCCGTAGATCAGGTCGATGTTCACCGAGCGGAACTGCAGGGTGCGCGCCGCCTCGATGATGGCGCGGGTTTCCTCCAGAGTCTGCAGGCGATTGACCGCACGCTGTACCTCGGGGTCGAGATCCTGCACGCCAAGGCTGACGCGGTTGAAGCCCAGTTCGCGCAGCAGGCCCATGGTCGACCAGTCGGCCTCGCGCGGGTCGATCTCGATGCTGTAGTCACCGGAGTCGTCATCCAGCAGGTTGAAGTGCTGGCGCAGGTGCTGCATCAGGCGACGCAGTTCGTCGTGGCTGAGAAAGGTCGGCGTACCGCCGCCGAAGTGCAGCTGTTCGATTGGCTGGGTCTTGTCGACGTAGCGACTGACCATCTCGATTTCCCGCTCGAGCTTTTCCAGATAGGGCAGGGCGCGACCGCGATCCTTGGTGATCACCTTGTTGCAGGCGCAGTAGTAGCAAATGTGCGCGCAGAACGGGATGTGCACGTACAGCGATAGCGGACGGCCGGCCTTGCGACTATCGCGCAGCGCATGCAGCAGGTCGAAAGGGCCGATATCGTCGTGGAACTGCACGGCGGTCGGGTAAGAGGTGTAGCGCGGGCCGGCGAGATCGTAGCGGCGGATCAGGTCGGCATCCCACTGGATGGCGTCTTGCATGGAAAATAATCCTGGACAGGCTTTGCGGGCAGTCTAGGGATGCCGGAACGGAGCGACCTTGACTTGCATCAAGGGCGAGTAGGACGCGCTTCGGTGGCCTGGCCCGGATGTTGATGCGGAAAACCCGGGCTGAGGTTTGCCGCTGCCGTCAATGCCCCATCAGCCAGTGCTGGTGCGGGCCGGGCAGGGTCCAGATGCCGAACAGGATCACCAGCAGGCCGCCGGCCATGCGCACGCCGCGTTTGCGCAGCAGGGCGGTAATGCGTTCTGCAGCCAGTCCCGTGGCCAGCAGTACCGGCCAGGTACCCAGGCCGAAGGCCAGCATCAGCAGGGCGCTGTCCACGGCATTGCCCTGGCTGGAAGCCCACAGCAGCGTGCTGTAGACCAGACCGCATGGCAGCCAGCCCCATAGCCCGCCCAGCACCATTGCCTTTGGAATGCTCGTGACCGGCATAAAACGCCGCGTCAGCGGCTGGATATGCCGCCACAGGCCGCGCCCCAGGGCCTCGATGCGCGTCAGGCCACTCCACCAGCCGGCCAGATACAGGCCCATGGAGATCAGCAGCAGCGCCGCCAGCGTGCGCATGACCACTTCGGCCTTGCTGCCCGCAACGGCCCAGCCAGCCAGGCCAAGAAGCAGGCCGGCAAGGCTGTAACTGAGAATACGGCCGAGGTTGTAGGCCAGTAGCAGTTGCAGGCGTCTGCCGCGTTGTTCCGGTGGGATCGCCAGGGTCAGCGCGCCCATCAGGCCGCCGCACATGCCGAGGCAGTGGCCGCCGCCGAGCAGACCGAGGATCAGCGCCGACACCAGCAGCGGTGCCAGTTCAAGCATCGGGCTTGTCCTGCCTGTTAGGCTCCTCGGCCTGTTCGATGCCGGCCTTGTGCAGCGGATCTTCGTCGTCGAACAGAATGCTGTGCGCCGGCCCGTCCAGGTCGTCGTACTGACCGCTGTCCACGGCCCAGAAGAACAGCCAGATAGCGAAACCGACCAGGCCGATGGCGACGGGGATCAGGATATAGAGGGCGGACATGCGGTCTCCGGGTATGGGGCAGGGGGGCGGGCGAATCCTAGGCTTCCGCGCGATCCGCTCGCGACGGTGGGCAGCTTACCGGCTCAGGCGCAATGCGTTGAGCACCACCAGCAGCGAGCTGAGCGACATGCCCACGGCCGCCCAGATCGGCGTGATCCAGCCCAGGGCGGCGAAGGGCAGCACCAGACCATTGTACAGCGTCGCCCAGGCCAGGTTTTCGATGATGATACGCCGTGTACGCCTGGCCAGCCTCAGACCATCGACCAGGCTGCCCAGGCGGTTCGACAGCAGTACCGCGTCGGCGCTGGTTTTCGCCAGGTCGGACGCCGAACCCATGGCCACGCTGATATCGGCGGCGGCCAGTACCGGTACGTCGTTGACGCCGTCGCCGAGCATCAGCACGCGACGACCTTCGCCATGCAACTGCTTGAGCACTGCCAGTTTGGCATCCGGGGTCAGGCCGCCACGAGCATCGTCGATGCCTAACTGGCGCGCGACTTCGCTCACCATGGGCGAGCTGTCGCCGGACAGCAGGTGGATATGCCAGCCGCGGGCCCGCGCAGCGGCGACCAGATCCGGAGCGTCCTCGCGCAGACGGTCGTCGAGGACGAACCAGGCCAGCGGTCCCTGTTCATCGCCCAGCAGCAGCCACTGGCCGTTCTCGCCGGCAATCGGTGGTACGGGTTGGCCGCTCAGAGCGCAGACGAAACTGGCTTCGCCGATGCGTAGCAGGCGTCCGTCGACGCTGCCCTGCAGACCCTGGCCCGGATGGCTGTCGACCGATTCCGCTGCGCGCGGCGCCTGGCTGAAGGCGCGGGCAATCGGGTGTTCCGAGCGGTTCTCCAGCGCGGCGGCCAGCGCCAGGCAGGCGCCTTCGTCGAGATCGCGCAGGGGATGGATGGCCTTGAGCGTCAGGCGCCCCTCGGTCAGTGTCCCGGTCTTGTCGAGCACCAGAGTGTCGATCTGGTTCAGGCCTTCGAGCACATGGCCGCGGGTCAGCAGCATGCCCAGTTTGTGCAGGCTGCCGGTAGCGGTGGTCAGTGCCGTCGGCGTGGCCAGGGCCAGAGCGCACGGGCAGGTGGCCACGAGCAGGGCGAGTACTACCCAGAAGGCGCGGCTGGAATCGATTCCCCACCAGACGACGCCGACCACGGCAGCGGAGACCAGGATGAACAGCAGAAACCACTGCGAAACGCGGTCGGCGATTTCCGCCAGGCGTGGTTTCTCGCTCTGCGCCCGCTCCAGCAGACGCACGATGGCAGACAGGCGAGTGGCATCACCCAGCGCCTGCACTTCGACGGTCAGCGGGCCTTCGACGTTCAGCGTTCCGGCAGTGACTCCGTCGCCGACACCACGTGCCAGAGGCAGGTACTCCCCGGTCAGCAGCGATTCGTCCACGCTGGACTGGCCGGCGACGATGCACCCGTCGGCCGGAATCAGCGAGCCGGGTTGCACCAGCACGCGTTCACCGACACGCAGTTCGCTGAGCAGGATGCGCTGGCTCTGGCCGTCGGCTTCCAGACGCAGGCAGGACGCCGGCAGCAACTGCACCAGTTGTGCGGTCGCCGCCGCCGTGCGTTCGCGGGCGCGTCGTTCCAGATAGCGTCCGGCGAGCAGGAACAGGGCGAACATGCCCACGGCGTCGAAGTACAGCTCGCCCTGACCGGTGATGGTCGACCAGATGCCTGCCACGTAGGCACCGCCGATGGCCAGCGACACCGACACGTCCATGGTCAGGTGGCGGGTGCGCAGGTCGCGCAGCGCGCCACGGAAGAACTGACCGCAGCAGTAGAAGACGATGGGGGTGGTGAGGAACAGGCTGGTCCAGCGCAGGATCTTGTCCAGTTCCGGCGACAGGTCGATGTTGAATTCCGGCCAGGTGGCCATGGTCGCCATCATCACCTGCATCCACAGCAGGCCGGCCACACCCAGTTCGCGCATGCGCCGGCGGTTTTCCGCAGCCAGGCGCTCAGCGGCTTCGTCGGCGCGCCAGGGATGGGCGGCGTAGCCGATACGGCGCAGTTCGGCGAGCAGCTTGCTCAAGGGAATTCGGCTATCCTGCCAGCGCACCTGCAAGCGGTGGTTGGACAGGTTCAGGTGTGCTTCGGCCACTCCGGGCACGCCGCGCAGGTGCTTCTCGATCAGCCAGCCGCAGGCCGCACAACTGATGCCCTCGATCAGCAGCTGGGTTTCGCTCAGCTCGCCTTCATGCTGGACGAAAGGCTGCTGTACATCGCTGCGATCGTACAGTGCCAGCTCGTCAGGCAGAGCCTGCGGCAGGGCTTGCGGGTTGGCGGAGTTTTCGCTGCGATGGCTGTAGTAATGCTCCAGCCCCCCGGCGACGATGGCTTCGGCCACGGCCTGGCAGCCGGGGCAGCACATTTCGCGGGTCTGGCCGAGAACCTCGGCGCGGAAGTGGCTGCCGGCAGGCACCGGCAGGCCACAGTGGTAGCAGGGGGTAGGGGCGGGCATCGGCTGGGTCAGTAGGAGGGATTGTCGCCGATCAGGATGGTCTGGCCATCGGCGATGTTCTCTTCCTCGAAAAGACGCCAGTTCTGGCTGCCTTCCTGGCCGAGCAGTTCGACGAAACGACGACCACTGACCTGATCGACCATCTGGCCGCGATAGTTGCCGTCTACGCCCGGCTGCAGGATGACGCGGCGATCGCGTTCCGGCTGGGTCGGCGAGATCAGGTTGAGGACGATCTGCTGCGGCTTGCTGTTGCCTTGCAGTGCCAGGGTGGCGACGCCGGTGGTGTTGTCGAGCACCAGTTCGCCGTGCAGTTGCAGGCGCTCGGCCAGCTTCTCGCGCTCCAGCGACTGGTTGATGCCCTTGCCGACGTCGTAGTAGTCGTCGGAGATCAGGCCCGGCGGGTTCTTCGAGGCCAGCGTGAGCAGTGCCACGCCCTGCACTACGGAGTAGCCGAGCAGGGCAATGATGAACCAGGGCCAGAACTGCTTGTACCAGGGTTTTACCGGCGAAGGTGCTTGTTCGGACATGCTCTTTCCGTTGTCAGCGGACGCTGGGGCCGATGAAGCGGCTGTCGGCGTCGGTCTTGATACTGGGGTCATCCACGGATTGTACGTGGAAGATGATGTTGTTGGCGCTCGAGGGCAGCTTCTCCGGTGCTATGGAAAGCTCGACGGGGAAGGAGTACACCTCACCGGCCAGCGCCCGCACTTCGTTCTTGCCTTCGTAGACCAGACCGTCGAGGCCGTCGGCGGTGATCACGTACGTCATGTCGCGCTGCGACTTGTTCATGATCTTCAGGGTGTAGACGTTCTCGATATGGCCGCGCTCGTTCTCGCGGAACAGCACACGGTCCTTGAGCACATCCAGCCCCACCAGCGGGCGATTGGCCACGGCCCAGCCGAACAGGCTGATCATGGCGATCAGCGCGACAGCGTATCCGATCAGGCGCGGGCGCAGCAGCCGAGTCTTCTGCCCGGACAGGTTGTGTTCAGTGGTGTAGCTGATCAGCCCTTTCGGGTAGTTCATCTTCTCCATGATGTCGTCGCAGGCGTCGATGCACGCGGCGCAGCCGATGCACTCGACCTGCAGGCCGTCACGGATATCGATGCCGGTGGGGCAGACCTGCACGCACATCTTGCAGTCGATGCAGTCGCCGAGGCCCTGGGCCTTGTAGTCGGCGTCCTTCTTGCGCGGGCCACGCTTCTCGCCGCGACGCGGATCGTAGGAAACGATCAGGGTGTCCTGGTCGAACATCACGCTCTGGAAGCGGGCGTAGGGGCACATGTAGATGCACACCTGTTCGCGCAGGTAGCCGGCGTTGCCGTAGGTGGCCAGGGTGAAGAAGCCGATCCAGAAGTAGGCCCAGCCGCTGGCTTCACCGGTGAAGATCTCGACCACCAGGTCGCGAATCGGTGTGAAGTAGCCGACGAAGGTGATGGCGGTCAGCAGTGAAACGCCGATCCAGATGCTGTGCTTGGCCGCCTTGCGTACGAACTTGTTGCCGCTCATGGGCTGCTTGTCCAGCTTCATGCGCTGGTTGCGGTCGCCTTCGGTGACCTTTTCCGCCCACATGAACACCCAGGTGAATACGCTCTGCGGACAGGTGTAGCCGCACCAGACGCGGCCGGCGAACACGGTGATCAGGAACAGGCCGAAGGCGCAGATGATCAGCAGCCAGGAGAGCAGCATGAAGTCCTGCGGCCAGTAGGTGGCGCCGAAAATGTTGAACTTGCGTTCCGGCAGGTTCCACCACACGGCCTGGCGACCGTCCCAATTCAGCCAGACGGTGCCGAAGAAGAGCAGGAACAGCACAGCGCCGCCAACGCGGCGAAGGTTGCGGTACAGACCGGTGAATGCACGGGTGTAGATCTTCTCGCGGCTGGCGTAGAGATCGACGCTGGCAGTCTTGGCAGAGGAGGGAGGGGTGACGTCCTGGACGGGAATCTTTTCGCTCATCAATGCATACCAAAGCGGTTGGTTGGCAGCCCGGGCCGATGCGTGCCGGTCAGGGTCGTTTCACGGTGTCTATATGGTACGCCTGAAAGACAACGCCCGGGTGCGACGAGCAGTCGCGACCCGGGCGTTCATTGACCCTTGTCAAAAGAGTCGATCAGCGCTTACTGCTCTTGTGCCTTGTGCGACAGGCTGTACACGTAGGCAGCCAGCAGGTGCACCTTGTCGTTGCCGAGGAATTCTTCCTGGGCAGGCATGTTGCCGTGACGACCGTAGCGGATGGTCTGCTGCAGTTGCGCGTAGCTGCTGCCGTAGATGAACGCTGCCGGGTTGGTCAGGTTCGGTGCGCCCATGGCAGGGGTGCCCTTGCCGTCAGCGCCGTGGCAGGCGAAGCAGGTACCGGCGAAGACCTTCTGGCCCGCTTCGATATCGGCTTCCGCGTCTTCCGGCAGTTCACGGCCAGCCAGTTGGGTCAGCACGTAGGCGGCTACGTTGCGTACGCCGTCTTCGCCAATGGCCGGGCCCTGAGCCGGCATGGCGCCCTGGCGACCCTTGAGGATGGTGGTCTTGATGGTTTCCGGCTCGCCACCCCAACGCCATTCGGTGTCGGTCAGGTTGGGGAAGCCGTAGCTGCCCTTGGCATCGGAACCGTGGCAGACCGAGCAGTTGGAAGCGAACAGGCGGCCACCCATTTTCAGGGCCTGCTCGTCCTTGGCCACTTCCTCGATCGGCATGGCGGCGTACTTGGCGAACAGCGGGCCGTATTGCTCATCGGCGCGCGCCATTTCCTTTTCCCACTGATGCACGCCGGTCCAGCCTGCGTGACGCATGGAGCCGTCAGCGATCTGTACGCCGGCAGCGAAAGGCGTCTGCTTTTCGTTGTCGACATAGTCGTAGCCCGGCAGCAGGCCTTTGAAGTTACCCAGGCCCGGGTACAGGGCGAGGTAGCCGAGGGCGAAGACGATGGTGGCGACGAACAGCATGAACCACCACTTCGGCAGCGGGTTGTCATACTCCTCGATGCCGTCGAAGCTGTGGCCGACGGTTTCTTCGGTGGTTTCCTGGCGCTGACCCTTGCGAGTGCCGAAGATCAGCCAGGTCAGGGCGAAGATGGTGCCCAGAGACAGAATGGTTACGTACCAACTCCAGAACGTGGTCATTGGTTATTGCTCCTGGAAGAGTCCTGATCGCGCTTGGACTCGGGCTTGGGATCGTCAGCGAAGGGCAGGTTGGCAGCTTCGTCGAAGCTCGACTTGCGCTTGCTGCTGTAAGCCCAGAGCACTACGCCGATGAAGGCGATGAAAACCACCGCCGTGCCGATGCCGCGAATCATCCCGATGTCCATAGCGTCTTACCGTTTGTTCTTGATGGAAGTGCCGAGAACCTGCAGGTACGCGACCAGCGCGTCCATTTCGGTATTGCCCTTCACGGCATCGCGGGCACCGGCGATATCTTCGTCGGTGTAGGGGATGCCGAAGCCACGCATGACTTCCATCTTCTTGGCGGTGTCGCGACCGTCGAGCTTGTTCTCCACCAGCCAGGGGTAGGCGGGCATCTTCGACTCAGGCACGACGTTGCGCGGGTTGTACAGGTGGGCGCGATGCCACTCGTCCGAGTAACGGCCGCCGACGCGGGCCAGGTCCGGGCCGGTACGCTTGGAACCCCACAGGAAGGGGTGATCCCAGACGCTTTCGCCAGCGACGGAGTAGTGGCCGTAACGCTCGGTTTCGGCGCGGAACGGGCGGATCATCTGCGAGTGGCAGCCGACGCAGCCCTCGCGGATGTAGATATCGCGACCTTCCAGTTGCATGGCGGTGTAGGGCTTGAGGCCTTCCACCGGCTCATTGGTGACGTCCTGGAAGAACAGCGGGACGATCTGGGTCAGGCCACCGATGCTGACGGCAATCACCATCAGCAGCGCCATCAGGCCGATATTCTTCTCGATGATTTCGTGTTTCATCAGTGAGCTACTCCGGCGGGAATCTGCGCAGCCGCTTCGTATTCAGCCGGCTTGGCGGCACGCACGGTGCGGTAGGTGTTGTAAGCCATCAGCAGCATGCCGGTGACGAAGAAGGCGCCGCCGATCATGCGCACGACAAAGCCTGCATGGCTGGCTTCCAGCGCTTCGACGAAGGAGTAGGTGAGGGTGCCGTCTTCGTTGACCGCGCGCCACATCAGGCCCTGGGTGATGCCGTTGACCCACATCGAGGCGATGTACAGCACGGTACCGATGGTCGCCAGCCAGAAGTGGGTGTTGATCAGGCCGATGCTGTGCATCTGCTCGCGGCCGAACACCTTCGGAATCAGGTGATACAGCGAGCCAATGGAGATCATCGCTACCCAGCCGAGGGCACCGGCGTGTACGTGGCCGATGGTCCAGTCGGTGTAGTGGGACAGGGCGTTGACCGTCTTGATGGCCATCATCGGACCTTCGAAGGTGGACATGCCGTAGAACGCCAGCGATACCACCAAAAAGCGCAGGATCGGGTCGGTGCGCAGCTTATGCCAGGCGCCGGACAGGCTCATCATGCCGTTGATCATGCCACCCCAGCTCGGCGCCAGGAGAATGACGGACATGGCCATGCCGAGGGACTGTGCCCAGTCCGGCAGAGCGGTGTAGTGCAGGTGGTGCGGACCGGCCCAGATGTACAGGGTGATCAGCGCCCAGAAATGCACGATGGACAGGCGATACGAGTAGATCGGACGCTCGGCCTGCTTGGGTACGAAGTAGTACATCATCCCCAGGAAGCCGGTGGTCAGGAAGAAGCCCACGGCGTTATGGCCGTACCACCACTGGATCATCGCATCGGTAGCACCGGCATAGGCCGAGTACGACTTGAACAGGGTCACCGGAACGGCAGCGCTGTTGACGATGTGCAGCATCGCGGTGACCAGAATGAAGGCACCGAAGAACCAGTTGCCCACATAGATGTGCTTGGTCTTGCGCTTGACGATGGTGCCGAAGAACACCACGAGATAGGTGATCCAGACGAGACCCAGAAGGATATCGATCGGCCACTCCAGCTCGGCGTATTCCTTGGTGCTGGTGTAACCCAGCGGCAGGGTGATCACCGCCAGAACGATGACTGCTTGCCAGCCCCAGAAGGTAAAGGCAGCCAGACCGTCGGAGATCAGGCGCGTCTGGCAGGTGCGCTGGACCACGTAGTACGAGGTCGCGAACAGTGCGCATCCGCCGAAGGCGAAGATCACCGCGTTGGTGTGCAGCGGGCGCAGACGGCCGAAGCTAGTCCACGGCAGGCCCAGGTTGAGTTCTGGCCACACGAGTTGTGCGGCGATGAACACGCCTAGACCCATCCCAATGACCCCCCAGATCACCGTCATAATGGCGAACTGGCGGACCACCTTATAGTTATAAGCAGTCTGACTGATTGCTGTGCTCATGCTAGGGGTTCCACGGTTAATGGAGTTTTATGGGGCAAAAATCGGCGGCAAGTATGGAGAAAGCAGGTAGCCATTGCAACGCAACATGCCGACGCGAATAGGGTTTCAGAGGCCTTTACGAGGTTTGCGAGGTGGCCTCGGGAGACACTCTGGCAGCTTTTGGCGCAACCAGTTTGCGCAGCGCTGAGAAAGGATCGCCTTGGAGTTGTGACAAATGGCGACTGAAAGGCAGCTTAGCCCAGGTCAAGGAAATTGCAGGGCTATTGGTCGGCAGGTGCGACACTGGGTCGCATACATATAAGGAGGGACCGGCGACCGTGAATCGGTCGCCGGTGAGGCGGGAGGTTACTTGGTGTCGCCCTGGCTCAGCTTGAGCACGTAGGCGGCCAGCAGGTGAGCCTTGTCGTTGCCGAGGAAATCGCCCTGAGCCGGCATGTTGCCGCTGCGACCATAACGGATGGTCTGTTGCAGTTGCGCGAAGCTGCTGCCGTAGATGAATGCGCTCGGCTGAGTCAGATTCGGCGCGCCCATCGCCGGCATGCCGGTGCCGGCCGGGGTGTGGCAGGCGGAGCACAGGGTGGCGAAGATCTGCTTGCCGGCGTCGATGTCAGCCTCGGTGCCTTCCGGCAGCTCGCGGCCAGCCAGCTCGGTGAGGACGTAGGCAGCGACGTTACGTACGCCATCTTCGCCGATCATCGGGCCTTGTGCCGGCATTACGCCGATACGGCCATGCATGATGGTGGTCTTGATGGTCTCCGGCTCGCCGCCCCAGCGCCAGCTGCTGTCGGCCAGGTTGGGGAAGCCGTAGCTGCCCTTGG